>NZ_JAMZEG020000002.1:347500-695000 GCF_024435075.2 Marinomonas maritima | reverse complement strand
ATAAACAGCACCAAACTCTTTAATCGCTTCAATTGCAACTGGGCCGCGCTCAGACTTACCAATCATGCCAAGCAGGCCCGTTTTATCAAGAATGGTTCTTGTAAATTTATCCATTCGAGTGGCTGTGGTTGGACCAGCAGGACCAACCGCTTCATCTCTCACTGGATCAACTGGCCCAACGTAATAAATAAACCGCCCTTTAAGATCAACCGGCAACTCTTCACCATTGGCGATCATTTCAACCATTTTCTTATGCGCCGCATCACGCCCAGTGAGCATTTTACCGCTTAACAAAACCGTCTCTCCAGGCTGCCATTCTTTCACTTGCTCTGGCGTAACACTATTTAGGTCTACACGACGAACATCTTCACCGATTTCCCAAGTGATTTTTGGCCAGTCATTAAGTGATGGTGGAACCAAATCAGCAGGACCCGAGCCATCCAAAACAAAATGCGCATGACGCGTCGCCGCACAATTTGGTATCATCGCAACAGGTAAAGAAGCAGCATGCGTTGGATAGTCCATAATTTTGACATCAAGCACCGTTGTCAGGCCACCCAAACCTTGAGCACCAATACCTAAATTATTAACAGCATCAAAAATTGCCAAACGTAGTTCTTCTACTCGATTCTGTGGACCACGGTTTTTAAGCTCATGAATATCGATAGGATCCATTAAGGACTCCTTCGCCATAACCATCGCTTTTTCGGCCGTACCACCAATACCAATACCCAGCATTCCCGGCGGACACCAACCAGCCCCCATTGTTGGGACCGTCTTCTTGACCCATTCAACAATATCGTCTGAAGGGTTCAGCATCGCAAGCTTCGATTTATTCTCGGAGCCACCGCCTTTTGCAGCAACATGCACTTCAACCGTATCACCCGGAACAACCTCCATGTGAATGACAGCAGGAGTATTGTCTTTGGTGTTTTTACGGGCACCTGCAGGATCAGAAAGAATAGAAGCCCGCAAGACATTATCTGGGTTTAGATACGCACGACGTACACCCTCATTAATCATATCAGCAACGCTTTGAGTGCCCTCCCACTGTACATTCATACCAATTTTAATAAACACGGTAACTATACCCGTGTCTTGGCAAATAGGGCGCTTACCTTCCGCACACATCCTAGAATTAATAAGGATTTGAGCCATGGCATCTTTCGCCGCTTTACTTTCTTCTTTTTCGTAAGCCTCATGCACAGCTTTGACAAAGTCCAGAGGGTGGTAATAAGAGATAAACTGCAATGCGTCCGCCACACTATCAATCAGATCATCTTCTTTAATAATACTCATGCTTCTCTCCTGCTGAGAATTACAATTGAATCAAGAACGAAATGGTAAAAGATGCGGGAGCGCAAAGAAAGCCTTTAAGATGGATTTCAAAAAAAAGCCCCTCATCAATCTAATAAATGAGGGGGTTATTGAATTTTTTTCTTACGCCATAATCCTATCGATTTACCTTTTGCTCTCTGTCGGATTTAGGCTTTTGAACAGAATGCTGAATATATTCTTCTAAAATTTGAGCCGTGAATTTTTCTCTCTCAGGCAATGAAGCGATACGCTCCGCCTCCCAATTAATTAAGCGAATAAAGACAGAATATTTTTTTATGAAGCCGTAACCAATATCTCTTACACCAATGCCGTTTGCGTCCATTAAGTAAATAACTTGCTCAAGGTTTTTCTGCGTCTCAAACTGGCCACCCTCATTTGCAGCAATCAATAAACGCTGTATATGCTGTATAGGATTCTCCGACGCGCGCGATTCTTTTTTAGATAAGCTCGAAACCAAAAATTTATCTAGCATTTCTTCCGTATGTTTTTCTCTCTCATTAACATCTGGAATCTGCGCAGACTCACGCTCAAGGAGACGAATAAACAAACTCTTATTTTTTATGTCAGAAAACTCTAAATCTTTCAAAGAAAGACCATTGCCGGCCATAATTTCAATCACTTTTTCATAAGACGTAGTTGCATCCTCACCAACAGAAACAGCCAACACTAAATGTCGGCGCAACTCATGCATAATCTTCGCAGCACGATAATCTTCTTTTTGCTGTAGGTGCTGCTTATAAGCCTCTTTGTTTTTTACTAACTCATGACTGATTGCATCAAACCCTTGCACCGCATCCTGCTCATCTCTTAAACAAGCCATACGAACCTTGGTACAACGATCCTCCCAAGCCTCGTAAGACTTAGCTCTAGCTTGAAACGCTCGCTCAATGGCCTCCTCAAAACTTTGCTCTATTCGAGCCCGCTCAGTGCGCTCTTGCACCTCACTTTGTTCATGCTCATAGCGCTTTTTCTTCTTGAGCTGCAGACTTTCTTGAGCCAACGACAATTGTTTATCTAATGCATCGATTGCTGTTTGAATCTTGGCTTCATCGAAGTCGACTAATTTTTCATATACTTTTGACCAATAACCATCCTCTGAGAAGGGCACGTTAGGGTCACTGGTGGCATATTGAGTTTTTAGTGTCTCCGTGAATTCATGATTATCTGGACGAAATGCCTTAGTAGCGTTAATGACATTGTCACTGGAAGCCGTATAAGCAGAAACATCACCCTGCTCACTTTCAAGCCTAACGGACTCTTTCATGGAGCCCGCTTCATCTAGTACATTTTCTGCAGCCATTTCACTTCCATCAACCAAATCAACATCTACTTTTGAATGCCCCTCAACACCCTCACCTTGAAAATTAAAGCGAGATGTGTCAACACCAAAAACCGAGCCATCACTACTCTCACAACGATTTGCCACATCTGTGCTTTCATTATTTTTCAAAGAAACACCAGAGTCATATAAATTCATATCATCAATAATAGTACGAACCGACTCGTACGCTCGATTTGGATCATTGTTTTTTTCACTAAAACGGCGATTATAAACCGAACCATCAGTAGATGGCCTCACCACTGCTTCTTTTTGATATTTAGGAGCGGCTCCACCCCAGCTAACACGATAAAGTGCGGATCGATCGCACAATTGCAAAATAGGCAACTCTCTTTGAGCTATCTCATACTGCCTAATTAACAATTCAGCATGACGCAAAGCCATAACCGACTCACTTGCATTAGGTGACGTCGATAAATTCAGTAGTTTAACAACTTTCTGTATGGCCTTTTTCCTTTTGCGTACGCTCATAAAAATGCTTCCAGTTGGCTAAAATTCACTCAGCATAGAATAAAACTTTAGAGGCTTTTTTCAATAGTAAAGTTCAGCCTCATCGCTGGGTAACGTTAAATCGTCGCTTAGTAGTGATTGAACCTTTTGCAAAATTTCAGCCAAGTTTTCTTTTTCATAAGGCATTGCATCAAATACCCCCCAAATAGGGCCAGGCCAACACGAATCGGTTTTGTAACGAACAATATGGTGGACATGCAATTGCGGCACCTGATTGCCAAGAGCGGCAATATTTAGTTTGGTTGCAGAGAAAGCATCATGCAGCGTTTCCGCTAATAAACAGCTTTCAGTCATCAGCTGCTGACGATCCTCTTCAACTAACTGGTAAATTTCAGTAATATTGTTTCTTTGAGGAACAAGTACAAACCAAGGAAATTGAGCATCATTAATTATCCGAAGTTGGCACAGAGAAAAGTGCCCTACGAGAATAGAATCTCGATCTAGCGCTGGGTTTAACTCAAACATCTTTACATCTTCCTATTTACAAAAATGGCTTTCATAAGCACTATAGCACCCTATTTTTAAAAACTCTCAGAGACTTGGAGCCCACATGACTGATATGCAATGTGCCTTGGATGTACAAGCAAAATTAGCCGAATGTCCTCGCTGGGATGAGCGCACTCAAACACTCTATTTTGTTGACATTGATTCTTTCAAATTACACGCATACAACATTCAATCAAAAAAACTAGAAAGTCGCACATTTAATGAAGAAATAGGTTGTTTTTCTTTAGATAACAATGGTGGAGTGATTGCTGCGTTGCGCTCAGGCGTTTACACTCTAGAAAACTTCACCGCGGATTTAAAACCTTATTGGCTTGCCACCTATGACCAAAAAACAACTCGTTTTAACGATGGTCGTTGCGATGCGAAGGGCCGCTTTTTTGCCGGCACAATGTACTCTCCTAAAGACGCATTTAATGGCGCACTACATCAATTCAGCAATGGACAAGAAACACTGATAGACCAAGCTGTCTGGACATCTAATGGCCTGGCCTTCTCGCCAGACAACACCATCATGTATTACTCAGACACACCAAATCACGTGGTTTATCAGTTTGATTACGATCTAGAAACAGGCTCAGCCTCGAACAAGCGCGTTTTTATTCAATTTCCACACGGCAACGGTCGTCCAGATGGCGCTGCCGTTGATATCGAAGGAAATTACTGGTCCGCGCTTTATCAAGGTCAACGCGTGGTTAAAATCAGCCCTCAAGGCGAGATTTTAGAAGAGCACTCTGTACCAGCAACCTATCCAACCATGGTGGCGTTTGGTGGACCCGACATGAAGACTCTATTCGTGAGCACTTGTCGAGGAGCACAAACAGAAGAAGAGCTAAAGCAATTTCCTCAAGCCGGTGGCATTTTCACCCTTGAAACGAGTGTAAGAGGCCAAATTGAGCCTCGCTTCGCAGGCTAAAAACATTAACTTTCGCAATTTAACTTTTAAAAAAATAGACACTTATTATGCGCGCAAGCAACTATTTATTCTCTACCTTACGTGAAGCCCCAACCGATGCGGTTGTCACCAGCCACCAACTTATGATTCGTGCTGGCATGGTTCGTCAGATTTCAAAAGGCCTATACACTTGGCTACCGACTGGGCTTAAAGTTTTCCGCAAAGTCGAACACATCGTTCGTGACGAAATGGAAAAAGCGGGCTCCTTGGAAGTCATGATGCCCGGCGTACAACCTGCTGAACTATGGCAAGAAACAGGACGCTGGCAGAAATACGGCGCAGAATTGCTTCGCCTCAAAGATCGCCACGGTCGCGAGTATTGCCTTGGCCCAACTCATGAAGAAGTCATCACTGAACTTGCGCGTAATGAATTAACCAGCTACAAGCAACTTCCAATGAATTTTTTCCAAATTCAAACCAAATTCCGTGATGAAGTCCGCCCACGCTTTGGCGTAATGCGCTCTCGCGAGTTCTGCATGAAAGACGCTTACTCTTTTCACGTCGGCGCAGAGTCATTACAACAAACATACGACGTGATGCATCAAGCTTACTGCAATGTATTTGACCGCATTGGCCTAGACTACCGTCCTGTACGCGCAGACACAGGCAGCATTGGTGGCGCATTCTCTCATGAGTTTCATGTATTGGCAGACTCAGGCGAAGATGATATCGCTTTCAGTGATTCTTCTGATTTTGCCGCTAACATAGAATTGGCAGAAGCCGTTTGCTTAAAACAAAAAGCAGACGCACCAACACAAGCATTAACAGAAGTATTCACACCGGATTGTAAAACAATCCAAAAAGTTGCTGAATTCCTTAAAATGGATGTCACTAGCACTGTCAAAACCATGTTGGTAAAAGCTGTAGACGAAAACGATCAGCCTACTATTGTCGCACTTGTGCTTCGTGGTGATCACAACATCAACGAAATCAAAGTTGAAAAACTATCAGGCCTTGTTGTTCCTTTCGAGTTTGCAGACGAAAGCGACATTGTGACAAAAACTGGCTGCGCGCCTGGCTCCATCGGCCCTAAAGGCCTTAAAGAGAAAGGCATTCGTGTGATTGCTGATCGCTCAGCGGCTATCATGTCTGACTTCTGCGCCGGTGCAAACAAAGACGACTACCATTTCATAGGCTTGAACTGGGAACGCGATTGCGCTGAGTTTGAAATTGCTGATATCCGCAACGTCGTTGAAGGCGACCCTTCACCTGACGGCCAAGGCACCATTATTATTAAGCGCGGCATCGAAGTCGGTCACATTTTTCAACTTGGCCAACAATACGCAGAAGCGCTAAAAGCCACAGTATTAGATGAGAACGGCAAAGCGCAAGTCATGCACATGGGCTGTTATGGTATTGGCGTTTCTCGTATCGTTGCAGCAGCCATCGAACAAAATTTCGATGAAAAAGGCATTTTGTGGCCAGAAAGCATCGCACCATTCGATATCGCCATTATTGCCATGAACTACGACAAATCCGAAGCGGTTCGTACCGAATGCGATCGCCTATACGCAGAACTTAAAGCAAAAGGTTTAGACGTATTACTAGACGACCGCAAAGAACGCCCAGGTGTTAAATTCGCTGATTGCGAGTTGCTAGGTATTCCGCATCGCTTAGTTGTGGGAGATAAAGGCCTAGAAAAAGGCACATTAGAATACAAATACCGCAAAGCTGGTGAGAACGAAGACATCGTCATTGCAGACGCAATCGACTTCATTTTAAGCAAAAAGTAACAACATAAATGCCTGACGGTATGGTCTTAACTTCCGTCAGGCATTTATCGTGTTTTGCCAAAAATAGAAAAACAGCTTCTAAATAGGATCCAAACATGACCACTATCTACCACAACCCTCGCTGCTCAAAGTCACGCCAAACCTTACAGCTCCTAGAAGAAAACAACATCCACCCTGATATCAGACTGTATTTACAAGACTCTCCAAGCATCGAAGAATTGCAAACACTACTCGCTCAACTGCAAGTCCCGCCTCTTGAACTGATGCGAACTAAAGAAGACATCTATAAAGAACTTGGTCTAAACAAAGAGTCGACCGATGAAGAGCGTTTGCAAGCGATGCACAACCACCCAAAATTGATAGAACGTCCTATCGTCATACACAACAACAAAGCCACCATCGGACGCCCACCAGAAGGCGTTTTGGCATTATTTAAATAACAAGGAAGATCTTAATGATCACCACGCCATACATATTGGTTTTATTCTACAGTCGACACGGCTCTATTTCTGAAATGGCCAAATATATTGCACGTGGCATCAATAAAGTGAGCGACATTGAGGCAAAGATACGCCAAGTTCCTGACGTATCGGACACAACAAAAATCGCCTCCCCTGCTTTACCTGACGACGGCGCCCCCTACTGCACACTAGAAGAGTTGGCGGACTGCTCTGGCCTAGCAATGGGATCTCCATCCTATTTTGGCAGCATGGCCGCACCGCTCAAGCACTTCATCGATCAAACGTCGACACTGTGGCTGACAGGGCAATTAATAGACAAACCCGCGTGTGGATTCACCAGCGCAAGCACCATGCATGGCGGACAAGAGCAATGCCTTCACAGCATGATGACACCAATGCTGCATCACGGCATGGTTTGGGTTGGACTTCCATACAAAAACAAAGAGCTGATTAGTACGCTTGCTGGCGGTACACCCTATGGCGCAAGCCATCTAGCAAATAGCACCAGCGAAAACACTCTAACCAATGATGAAAAAGCGCTGTGTGAGGCACAAGGAAAACGCATCGCCGAAATGGCCGTAAAGTTAAAAAAGTAATTTGATAGATTCAATACCAAAAAAAACGCGACCTAGTCTTCCTCTATATCGCGTTTTTTATTTTTAAAATACATGAAATCAGTACCGAGGAAGCTCAATATCCTTGAACAACAGCTCGACATCTTGTCGATTGCCCGCATCCATTGCAGCCACTACCACATCCTTAGTAAGATGTGGTGCGAAAGATTCGATAAATTTATACATATAACCACGAATAAAAGTATTACTTCGAATG
Organism: Marinomonas maritima; assembly: GCF_024435075.2. Lineage (NCBI taxonomy): Bacteria > Pseudomonadati > Pseudomonadota > Gammaproteobacteria > Oceanospirillales > Oceanospirillaceae > Marinomonas > Marinomonas maritima. Next base: position 687,329 of record NZ_JAMZEG020000002.1, on the reverse strand, counting down.
CCTATTTTTGTACAACTGTCAGCAAAGAGGTGCGAGGCATCTAACGCCACTAAATCCGCATCCTGAACGTCATTGTGCGCCATCGAAGCCACTATACCCACACCCAACCCAAGCCGTACATAGGTTTTAATAACATCAGAATCTGCAGCAGTAAAGACAACATTAGGTTGTAAATCTGCGTCTTGAAACGCCTTATCCAACTGAGAGCGCCCGGTAAAACCAAACACATATGTCACGATTGGATACTCGGCCAGTTTCTCTAATGTTAGCTTGCCTACTTTTGCCAATGGATGATCTTTTGGTACCACAACAGATCGATTCCACGTGTAACACGGCAGCATTACCAAATTACCAAATAGTTCAAGTGCTTCTGTAGCAATGGCAAAGTCGACAATACCATCGTTTGCCATTTCAGCAATTTGCATCGGGGTTCCTTGATGCATATGCAAACTCACATCAGGATAGCCTTCAATGAACTGATTGATCACTTTAGGCAAAGCATATCGTGCCTGAGTATGTGTGGTAGCAATATCAAGAGAACCTTTGCGCTCATCACTAAACTCTTTCGCCACACGCTTGATATTTTGCGTTTGACTAAGCACCTCTCCCGCTAAAGCGATGATCTTTTCACCCGCCGGCGTTACATGAGTCAAATGCTTGCCACTTCGAGCAAACACCTCCACACCGAGCTCATCTTCTAAAAGTCGAATCTGTTTACTAACGCCCGGTTGGGACGTATACAAACTTTGCGCAGTCGCTGAAACATTTAAGTCATGACGCGCCACTTCCCATATATACCTAAGCTGCTGTAACTTCATCATTTTCCTTATACGAAAAAGAGTTAAAAACATAATAAAATATTACTTTATAGAATAGTAAAAAAGCTCTAGTGTTGCCAGCTTAAATAACTTCGATATGGCTTACTAATGGATTTTTTTTGGTACATTTGCGCAGGTGCGGCAGTTGGTTTAGCGGTAGGTATTACCGGCGTTGGTGGCGGCTCACTTATGACCCCGCTTCTACTCATGTTTGGTTTTCCCCCTTATATAGCCATTGGCACAGATCTAATGTATGCCGGTATAGCCAAAAGCACAGGTGTGGTGATGCATGCAAGACGTGGCAACGTCAATTGGAAAATCGTTTTTGCGATGGCAGCAGGCAGCCTACCAGCCTCTTTTATTACGGTCTGGGCCCTATCTCAGTTTGAAAAACCCGATCACTACCAAGAAATACTGACTGGCACACTAGGCTTAATGCTTGTACTCACAGCCGCTGTCATTTTGTTCAGGGTAAAGCTCACCCAAGCATTAAATTTTAATATCAGCGAAAAAACAGGCATTCGAATCGTGTTTATTTGCGGCTTTATTCTAGGAATATTAGTGACGTTAACTTCGGTTGGTGCTGGCGCCTTAGGCACGGCCATTATGATGATTTTATTTCCTGTCATGAGGGCAAGAAATATTGTCGGTACAGATCTAGCGCATGCAGTGCCACTCACACTAGTTGCCGGCGTCGGCCATTTGTTTTTGGGGAATGTGGACTACACATTATTGGCCGCTTTACTAATTGGCTCCATTCCCACCATTTATATAGGAACTCGTATCGCCAGCCACGTTCCTAACCATATTTTGCAGCCTATTTTAGCTATAGCACTGCTCACTTTTGGTGTGAAGTATCTTTTCTTCTAAAAAATCAAAAAATGATTGGCTAGCGGTTCATTCAACAATAAAAACACGATATTGTTAGTGGCTATAATTAATAGTAGACAGCAGGAATCCCCGTAATGAGCAACACACGTCTTGAAGACCTAAATATTGCCTCTTTTACCGCTTTGGTAACGCCGAGCCAATTAAAAAAAGAGCTGCCAGTAAGCGAAACCGTTAGCGGCCATGTTGCAGAATCGCGCGACATTATAAAAAACATTATGGATGGTAAAGATCATCGCTTAGCAATTGTCATTGGGCCTTGCTCCATTCACGATCCAGAGGCCGCACTAGATTATGCTAAGCGCTTAAAAGCACTTGCAGAAAAACTTGACGACACTCTATACATTATCATGCGCGCCTATTTTGAAAAGCCACGTACTACCGTAGGCTGGAAAGGCCTAATCAATGACCCTAATCTTGACGGGACTTTTGATATAGATAAAGGTATTAGAGTGGGACGCAAGCTACTGATTGACCTATCAGAACTCGGCCTCCCTCTTGCCACCGAAGCACTAGACCCTATTTCCCCACAATATATACAAGATCTGATCAGCTGGTCTGCCATTGGTGCTCGCACAACGGAGTCGCAGACTCATCGTGAAATGGCATCAGGATTATCAGGCCCTGTTGGCTTTAAAAACGGAACCGATGGCGGCCTGACAGTGGCTATCAATGCGATGCAATCCGTCTCTCACCCACACTCTTTTCTAGGCATTAATGAAAACGGAGAAGTGAGCATTGTAAATACAAAAGGGAATGGCTATGGCCATCTTGTTCTTCGTGGCGGCAACGGCCTACCAAACTATGACGCCGCCAACATTGCATTAAGTGAAGAAGCGTTAACGTCTGCGAAATTAATGCACAACATCATGGTTGATTGCTCTCATGAGAATTCAAGCAAAAAGCCTGAGCGCCAAGTAACGGTTGCAGAAGACTCAACTCAACAGATCCTAGATGGCAATAACTCCATCATGGGCTTGATGATCGAAAGTAATATCGGCTGGGGGAATCAAAAAGTCCCTACCAACCTAAAAGACCTAGAATACGGCGTATCAATTACCGACGCCTGCATTGACTGGGAAGCAACCGAAAAAGCACTGACAGATATGGCAAATACGTTACGTGACGTACTGCCAAAACGTCAGCGTGGATAGCGACCACTCCAGTAAAGACTCTAAGCTCCAATAAAAAAGGGGGAATCGCTTGTAAGCGGCTCCCCCTTTTTTACACGTCAACACAAACTACATAAAAGCGTTTTCTGTTACCGTATGATCAGTCGAATCCCTAACGGCAGTAAGACCCGGAACCTTCTCAATCAAGGTTTTCTCAACACCTTCTTTAAGAGTTAGGTCTACCGCGCTACAGCCCTGGCAACCCCCGCCGAATTTTAGCACCGCCACTTGACCGTCGATTACTTCTAGGAGGCTAACTTCACCACCGTGAGCCGCTAGTCCAGGATTAATATCTGAGTAAAGAACATAATTAATTTGATCTTCAATTGGACTATCCGCCGTCACTTTTGGCATTTTCGCATTGGGTGCTTTAATTGTTAATTGACCACCCATTTTCTCTGTAGCGTAGTCAACAAAAGCCTCATCCAAAAAAGCCACTGACATTTTCTCAAGATACACTTTAAGCTTGGGTAAATTTAAAATCTCATCTGTCTCATTCACTTCATCTGGACGACAGTAAGCAAGACACGTTTCAGCATAAGGTGTACCTGGCTGCTGAATAAAAATTCGCACGGCAATACCTTCTACGTCTTGTTTTTCAAGCAAAGATGCAAGGTACTCTTGGGCACTATCCGTAATTGTAATGTTCATAATAACCCTTTTCTAAATCTACATAACGATCAATAAACGCTATATTACAGCAGATAAACAGCAAAGCCAAAGACCTAGTAAAAAAGTAGGGTATTTTTCCTCTTTCTATTTATTACCGACTTAAATAACGAGCCCCACAAATAAGCCTTATTAGAAAAACCCCTAAAGATATAGATAAATATTCATTTTTAGAATAAAGGATCTTTGCTAAGATGAGCCAACTAACACTTATTAACCACGGTTCATTCCACTATGTATCAATACGACGCAATTGACCAACAGCTTGTTGACGAGCGTGTAGCACAATTTCGCGACCAAACACGCCGCTACCTAAACAAAGAATTGAGTGAGCAAGAATTTTTACCGTTGCGCCTTCAAAATGGGCTTTATGTACAACGCTATGCGCCAATGCTACGCATTGCAATCCCATACGGAATGCTTTCTAGCACGCAATTACGGAAGCTAGCTGACATCAGCTGTCGCTACGACAGATCATACGGTCACTTTAGCACCCGTCAGAACTTACAATTAAACTGGCCAAAACTTGAAGATGTGCCAGATATTTTAGCAGAGCTTGCGCAAGTAGAAATGCACGCTGTACAAACAAGCGGTAACTGCATCCGTAATACAACAACAGACCAATACGCCGGCGTCATTGCTGATGAGATCGTAGACCCTCGCCCCTACTGTGAGCTGATCCGTCAATGGTCTACATTTCACCCAGAATTTGCTTTCCTCCCGCGAAAATTCAAAATCGCTGTAAACGCAACGGAATCCGCAGACCGTGCCGCAACGCAGGTTCACGACATTGGCCTACACATTAAGAAAAACGATGCTGGTGAAATTGGTTTTAAAATTATTGTCGGTGGCGGTCTTGGCCGTACACCCATGGTTGGCGTGACAATCTGTGAGTTCATGCCGCGTAAAGACCTACTAACTTATTTAGATGCGATTATTCGCGTTTATAATCAGCAAGGTCGTCGTGATAACAAATACAAGGCTCGCATCAAAATACTGGTAAAAGCACTGGGGATCGAAGAGTTCCGTAACCGAGTTGATGCTGAATGGGCTCATTTAAAGGGCAAAGAAAGCACCGTCCCAATGAGCGAATTTGATCGTCTCACAAGCTTCTTTTCTGAACCCGCTTACGCAGCGCTGGAAAACAAACCTGAAATTCTATCAAGCAAACTAGCCGACAGCGCTGGCTTTGCTCGCTGGTACGAGCGCAATACATTTGAGCATAAGAAACCGGGCTATCGTATCGTGACGCTGACGCTCAAAAAAGCAGGACAAGCACCAGGTGATGCAACGTCAGACCAAATGCAAAAAGCGGCCGACCTTTCTGACAAGTTTAGTTTTGGTGAATTGCGCGTAAGCCATGAACAAAATCTTGTACTTGCCGATGTCCGTCAAGAACAGTTAGTAGAGCTATGGGAAGCAGCCAAAGAAGCCGGCTTTGCCACACCAACGCTTGGTTTACTAACCGATATGATTTGCTGTCCAGGTGGCGACTTTTGCTCATTAGCCAATGCGAAGTCCATTCCCATTGCCGAACAAATTCAAGAAACATTTAATGACCTCGACTACTTATTTGACCTAGGTAATATTGATCTCAATATTTCCGGCTGCATGAATGCCTGTGGACACCACCATGTTGGTAACATCGGTATTTTAGGCGTAGACAAGAAAGGCGAAGAGTTCTACCAAATCTCCATTGGTGGGGCTTCTGGTCATGACGCAAGCATCGGAAAAATTCTAGGGCCCTCTTTTGCTCAAGAAGAAATCAGCACTGTCATTCAAAAATTAATGAATGTTTACGTTGAAAATCGCTCTGAAGATGAGCGATTTATTGATACTTATCGCCGCGTTGGCATCACACCATTTAAAGAGGCTGCGTATGCCAAAGCTAATTAAGAACGGCGGAATAATTGACAACGCCTTTATCTGGCAGCAAGACCCTGAGCAAAAAGTCACGCCCAATAGCATTATCGCCGCTCAAAAATGGCTATCAGAAAAAGACACCATTGGCTGTGTCGCAGGCATTTGGCTAGACGCCGGAGACGGAATCGAATTCCTCCAAGACGTTGACCTAACTCAATTTGATGTTATCGGCGTTAACTTCCCTGCTTTTACTGATGGCAGAGGCTTTAGCTATGCCCGCCTATTAAGAGAAAGACTGAATTATCAAGGCGAAATAAGAGCACTTGGCCATTTTATTCCAGATCAACTGGGCTACCTTTTGCGAGTTGGTTTTAATAGTTTTCAATTTAATGAAGAAGTTGATCTTGAAAAGGCGCTTGCTCTACACAAGCCTTTTTCAATTGCTTATCAAGGCGATGTTTCGGATCCAAGACCCATATTCTTACGCCGATAAATACAATTTTTACAATTAAATCCCTAGAAAAGGCCATTACGATGGCCTTTTCTATTGCGTATTGAGCCTCTCATGACTATCGTACTAAACAGATAAAGTGATTGATTGTTAAAGGAACTTAACGTGTCTAAAAAACGTATTACAAGCCTAATTATTGGCGCACTACTTTCTGCCACTGCGCATTCAGCGACAGTGTATATTTCTGACGTTCAATTTGTTGCCATCCGTGAAGGGCTGGACAACAGCACCAGAGCGGTAGAAAGGGGTTTGAAAAGTGGAACGCCTCTAGACGTCATCGAGCAAAGCGATGGCTATACCAAAGTTCGCACCCCAAGCGGAAGTGAAGGCTGGGTTGCTGATTATTTTCTTAGTGAAGACATGGTCACCAGAGACCAATTAGACACATTACGCACACGCCTTAATAAAAGCACGCAAAGCAGAACAGAAATAGTCGACACACTCAAAGTCAGCCAACAAAAAATTCAAGAGCTAAGTAATGCAAATATATCTTTGAAAAATGAAAACGAATCCTTGAAAAAACAACTTCAAATAGCGGCAGAGCTGTCAGAAAAGGCACAAGCCATCGTTTCCCAAAATGATGATGTAAGCTACCAAATAGAGAGCCTCAAGCAACAAGCCAGCACAGCCATAGCGCAATCAGAAAAGTTGCAAGACACGACAGAACAAAAATGGTTTATGTTAGGTGCTGTCACTCTTTTTGGAGGACTTCTATTGGGCACCCTATTACCACTGTTGCGCCGTAAGAAAAACAACACCGGTTCTTGGTCTTAACTAAGGGAAAAAATGGAAGCCTCGATAGTACACTCCTTCTTTTTAATATTTGCAGGAGCAGCTGTCGTTGCCTCCATTGCGTTGTACACAAAACAACCAATGATCATCGCCTACATTGCTCTTGGCGTTCTATTTGGCCCATCTGCTCTATCACTTATTGATGAACCTAAGCTCATGGATGAAATGAGCCATATAGGCATCATTTTCTTGCTTTTTTTACTTGGCTTAGACATGCAACCCAGCCATTTAATTAACATGCTTAAAAAAGCCTCCTGGATTGCCTTACTCAGCTCAGCTGCTTTTGCCATTTTGGGCTATGGTGTTGCCATACTTTGCGGCTACAGCGCCATTGAGAGCCTAATTGTTGGTGTTGCCATGATGTTTTCAAGCACCATCGTCTGCATAAAATTACTCCCTACAACCGTTCTACATCACAAACATACAGGCGAACTTGTTGTTGGCTTATTACTACTACAAGATATGATCGCTATCGCAGTATTGCTGATTCTTTATAGTATCTCTGGCAATGAAAATAATGGTGTTTTGCAATATCTAAAACCAGTTGTCGGCCTACCCTTATTGATCGCTGGCGCTTTCCTATTTGTAAAATACATTCTACTGAAGCTTATTACTCGATTTGACCGCTTTCATGAGTATATTTTCTTAGTGTCTATTGGCTGGTGTTTATCGATGGCTGTACTTGCAGAAAGCGCGGGTCTATCAGCCGAAATGGGGGCGTTCATTGCAGGCGTAGCGTTGGCAACCAGCCCAATATCTCAATATATAGCCACACACCTCAAGCCCCTTAGAGACTTTTTCTTAATTTTGTTCTTCTTTAGCATTGGCGCCAGCTTTAATCTTGATTTGCTGGGGTTAGTCATTGTTCCCGCCCTAATCTTGGCAATCGGCTCGATGTTGATTAAACCAGTCGTTTTTAGATTTCTCTTAAAAGGCATAAAAGAAGACGCCAGCACGTCTTGGGAAGTCGGCTTTCGTTTAGGCCAAGTGAGTGAATTCTCGCTATTAATTGCTTACCTTGCCGCCAACATAGGATTGATAGGCATAGAAGCCTCACATGTCATACAAGCCACAGCCATTTTAAGCTTTGCACTGTCTACCTATATTGTAATTTTGAATTTCCCCAACCCCATCGCCATTTCGGACAAATTGCGTCGCGACTAACGACCCTTCGTGCATTTTCATCGCCTTGTAAGATAAATTATTACTGATTTCTAAAATGCTTTTATCTTGCCCCTTCCTTTAATTACATAAAATATAATAGAATAGCGCGAAATACCTGACTACAAGTGACCAAAAGTCTTGTATACTAACGCGCAAATTTCGTCCTAACTTATTTAGAGTAATGTAATGGCTGACTTATCAAAATACAGAAACATCGGTATTTTTGCTCACGTTGACGCGGGCAAAACTACCACTACAGAACGTATTCTTAAACTTACTGGTATGATCCACAAAATCGGTGAAGTACATGAGGGTGAATCTACTACTGACTTCATGGAACAAGAAGCTGAGCGTGGTATTACCATTCAGTCTGCGGCTGTGACTTGTTTCTGGAAAGATCACCGCTTTAACGTTATCGACACACCTGGACACGTTGACTTCACAGTAGAAGTATATCGTTCTCTTAAAGTCCTAGATGGCGGCATTGGTGTATTCTGTGGTTCTGGTGGTGTTGAACCACAATCAGAAACTAACTGGCGCTATGCTAACGAATCTGAAGTTGCTCGTATCATCTTCGTTAACAAACTAGACCGTCTTGGCGCTAGCTTTTACCGCGTAACTGAACAAGTACAAAAAGTACTTGGTGCTCACCCGCTAATCATGGTTCTTCCTATTGGCACTGAAGATGAGTTCTCTGGTGTTGTTGACCTTCTAACGCGTAAAGCGTACATCTGGGATGATTCTGGCCAGCCAGAAAACTACAGCATAGAAGACGTTCCTGCTGACATGGAAGAAATAGTTGAAGAATACCGTGAAAAACTTATTGAAACTGCGGTAGAACAAGACGACGACATCATGATGGCCTACATGGATGGTGAAGAACCTTCCATCGATGACATCAACCGTTGTGTCCGTAAAGGTACTCGTGACCTTGCGTTCTTCCCAACGTACTGTGGTTCTGCTTTCAAAAACAAAGGCATGCAGCTTCTTCTTGATGCCGTTGTTTCATACCTACCAAGCCCAACAGATGTTATTCCTCAAGATCTTACGGACGAAGAAGGTAATCCAAACGGTGAAAAAGCGATCGTTGACGCTAGCGAACCTTTCAAAGCGCTTGCTTTCAAAATCATGGATGACCGTTTTGGCGCCTTGACTTTCGTACGCGTTTACTCTGGCACGCTTAACAAAGGCGACACGATCCTAAACAGCTTCACAGGCAAAACAGAACGTGTAGGCCGCATGGTTGAAATGCAAGCCGATGACCGTAAAGAAATCAGCTCAGCACAAGCTGGTGATATCCTTGCAATCGTTGGTATGAAAAACGTACAAACTGGCCACACTCTTTGTGATCCTAAACACCCTTGCACACTAGAAGCAATGGTTTTCCCTGAGCCAGTAATTTCCATCTCTGTTACGCCGAAAGACAAAGGCGGTAACGAGAAAATGGGTATTGCGATCGGTAAAATGGTTGCAGAAGATCCAACATTCCGTGTTGAAACTGACATCGATTCAGGTGAAACAATTCTTCGTGGTATGGGCGAGCTCCATCTAGACATCAAAGTAGATATCCTGAAACGTACATACGGTGTTGATTTGATCGTAGGCCAGCCACAGGTTGCTTACCGTGAAACCATCACTAAAGCAGTGGAAGACACTTATACACATAAGAAACAATCTGGTGGTTCTGGTCAGTTCGGTAAGATCGATTACCGCATCAAACCAGGTGAGCCAGGCACTGGCTTCGTGTTCTCTTCTTCAGTAGTGGGTGGTAACGTACCAAAAGAGTTTTTCCCTGCTGTAGAGAAAGGCTTTAAATCTATGATGACCGAAGGCGTTCTAGCAGGCTTCCCTGTATTAGACGTTGAAGTTCAATTGTATGACGGTGGCTTCCATGCTGTTGACTCCTCTGCTATTGCCTTCGAAATCGCCGCTAAAGGCGCTTTCCGTCAGTCAATTCCAAAAGCTGGTCCTCAGTTGATCGAACCTATCATGAAAGTTGATGTGTTCACTCCTGATGATCACGTTGGTGATGTAATCGGTGACCTTAACCGTCGTCGCGGCATGATCAAAGACCAAGAAAAAGGCTTGACTGGTGTTCGCATCAAAGCAGACGTTCCTCTTTCTGAAATGTTTGGTTACATCAGTACTTTACGTACAATGACTTCTGGTCGTGGTCAGTTCTCTATGGAGTTCTCTCACTACCTACCATGCCCTTCTAACGTTGCTGAAACAGTAATAGCAGCCGTTAAAGAGAAAAAAGAGAGAGAAAAGAAAGAAAAATAAGAACGGAATTAATTTCTGGTTTTATATTTTTTCTAAAAAAACCCGATGCGCTTTGCGCACCGGGTTTTTTATTATCTAAAAATAGCACCAACACTTAGACACAAAAAAAGCACTTAAAAAGCGCCCTTTTCAAATAACACAAAAGCTAACACTAAAACGGGACTGGGTATTTCTTAAAGACCGACATAATGTCTTTTAATGCATCTTCAGACAAAACCATATCAAATGCGTCCATATCTTCTTTGAGCTGCTCCAATGATGTTGCACCGATAATAGTAGAACTCACACCGTCAACTTGATCACACCATGCTAACGCTAACTGAGCAGGTGTCAGCTTATGCTTGTCAGCAACACTCAAGTATTCCCTCACCGCTTTATCAACTAATTCTGTATCGCGAAAAATACCGTTACGCTGAGCATAACTCCAACGACTCCCTTCAGGGCGCGCACCATCCAGATACTTTCCTGTCAATGCGCCAGCAGCCAAAGCAGACCATGGCAGGTAAGCCACATCCTCATGCACACAATTTTCAATCAAATACGGCCAATCTTTAGTGTGTAATAAACTAAATTCATTTTGGATTGAAGCAACACGAGGCAAACCATGCTTATTACTTAGGCGAATGTATTCATTGATTCCCCAAGTGGAATCATCCGATAAGCCAAAGTGACGAATTTTTCCCGCTTTCACACAAACATCTATACCCTGCAAAATATCTAACATTTGCGCAGAATGGGCTTTACTATCAACATCAGTAAAAGAAATTTGACCGGGAAAATGTTTTGCGAAATGGGGTGTGGCGCGATTAGGCCAATGAAGCTGATACAGATCGATATAATCTGTCTGTAAGCGCTGTAAAGAAGCATCAACAGATGCAATGATTGCAGCGCCCGTAATCGGGCCGCCATCGCGAATATAGTCAAGCCCAGGACCAGCAATCTTAGTCGCCAGAATAAACGCTTCACGACGTGATGGATGACGAGATAGCCAGTCACCAATGATGGCCTCTGTTTTACCGTAAGATTCTGCATTCGGTGGGATAGAATACATTTCAGCCGTATCGATAAAATTCACACCGCGGGACAGCGCATATTCAATCTGCTCATCTGCATCTTTTTGATTATTCTGAGTACCCCAAGTCATAGTACCCAAACAGACTCTAGAAACCTCTAAACCTGTTCGTCCGAGCGGAACATATTTCATTTTTACAATCCTTCATGTTTCATTTCGCACACGCAAAGTGCGCAACAAAGTAAACCAAAGGGTCAATGTAATAAATTTTTGAATCACAGGCCAGTTTTATCAATGAAAACAATAAGGAGACGACCCCATTTAAAAGAATCCAATCTCCATAATTAAGGTATTTTCAGACTTTACTCTTTGTCTTTTAGCAACGCCTCATAACGCCTATCTGTAAGCGTTTTTAAGAAAGCGACAATCGCATCAACACGGCGATCCGGCAAAGCCGGACCCTTTTCTAAATTCACCAGATCAATATTTTCAGTTACTTCCGGCTCCGCCCACACCTTTCCTGTTTCAGGGTTTATTGTGCGGCCAGGATTATTGTATTTATCATAAAAAAGCACAACGGTCCGCAAATCCTTGAACACCCCATTGTGCATATAAGGCCCAGTTACCGCCACATTACGTAAAGAAGGCACCTTAAACTTACCTGCCTGATTAGGGTCATCAATATTTGGATTATCCAGCAAACCAAGATCTTTCTTATTGCCATTATAAGCCATCAATGCCTGATTGGCCGGCACACCAATATTTCTATACTCATAATTACTAAAGGTTTCTTGAGGGTTTAATGGTGAATTATTTAACTGGTGACATGCGTTGCAATTAGTAAACTGCTGAGAGAAAAATAACGTTTTCCCCAGCTCTTCTTGAGGCGTTAGTTTTTCCTCCCCTCTTAACGCTCGATCGTATTTTGAGTCAAAAGGCATGAATAAAGCGGTTTTCTCAAAGCTTGCAATAGCATCTGTAATCGCCGCATAGCCTTTAATAGGATCGTCCAACACACCTTGACCATAAATAGAATTAAACAGACCCTCATAACGACCATTCTCTTTAACTCGAGTGACAACCGCATCACCATCGGGTATCGCCATTTCCAAAGGGTTTAAAAATGGCCCCTCTGCCTGCTGAGCTAAGCCTGAGGCTCGCCCGTCTAAAAATTGACCTCCACGGTATTCACCATTCGCCATACGATGGAATGCTGGAGAAAAAGCAGCGTACCCAGCGGTAGGCGTATTACGCCCGCCCATAGAATGCCCATCACTGCCTAGCGACACCGCACCAAAAAGTGCATCTTGCCTTTTATCAATAAAGGCATTCGCAATATCATGGCATGTTCCACAAGACTGATTACGCTCTTTAGAAAGGCTGGTATCAAAAAATAATTGCGATCCTAGCAAAGCTTTAGAGTCGGTTGAAGCGATAGGAAGCTCTGAAGCCGGCTTACTATGAAGTTCAGCGCGGCCAGCAACCTGTGTTGGCTCACTACAAGCAGAGATAAATAATGAAATGGTTGTCACACCAAGAAAATAACGCAGCATTCAATCTTACTCTAACAGTCAAAAATGAGTGGAGCGAATAATACACCCACGCAGAATTCGAGTAAAACAATGATAATCACTCTTACTAAACTTGAAATAAAAAAAACGCCAGACATGACTTATATCAAAGTCCTGCTGGCGCTTTACTATTTCTAACTGAACACTAACTCTGTTCTGGTAACGTCACATTCAACTCGAGTACTGAGCAGTCGTCTGTGTTGTCTAGCTGTATCTGCACATCTTCATTACCGATATTGACATACTTACGAATAACATCGATGATTTCTTGTTGCATCTGCGGCAGATAATCTGGTTGATGGCGCTTGCTGCGCTCGTGCGCCACAATAATCTGCAAACGATCCTTAGCGACAGAAGCTGAGCTAGGTGCGTTTTTACTTTTAAAATAATCGAAAATCCCCACCCTAACCTCCTAACAAACGTTTAATAAAACCTTTCTTCTGGACTTCCAAGAAACGCAATGGACGCTCCTCGCCCATCAAACGGTCAACTGCATCCATATAAGCCAAGCCAGCTTCAGATTCAGTATCTAAAATGACGGGAGTACCTTGATTTGAAGCCTTGAGAACCGCCTCCGACTCAGGAATAACACCCAATAGCGGAATGGCTAAAATGTCTTCAACATCAGAAACACTTAACATTTCCCCCGATGCAACACGCCCAGGATGATAACGCGTCAACAAAAGGTGTTCTTCTATTGGCTCTTTTCCATCTTCAGCGCGTTTAGACTTACTTTGTAAAATACCCAAAATACGGTCTGAATCTCTTACAGAAGAAACTTCTGGATTCGTCACAACAATTGCCGCGTCAGCAAAATACAGAGCCATTTGAGCGCCCTTTTCAATACCGGCAGGAGAATCACAGATAATATAGTCAAATTCCTTAGCAAGCTCGTCTAGAACTTCTTTCACACCTTCAATGGTTAATGCGTCTTTATCTCGTGTTTGTGATGCCGGTAGAATGAACAACCCTTTCGTACGCTTATCTTTAATTAAAGCTTGCGATAGTGTCGCTTCTTTATTGATCACATTTACAAAATCATAAACCACGCGGCGTTCGCAACCCATAATCAAATCCAGATTACGCAAGCCTACATCAAAATCAATAATAACGGTTTTATGTCCTTTTAACGCAATACCAGTCCCAATAGCAGCGCTGGATGTTGTCTTGCCAACACCGCCTTTGCCTGAGGTGACTACTATGATCTTTGCCAATACTGTATCCCCCGATAATCCCGTTATGAGCTTATCTAAATAATAAAATGAAAAATGAACCTTAAAGCGGTACGATTTCTAAGCTATCGTCAACTAATAACACTTGCGCGCTGTCTTTCCAAACGATATTTTGAAGCGCATCGCTCAACATAAAATTACCCGCAATGGAAACCAGCTCTGCCTCCATGCTTTTACAAAAAATTCGAGCTTCAACATCGCCTTTCACACCAGCCAATGCACGGCCACGTAAAGCACCGTAAACATGAATATTGCCATCAGCTAATACTTCCGCTCCAGCGCTTACTTGAGCCAAAATAATCAAATCCCCTTCTGCATATACCTGCTGACCAGAACGTATCGGTTTTGAAATAACTTTCGTCGCTTGAGGTACTAAACGCTCCTCAACCACAGTTTTCACAACAACATCTGGGCTGGCTTCATCTTTTATGGAAGGAGAAACATTAATCGGTCTCGCTTTACTGGCAGGCAAAAGCGGAATCGTCACAGAGGCATTCCATACTGGCAAGCCTTCTGGGTCGCAACGCCAACCAATCACACCAAGGCCGAGGGCACTGACAGATCGAATAAGTGTTTCAAATTCTTCTAATGTGATGCCGCGTTTCATTTTCGAAATATCAATAATGATAGGCGCCTGATTGAAAAAATGAGGCACCTGATCAATTTTTTCTTTTAGATGAAAAACAATATCATCTAATGAGAAGGTTTGAATTTCTAGCAAAACTGTCGTAACGACACTTCCTTTAAGTCGGAAGCCTGAGTCTGTCATGCAAACTGTCCTTTTTAGTACCTAAAATGGCTTTAAATAGTATTAAGCCGAGCTGAACTAACCTCATCAGCGCAAGAAATCTATTCTATCAAGCTGAACGATTAAAGAAAGTCATCACGACAATGTCTTTACACTTCCAGAAAAGCTTCCTTGCTCCCTTATAGTGCTAAGAATAACGTAAAATGAGCAATAATGAACGAAAGATTAACCTTTTGATTTAGTTAATCTTTTACAACTTACTTACAGACTTGTTCCCATTAATCTGGGGAAAACTTTTGCACCATTAAAAAACGATAAAAATTCTCATTCATCCACAGTATAAACCGCAAATTCAGGTGACAAACGACTCACGCCCAACCCACTTTGCTTGGTTAATTTTATCTGCACCGGAATACGCTCCTTCAGCGCACTAATATGACTGATAATCCCAATAGTTTTACCTGAAGAATGAAGGTTGTCCAAAGCATCGAGTGCCGACTCCAATGTCTCACTGTCCAATGTGCCAAAGCCTTCGTCTAAAAATAGAGAATCAATGCTAGTTTTATGGGACACCAAATCAGACAACGCCAATGCCAACGCCAAACTAACGAGAAAAGACTCACCGCCTGAAAGGGTTTTGGTATCACGTGTCACATCCGCCTGCCATGTGTCCACTACCGCCAACGATAAGGCCTCTTCGTGCCTCATAAGCTGATAGCGTCGATGCAGAATATTCAAATGCTGATTAGCTAAATACACCAAATGATCCAATGTGAGACTTTGTGCAAAGCGACGGAACTTCGCGCCGTCTGCCGAACCAATCAAATGATTCAAACGATCTAAATGAATCATTCCATCGCGCAGAGCACCTAGTTCTTCCACCGACGCTTTAGCTTGCTCTCGCCGCTGCGTTTCTTCGCGTATTTTCTGCGACACCTCACCCAAATGTCGATTCAATTGTTGTCGCTGCGCCTCGAGCGTCTCGACCAAAGCCAGCAGCTCATCCAGTGAGGTATTGTCCAGTGAGTCACTGCCTATCAACTCATTAGTCGGTTTTTGATTCGTGTGATCAAGCAATGCGTCTTCCGATTGTGTTAGCAAAGCCGCTTGTCGAATCATCGTGTCTTTCAATACGACAGACATGTCTTGCAAGACTTTCAAATCAGCATCCGTCAAACACGCCAATAGCCAATCCTGCTCTTCACTAAAGCCTTTTTCTTGCAACGCAATTTGCCACGCAGATACAGCCAATTCGAACTCTTTATGCAAAGAACCTAAGGATTTTTCGAGGGCTTTTAACGTCGCTGACAAGGTCGTCAATGCTTCCTGAACGCGATCACGCTCTTTCAACGCCGCTTCGTAGCCTATTCGTTTTTCTGCCAATGCCGCTTGCGCATCGGATCGTACGTCCGACAAAGATTTCCCAGCCAGCTTTTCAAACAATGCCGCGTCTATTTTATCCAACTCATCACGTAATCCGTTTGCTTTAAGCACCACTTCATTTACTTGAGCATCGCCTTCTTTCAGTCGACCTTCTAGCACCAAAATTTCATAACCAAGCTGTTCGATTTGCTTCGCTTGCGCATCATGATTCACTTTCGCATCTCGCCATAACTGCAAGGACGTTTGCAATGCAGACAAGGATTCCGCCAAGGGTGACGCCAGATAACGCTCAGGCACATCAGATGCAATCATCGAAGCCATCAGCGCTTGTTCAATACGGTCTTTCTCAGTGACTATTTTTTGATATTCCGACTGTTTTGATTCAAGTGTTTGACGAAGAGAACGGCCTTGAAACTCCAGCTGCTGAAGGTCTTGCGCCATCTGTTGCATTTGAGTATTGGCGCTGGTGAATGCCTGCTCCAACGCAGTTCGTTGCTGATGTTTTTCCAACACCACTTGGTTGAGCTCAAACACACCCTGCCACTCGTGCTGAATGTCGGACACACAAGAAGACATGCGACTCACATCGAACGCTTGCAGCGGACTACTTTCACTCACATTTGCTAAAGACATCAAATCATTTAACATCGACAACAATTCGTTTTCTGCGGTCGACAATTCCTTTACTAACACAAGACGCTGGTCATGGCGCATTTCCTGCTCGCGCTCGACAACCTTTTGATCGGCTTTAAGTGCTTGCCCAGCTTGCACCAACGCATCCAATTCAGACTGTAATTGCTGCAATCGCATTTGGTTTTCGACATTCACCTCTTGATGCAGAGCTTGGCCAAGGTCGTGTTCATGAGAACCACACAACGGACAAGCGTCGTGTTTACCCATTGATTGTCGTAATTCGTTCAACGATACAATATGTCGTTCAGCGTCCACCAGCTTGGCCAAATCCATGCAATGCGCATGTTTCTCTTTGTAGGCTTGCCTTTGCTCTACAAGTTGCTCGCCTTGTTGAGTAAGCTGAGTCACTAATGCCTGAATTGAATCATCAATTTGCTGAACTTGTTGACGCTTACCTTGAGAAGACTCATAACGAAGCACAAGCTCAGCGGCTTTTTGCTGCCTAATATCCAAACTTCGAAAATGATCTTGCCATTCATTCAGCTCGCGCCCAGACGACACAACATAGAACGCCTCAACAATCACATTCAATTGTTGCTCAAACGTAGCGGTATGATTGGTTTGTTTCTCTAACGCCGTTTTACCGGCGGCAAAGTGACTCAACGCAGAATCTAGCGCAGCTTGTGCAGATGAAACTTCCGCAGCGATTCGAGTCAAATCCTGATCTTGAGCCTGAATAGACGATTGTTGATATTGCCAATTCGACAGTTGTGCTTCTATTTTCTCTGGAGCCTGCCATTGTAACAAACGCTGCTGATTGCCTCCATAAGCTAATGTACTTTCGTGGCGTTTTTGCTTCTGCTGTTCTAACGCATTCAGACTTTCACGGTGTTTTTGTTCAATCGAAACACGTCGATTATTGGTCTCGGTAAGCTGTTCATTGACACTCTCTCGACGAGAAATCAGCGGCTGAATAATGTTAGCAATGTCTTCGTTAAGCGCTTCCCATATTTGGGTCTGTGCTTCAAATGTTTGCTTTACACTCTTGGTATGAACATCGAGCTGTTCAATCACCTGATTTTGCTCAAGGTGTTTCTGTGAGACTTCCGCCTGCTCACACTCAAGCTCCATCTTTCGGCGCTGAATGTCTTTCAAACTTTCATTCTGAGGGCGAAGTTTGTTCGCAACATCGGCTTTTTCTAATGCGTCTTGTTTTGGTTTGAAATCCGCCAATGCAGTGATCGCGTCTTCATTGCGTTGCTTACTGGTCGCTAACTGCTTTACAAGGTTCGATTCTGTCTGACGCCACTCAAAGTTTGTCTTATGCTCCCTTAGATTGTCAGACAGCTTTTTATCTTCTACAGCCAAGGTCGTTTCTTGTTCGATAAGCGCTTGCAGAGCGTCTTCGCTCATTAATTGCCGTTGTGCATTAATGGCTTCCAACTGTGCAATTTTTTGGCGTTCTGCTTTGTGCTTTTCAAACACCCATTTAGACACTTGCCCATAGATTTCTGTGCCGGTTAACTCTTCCAACAATTCTGCTCTGTCATTGGCGGACGCGTTCAAAAAAGCCGAAAAACCACCTTGAGCAAGTAGCATGGACTTGGTAAAACGTGAAAAATCCAACCCTGTAATTTCGGCAATTTTATCGATTTTTTCGTTTATTTTAGTCGTAATAATGGTGCCGTCTATCTCACACAACTCGCATGTCATGGGCTGTAATTTACCATCACTGTTTCCACGCGCACGACGTTGCCCCCAAAACGCTCGGTAGCCCTTGCCTTTAATTTCAAATTCAACTTCCGCAAGACATTCCGCGGTATGACGCGTCATGAGTTCATTCTGGCTTGGCGACACTTTTAAGCGCGGCGTTTCATGATACAAAGCCAAACAAATTGCATCCAATAACGTGGATTTCCCAGAACCTGTTGGCCCCACAATGGCAAACACACCCGCGTCGTCAAACGGCGCTTTGGTGAAATCGATTTCCCATTCGCCTTTTAAGGAATTGATGTTTTTCAGTCGGAGCTTACAAATTTTCATACTTGCTGCTCCTGGCTTTCTTCCATCTCGATCAAACAGTGATTAAACAAATTGGTTAATATCACGCTTTCTTCTTCATCAATGTCAGCATTGCCCTGCAAGCTTTTCTCAAAAACCTCTTTTACTGTCAATTCAGACAAAGTTTGACGCGATTCAAAAGCATCCCTCTTTGCTTCCACTACACTTTTTCGCATGACTCTAAGCAGCTCAATGGGTTTGCCTTCTATGGCTTCTACCAGTCGCTTATGTACATCGCTTAAATATTCATCCGCAATCACTGTGACTTCTAACCAAAGGCTCTTACCTTCAAGAAAAGAGCCCTCTTTTGTCTTTGACTCAGCCAATTGAAGGTCGGTAATCTGCTTTAGTACGTCTTTCAAATTGCCTTTTAGGCTTTGTATCGGCTGAAAGCTTGGAATGGTATGAAGTTGAATTGGTTCTTGTCGCTCATCGAAAAGATCCATTGCTAACATTTGATCACCGAAGGCCGAGGTATCAATAACAACCAAGGACTTATCTCGACCCAACTCATCAAAACTTAAAGGAATCGGTGAGCCACTGTATCGAAAGCAGCCATCTTTGGTAATCGCTTGCGCACGGTGAATATGACCAAGAGCAAGGTAATCAAATTTAGGGAAAACAGACGTCGGCAAGGCTTCCAGCGTACCGACATAAAGGTCACGAACCGACTCGCTCACTTGTCCGCCCATTGCCGTAAGATGACCGGTTCCAATAATCGGCACAGGTTGCTTAAGCGCTGTATTTTTCTCGCAGGCAAGTTCAAACACCTGCTGATAAAAATCACCAATGCGTTGCAACAGACCGAGCTTCTTATCTTGTTCAGATTGACCCGCAGCACTCTTCATTACATCTTTTGGACGTAAATATGGTACAGCACACACCCATGCCGCTACCTCACCATTTTTATCTTTAAGCGCAATAACATGAGACTCAAGGTCATCAAGATTCGCTTGACTCGACACTTGAGTATTTAGATAAGAAAGCAGACTTTTCGACTCATTGAGCATACTCACCGAATCATGATTACCCGCCACAATGACCAACTGACACTCACGCGCCTTCATGTCTAATACCAACTGATGGTACATTTCTCGCGCATAACTTGGCGGTGATCCCGTATCAAAAATATCGCCTGCTATAATCACTGCATCAATGGATTCACTGTCCAGCAGCGCCAACAACCAAGCAATAAATGCCTTATGCTCATCGCGGCGGGATTTTCCCATAAAATGCTGACCAAGATGCCAATCAGAAGTGTGAAGAATTTTCATTGATAAAATCCATTGAATAAAAAGCAGAAAAACAAAAAGGTCTAATAAAATTAACGAACAAAATACAGCTGATTCGTTCGAATTCTCAAAGGGCGAAGCGATTGTTCCCAATCTTTCGTTGAGATTTTTTGGCCATGATAAATAATCTGTAAAATGCCACTTCCCACATTGGCAGGCGCGTCTCTGAGAAAAGAAATAAACGCCTCATCTGCCAAACTCATACTAGGCTCTGGGTTCGACGACAATGAAAAATGCCCCAAATACTTAGCCGAATAATCCGCCAATGCATCACGCCAATAGGATTCGAACGGCGCATTTTCTGGCGACGTGATCACCACAACGCTGCCATCATTCACTCCCATTTCATGCAATAAGCGCCCTTTTCTGGCACCAGAAGAAAGCTGAACTTGCAGTGGATCATCAAGGTCCAGCGCTAAGACATGTTGCCATTCAATGGCTGAAAACTGATTTTCTTGCAGCATCACTTTCAATGGTGTGCCCGCAGGATTCAACGCCATACATTCAACAAATGTTTTGTCATCTTCTAGCGAGACAGAAACGGCAACATGATCACCAAAGGATTCATCACTTGGACCTAGTAAGGTCAGCTCAATATTGGCATCATCCAACACGTTTTTTGTCATAAGGGAAAACGTTGAAAAAACAGAAGGCAACAGCGTGGACAGCACCATAGGTGATGTAATATGGGTTTGGCAGGATAAGATGGATTCACAATTCGTTTGATCGTACAAACGACACGCACCGCACGCACCGGCACGGCAACCATAAAGCACATCGATATGGTGTAAAAGCAAAGACGTCAGCAAATTATCACCATCGTTCGCCTCGATCATCTTCCCATCCAGATTTATTGATCTCGCTTGCGAACTCATCGTTTAATCCAACTTTTCTAAGATGCCGCTATTATGGCACATTCTCCTTCCCTCTCCTTCCCTATAAGACAAAAGGCAACATTCCTAACTGGTCATCAGAAATACGGCCTCAGGAAGTGCGTGTATCAACAAAAAATCATAACCACCTAAAGCATGCCTCCGTGACAACGAACGTCACGTTCAGCGATAAATAATCGCTGGCGAAAGATGAAAAGAGAATAACAGTAAGCGGTTTTTTAGCCTGCTACCAGCATAAAAAAATCCCCGCAAGATGGCGAGGACTTTGTCAGTAACCTAAGAGGTCTTATGGCCTCTTTTATAATTGAACAACGCTTTAGATTTATTTCAAATCTTTAGCGTATTCTGCTGCAATTTCTTTTTCCGCTTTCGCTGCGGATGCAGATAATAAGTTAAACCACTTATCACCATCTTGTATGTTGCCCTTGAACCAGCTGTAAACCGGTTCTGCCGATTTTTTAAATTGCGCCTTTTCATCTGGAGTTGGCACATAAAGTATACCGCCGGTGTTGGCAAAATCTTGATACGCTTTTATCGACTTGCGTTTTGGCGATGCAAAAGTAGCTTGTTGCAAGGCACTAAAACCATCAACCATTACGCGGCGTAAATCTTCAGGCATGTCCATAAACGCGTCGTTGTTCATATACCAAAGTGCAGACATGTAGGCATGCCCATCAAGCGTCAAGTATTTTAAGCCTGCTTCCGTAAACTTCATCCCCATGATATCGGTAATGCCGTTTTTAGAGCCTTCTACAACACCAGTTTGGAACGATGTAAACAAATCACCCCAAGGAATCGGTGTTGGACTTGCGCCCATAGCACGCACTAACTCTTGAGGTAAATCTGCAACCACAGTACGCATTTTCAAACCATTCAAATCCGCTGGTGTTTTAACCGTACGCTTTGTATTGGCAAAGTTACGCCAGCCGCCCGTGTTGCCAATGGTCATGAGACGAACACTGTTACCTGAATCAGCTAAAATCTGTTTACGCAACTCACGGGTAAAGTCCCCTTCCAATACTCTTTCAGCCACGCGATCATCAGGTAATAAATACGGCAAATCCAATACTTGTACATAAGGGTACATGGAAGCCGCGCCACCAGAGGTGGAAATATAAACGTCAACCGAGCCATATTCTAACGCCTCAAGACATTCCACACCGTTACCGCACAACTGCGTTCCCATGTAAATATCTATGGCAATACGGCCATTTGAATGGGACTCAATGAAGTCTTTGAAAACAACCAATCCATCGTAGTCTTCATCGTTTTCATTTGAGTTGGCAACAGCACGTAGATTAAAGTCAGCGGCTTGGACAGCACCGCTAAGCAGTACTCCAGCACCAATTAATGTAGCGGCAATCACGTTATTGATTTTGGTTTTCATGAACATTGAGTTGTCCTCTTTTGTTATTTTTATTTTACGTTTTGATTATTACTACTATCCTGCGACCAAACCTAACAATCTAGGAACGGTCATGGACAGAGCGGGGAAAAAAGTGATTAAAAAGATCACCACAACCTCGACGGCAAGGAAGGGCAATATGGCTTTTGAAATGGCTTCGATACGTTCACCAGAAACACTGGAGGCGACAAATAACACCAGCCCCATGGGTGGAGTTGCTAAACCTACCGTTAAATTCACACTCATAATAATAGCGAAATGAACGGGATCTATGCCTAAGCTAATAAAGATAGGGCCTAAGATGGGACCTAAAATAATAATGGCAGGGCCGGCATCAAGAAACATACCCACGATAAACAATAAGATGTTAATCAAGAACAGAAGAATCAATGGATTTTCACTGATGGTTAATACCCAATCCGCCAGTATTTCAGCACTGTGCGAAAGGCTTACCACCGTTTTAAAAGCAATAGCCGAGCCCACAAGAAGGAGTACTACCGCTGACGCTTTTGCGCCTTTAACAAAGATGCTCGGTAGATCCTTCAAGGTGACGGTTTTCATGACCCAAACACTGATAATCAGCGCATATACCGTCGCGACAGCAGACGCTTCAGTCGGTGTAAATATTCCACCAATGATGCCACCTAAAATGATTACAGGCGCAAATAAAGGCAAAATAGCATGCCGAGTAGCATGGCCTCGCTCTTTCCAACTGGACTTTGGTCCCGCGACAGGAAAGTCGTATTTTTTAGCCATCAGCGCCACCATAATCATGAGTGAAACGCCCACCAAAATTCCTGGGACTATTCCCGCAGCAAATAAAGCGGCCACAGACACTTCCATGGTGTAAGCATAAATAATCATAATGCCAGAAGGTGGAATAATCGGACCGATGACTGAAGATGCCGCCGTAATGGCAGCAGCAAACTTACGGCTGTAACCATTTTTTTC
Source organism: Marinomonas maritima (assembly GCF_024435075.2). Lineage (NCBI taxonomy): Bacteria > Pseudomonadati > Pseudomonadota > Gammaproteobacteria > Oceanospirillales > Oceanospirillaceae > Marinomonas > Marinomonas maritima. Next base: position 663,988 of record NZ_JAMZEG020000002.1, on the reverse strand, counting down.
CATCGCAGGGATCATCATCGACCCAATGGCAGACGTATCCGCTACCGCCGAACCAGACATACCAGCAAATAACATACTCGATAAGATATTAACGTGAGCCAAGCCGCCACGAACATGGCCAATGAAAGACTGAGAAAAATTCACCAAATTAAGCGTAATTCCTCCCTTATTCATTAGCTCTCCCGCCAACATGAAAAATGGGATCGCCATCAAGGGAAAAGAGTCAATGCCGTTGTAGATATTTCTAAACAACAAGGAAAGGTCACGCTCCATCCCCGTTGAAAATAAAAGCACACCGGGGGCTGCCAACATAGCAAAAAATACCGGCATACCAATCAATAAAAGAATTAAAAACAAAGGTAAAAATAGCGCTAACATAGTATGTATCTCTTATTATTGTTTGAGTCTATGTATCATATTAAACACGGAGAATTACTCTGCGCTAGCAGGTGCAGGACCATCAGAGACGCTTAATTCAAAATCTTTCTTATCCCCTAAAAGACAGCCAATTTCTCGCAAACAAAGCTCTATATTGGCTAACAGCATAGTGAAGAAGCAGACAGGCATGGCCAAATAAATCCAAGCTCTAGAAATATGGATCGTTGCTGCTCTAGCGCGAAAGCCACGTTCAAAGAAATCTATTCCCAGAGTCACTAATTTATAAAGGACGATTCCGGCGCAAATAAATAACAGCAGTTTTAAAATTCGAGAGGCACGCTCAGGAAGAGCAAATATCAACATGTCGATGGCAACAAAAGAGCCTTTTCTATAAGCCTCACCAGCAACAACCGCCATCATCCATATCATCAGTGCCCTAGCTACTTCTTCTGGCCAAGGTAGCGCATTATTAAGAACATAACGGCAGAAGACCTGTAACAGAATGACGCTAATCATGGCACTCACCAGTACCCAAGCAATGTTGCGACCAACAAGCCCAATCACTTCATTTAGTTTTGCTAAATAGTGAACAAATCTTTGCAAAATGATCATCTTTTGCTCCATGGAAGTATTATTTTTATTTTTATAATACCTCTACACTAGAAGGCGAACACAACGGTCATTCAACAACTAATGTAGCGGTTTTTTTCTAGAGAGCACCCTGATTTTTCGAAAAGTACTCTTACTGAACTTTCCCCTAAGGTACTTCATGGCCTGCGGCAGCAGTCAGTAATTCAAACCATGTTTCGCGATCTATTTGAATGTCCATCGCTTTTGATAAGGTTTTAATACGATCAGGATGATTCGTTCCAACAATAGGCAAAATATTAGCAGGATGCGCCAGCAACCAAGCAACCGCCACCTGATCCATTGAGCAATTTTGCTGCTGACAAATTCGATCGAAAATAGGCGCTAACCTTGCTGTCTCAGCAGTCTGTTGGAACAACGCGCCACCCGATAAAGGCGACCATGCCATCGGCGTCAAGCCGTCTAATTGAATGGCGGATAGGTTACCGTTCGTAAAAGCGCTTTGATTGAGCAAGCTCATTTCAATTTGATTCACAACCAATGGATGCTTCATGTGTGATTGCAACAAACGCCAATCCCACACTTCGAAGTTAGAGATACCCACCGCACGTACTTTGCCAGAATCAATAAGCGCATCAAGCGCCTTACCTGTTTCAGCCGCATCCATAAAAGGATCTGGACGGTGAATAAGTAACAAATCTAAATAATCTGTATGCAGATTTTTCAGGCTTTGCTCAACACTGTTTTGTATATACACAGCACTGGTGTCGTAATGCTTAACTTGGCGTTGCGGGAATTTATCTGAAGGAATGACGATATCGCACTTGGAAATCAACTGCATTTTGGCGCGAAGGCTCGCATCCTGCTCTAACGCTTTACCGAAAAGACGTTCGCATTCGTAATCACCATAAATATCGGCATGATCAAAACTCGTAATGCCTTGATCTAGGCAAAGGTCAATTTTTTCTCTGACATGAGCGGTAGACAAATTAGCGGCATCCGCTAGACGCCACACACCATAAACAAGGCGACTTAATTGGACATCCGATTGACTGAGTTGAACCATTTGCATTTTCCATGCCTCCAAAATTTTTGATAGCTAAGCCGGTTATGTTCAAAAAAAGCGGCTTTTATTTTTATTGTAAGTACCTCATCCCGTCTTCGCTTTTTTCACTGTTTCTACTAAACCAAGTGTTAAGAGCAAACCCAAAGAGAGTTGTATATTGACATTATCAGTGTATTCTATTGATGTAAATCAATAGTGAATGAATTTTTCTTTATTTTGCTTATTGCTCTTTAATTACGTGGTTTTATTTAGAAATACGCCACTAAACAGGCTTTCACTTACACGCTAAGGTAAAAAATTAATCACACCTTTGCTTAATGAAAGCGCTCAATAATAAGCTTACTTACTCTCACTTCAGTTGTAGAATAACGGTATATTTTTCAAAACGGAGCAACTAAGTGACTGATAAAAAAACAAAAAAACAGTTACCACTTTATATTCAAATTGGTGAGCTATTACACAGAGAAATTGCCGCTGGTCATTGGCTTCCAGGGGAGCGGCTGCCTGTAGAATCCAGTTTAGCGGCCACATTAGGTGTCGCCATTGGCACACTACGTAAGGCATTAGCAAAACTGGAAGAAGATGGGTTATTAGAGCGCCGCCAAGGGTCTGGCACCTACATAAAAAGAGTGTCTGGTAGTCGTGCCATCTATCAATTTTTTCATTTAGAGCTCCTTGGCGGCGGCGGTGTACCAACAGCAGATACACTTTCTTTAGAAATAGATAACAACCCTTTTGTATTCGAGCAATTAAAAACTGATGAAGCGTCAAAGCAACTTTGGTGCATTCGCCGGTCCCGTTATCTGAACCGTCAACTGGTGGCCGTTGAACAGATATGGTTTCGTCATTCACATGCAACATCATTAAAATTAAAAGATTTGCATGAATCACTTTACCTTCACTACCGTGAAAACTTTTCCTTTTGGATCAGTCGAGTTGAAGATGAAATTGATTGTTTAGAGGCGCCTGATTGGGTCTCTAAACAATTAGGGCTTAAGCCACAACAAGTCATACCACGAGTACAACGACGCAGTTGGTCAAACGAAGGGAAAGTAGAAGAGTTTTCTTTGACTTGGTACGACCCAAGTAAATGTCGTTACTTTGCTCGTTGGCACTAACAATTGACCGACATACATTCACAACAATCAATCATTAACAAAAATAATAAGAGGTTACGACAATGCAGAAGTCTGTGCGCTATGGTTTGCTAGGTTGCGGCATGATGGGCCAAGAACACTTGCGAAATATTGCTCTTATCGAAGGAGCAGAAGTGGTTGCCATCACAGAACCAGATGAACAAATGCGTCAACGTTGTACCGCACTGGTACCAAATGTCCGCTTTTTTGATTCACTAGAAGCCATGCTCGCGTCAAATTTGGTTGACGCTCTCGTTATTACCACACCAAATTATCAACATGCAGACCAATTGCTGCAATTATTTGCACAAACCAAGTTACCAATTTTAGTTGAAAAACCCGTCGTCAGCGATTTAAGCCAAGTGGCAAAAGTTAGGCAAGCCACGGCCAACCATCCAGCACCGGTTTGGGTTGCGATGGAGTATCGCTACATGCCACCCGTTGCACAGTTTCGCAAGCAGATACTCTCTGGCGACATTGGCCCGTTAAAAATGCTCAACATCCGAGAGCATCGATTTCCTTTCCTAGAAAAAGTACAAGACTGGAATCGCTTCAATGAAAAATCTGGCGGTACGTTAGTCGAAAAATGCTGTCATTTTTTTGACCTAATGCGCCTATTAACCCAATCCGAAGTAACCCGTGTTTACGCTTCCACAGGACAAGACAACAATCATCTTGATGAAACCTACGATGGAAAAACACCTGATATTATCGACAATGCGTATGTCATCGTCGATTTTAACAGTGGTCAGCGTGCTTGCCTTGACCTTAATATGTTTGCCGAAGGCTCTCGTTATCAAGAAGAAATATGCGCTATTGGCCCACAAGCTAAAATAGAATGTTTTGTACCTGGTCCAGGTCGTTTTTGGCCAGAAAAAACCTTAGGTCCTGCCCCTATTCCTAAAGTAGTGTTAAGCCCTCGTCATCCAAAAGGCCCCATTGAAGCCGACATTCCAGTTGATGAAACATTGCTAGAAGCGGGCGATCACAATGGCTCAACCTATTACCAACACCTAGGTTTTTTTAACGCCATCACGCAAGGATCACCTGTTGATGTATCCGTTGAAGATGGCTTAAAAGCCGTTGTTATTGGCCTTGCTGCACAACATTCCGCACAAACAGGCCAAGCGGTAACACTACAAAATGACGGCTTTTCCTTTTAAGAATGAAATTCAAATAGATATTTTTTAATACTTTAAAATCAATATCTTATGAAATATATGGATTTTTTTAACATTAATTCATTCACTATTGATTTACTTATTTTAATATTCTAATTAGAGTGATTTACAGATTCACCCTAGCCCCGACTTAACGGGACTAGGGTTTTGCCAACAAACCATCTTTAAAATGGGAGCAAACATGAGCGTTATCATTTCCAAGCTAGAAGAACAAAAACAAGTCAATGGGTTGGATTTTCCGTTATTAGTAACACCTCAAAATGCAAGCACGGCTCAAGATGAAACGCGCTTTTTGCAGTGGGTTCAAAATAACAAAGCGGAATTACATGGTTTATTAATCAAGCATGGGGCGGTGTTATTTCGTGGCTTTCCTGTGAGCTCGTCTGATCTTTTCGAAAAGATGCTGGATCAAACTGATTATAAAAACATGCCTTACGTTGGCGGTGCTGCACCTCGAACTCAAGTAACGGCTTCCCGTATCGTGACAGCCAATGAATCCCCTGCTTCTGAGACAATTCCATTTCACCATGAGATGGCACAAGTCCCGACTCCGCCAGGCTACATCTTCTTTTACTGCAACAAAGCATCAACAACCGGCGGCGCCACGTCCATTTTGCATTCTGGTGAGATTTGTAAGAAATTTTTTGACCTCAACCCTACGTTTGCAAAAAAAGTAGAGGAACAAGGTGTTCGCTACATCCGAGTCATGCCAGAAGTAACAGACACCCGCTCTGCCATTGGCCGATCATGGAAAGAAACCTTCAATGTCACCACAAAGGAAGACGCCGAAGCACGAATGAAAGAAGCCGGTATGAACTGGGAATGGCTAGACAATGGCAATTTAAAAACCGAAACCGCTGTATTACAAGCGATTCGCTATGATGAAGAAACTCAGCAAAAAGTTTTCTTCAACTCCATTGTCGCCGTTTACTCAGGCTGGGATGATTCTCGTAATGTCGGCAAAAAAGCGGTTGCTACCGCAGATGGCGAACCAATGGACGATACTGTCATGAACGCATTGATCAAAGAAATGAGTGACAATTGCGTCAACTTTAAGTGGCAAGAAGACGATGTACTTTGGATCAACAATCATGCTGTACTCCACGCGCGCCAACCATTTGAAGGCGAACGTAAAATCCTAGCCTCCATTTCGTTTAAAGAATCATAGAAGACTAAAACGCTTTCAAGAAAACAATCTGAATAAAAAAAACAAAAAAGCAGAGTCGATTTAATCGCACTCTGCTTTTTTGTATCTATACTAGGTTCCTATCACCCTCCATCAATCACCGATAACGGATCATTGAAAGTTGATAACCAACTAGGCTTTCGGTGTAGACGCTAACAACGCCGTTAATAAGTTCCAGAAGTCTGCCACAGAATCAATTTCCATTCGCTCTGTAGGGGAATGCGCACCGCGAATGTTTGGCCCAAACGACACCATTTCCATGCCCGCGTATTTCGCACCAATCACACCACACTCTAAACCTGCGTGAATTACTTTCACATTCGCTTCCTGACCCGTTACCGCTTTATGCACTTCAAGGAAATGTTTCAACAAACCCGCTTTTGGATCAGGGCGCCAACCTGGGTATCCGTTTTCTAGCATCACTTCCGCTTGAATCAACGAAAACGCCGCTTTCGCGCCACAAGCAAGGTGCTCCACCGCGGAGTCAACCAGTGAACGAACCAACAAACAAGCATCAAACGCCTTTTCACCTTCATTGGAATTACAAAGGTTAATCACACCAAGATTACACGATGTCTCTGTCACGCCTTCCAATTCTGCACTCATACGATGCACGCCATGAGGCGCGCAATAAATCGCACTCAACAAATCATTCTTAGCATTCGCTGCAAGCTCATAATCCAATTCAGCAGGCACCAAACTCACCGTCAAATTGGCTTCAGTACTGATAAATTCTGCCTGCGTTGCTTTTTCAAACTCAGAGATAAAAGCCAATAAAACCGCTTCGTCTTTTGACGCTACATTAATCGTTGCATTGGCATCACGAGAAATAGCATTACGTAGAGTACCACCAGAAAATGAACTCAAACCAAACTCACATTGTTCATTAAGTAGGTTCAACAATCGGATAATTAATACATTCGCGCTAGCACGGCCTTTATGAATATCCAATCCAGAATGACCACCACGTAAACCCGACACCGCAATCTTAAAGGCCTTTTTGTCACGTCCCGCAGGCACAGCCAGATAGCCTTTCTTGATATTAATATCCACACCACCAGCACAACCAATGTAAACATCGCCGCGATCTTCGGAATCCAAATTAAGCATTATCTTGCCCTTCAGAATTCCTTCTTCTAACTGTAACGCACCACGTAAACTTGTTTCTTCTTCAATGGTAAAAAGCGCCTCAATCGGCCCATGCGCCAAATCTGTCGACTCTAACACCGCCAACGCGGCCGCCACACCAATACCATTATCTGCCCCCAGCGTAGTGCCTGTCGCATGCACCCATCCGTCAATAACCTGAGTCACGATTGGGTCTTTAGTAAAATCATGAACGACATCCGCGTCTTTCTGCGCCACCATATCCAAATGGCCTTGAAGAACCACAGTCGCCCTATCTTCCATCCCTTTAGACGCCGCTTTACGGATCAACAAATTTCCCACCGGATCAACGTACGTTTCTAAACCCAATTTAGACGCCCATTGAATCAACGAATCTCGTAATTCCGCCTCATAATAAGAAGGACGTGGCGTATTACATAACGTCTGAAAGTGACGCCAAATGGCATTCGGCTGTAACGTCGTTAGAATTTCGTTCATGGAGTTTCCTATGGGAAAAATGGTTCAGCGTAGAGGCCTCAAAAAAATCAAGCCTAGGCAGAGAAAGGCTTTCTAAAGCAATGACATCAAGAGTAAAGAAGAGACTGAACAGAGGCAATCGAAATAAAGACTAGACCTCATAGAGAAAACGTATACAGAAAGGAGCTTGTGGGTTTGAGTTTTCGTAAAAAAGAGACCGAAGGCTCCCTTGGAAATTAGGAATTACGACAGAGTGGCTTGGTGTTAACACTAATACAAATAATGTGAAAAAAATGTCGTTGGCTTTTTTTACACTCTGCCTCCTCTAAATTAGGCGAATATTGCTTACTTTAGAGATATCACATGATCGAATCAAAAAAACTATTAATGCGTCTTATTTCTCCACTTAAACCGTATCTATTTTTTTTAGTACTCACACTTTTTTGTCTCACAGTCAGCCGTATATTTTTAATGGCTTGGAAGTTTGATCGCATCGATTCTATGGGCGATTGGCTAACCTTATTGGGCTTTGGTTTGCGTATTGATCTCGCTTCAATTTCATACTTAATCGGTATCCCAGCCGTCATTAGCTTACTCATTTCGGGTATTCCCTATCTAAATCGAGTTTGGAATACACTTACTCTAATCTGGTTAACCAGCGTTTTTGTTTTGCTTATTTTTATGGAAGCATCAACCCCCGCTTTTATTGAAGAGTACAGCTTAAGACCCAATCGTCTTTTTGTAGAATACTTACTCTACCCAAAAGAAGTTTTTTCCATGCTGATTGAGGGTCATAAGCTCACCCTACTGATGACGTCATTGATCACCACCATTACTATTATTTTGGCGTATCAGTTTTTCCGCAAGCAAAGCATCCTCAGCCATCCACAACCAAAATGGTTCGAGCGACCCGTCTTAGTCGTCATTGTTTTCACTCTGGCATTTCTTGGAGCTCGCTCAAGCTTACAGCATAGAGCCATTAATCCGAGTTACACTGCTTTTACGAATGATCCGTTGGTAAATAGCTTAACGTTGAACTCTACGTACTCTCTGTTATACGCCGTTAGTCAAATGTCAGGTGAAGTCAGTTCTTTTGAGCTATATCCCAACATGAAACAAGACGACGTGATTACGCAGATACATAAAGCGATGGGGTTGGAAAAAACCCAATTTACGTCTTCTGAATTTCCTACACTGCATAAACAGGTAGCGACGCGACATTTTGATAGACCTAAGAACCTCGTTATTATTCTTGAAGAAAGCTTGGGTGCACAATTTGTTGGCAGCTTAGGCGGGCTTCCTTTAACGCCTGAATACGATAAATTAGTACCAGAAGGATGGTCATTCAATAATTTGTACGCCACCGGCACTCGCTCCGTTCGAGGTATAGAGGCCGTTATAACTGGCTTTGTACCAACACCAGCGCGCAGCACCGTGAAACTACCTAACTCTCAAACAAACTTTTTCACTATCGCCAAATTGCTTGGCAGACAAGGTTACGACACCAATTTCATATACGGCGGTGGCGCCCACTTTGATAACATGAAAACGTTTTTCCTAGGCAACGGGCTTGACTCTATCATCGAAGAAAAAGATTTTGTGGAGCCTGAATTTTTAGGTTCTTGGGGTGTGAGTGATGAAGACCTTTTCAGCAAAGCAAACCAAGACTTTGTCACTAAATCTAAATCTGGAAAGCCTTTTTTCAGTCTTGTTTTTAGCTCATCAAATCACGACCCTTATGAGTTCCCAGACAACAAAATTAAACTTTATAACACACCGAAAAACACGCGAGAAAACGCCGTCAAATACGCAGATCATGCCATTGGCCATTTTTTCAAACTGGCCAAAAAAGAAAATTATTGGAAGGATACCGTATTCTTAGTGGTTGCTGACCATGATGCTCGAACCACTCGTTCAGACTTAGTGCCGATTCCAAGCTTTCACATACCGGCACTTATTCTAGGAGAAGGCATTACTCCTAAACAAGACAGTCGAATCACTAGCCAAATAGATTTAGCACCAACACTTTTGTCATTAATCGGAGTGGATTCTACCCACCCGATGATTGGGCAAGATATGACAAATGTCAGTGATAACTACATTGGACGAGCCATCATGCAGTTTAACGACAATCAAGCTTATATGAAGGGAAACCAAGTCGTGATATTACAGCCACAAAAATCACCAAAAACCTTCCTCTACGAAAACTCAACACTATTGCCAAGAGATAAGATCGATTCAGACATCATTAATCAAGCCATTGCGCATCCTTTATTAGGTACTTGGCTTTATAACGAGAAAAAGTACGACTTAATAAGAACTGAATAATTAACATAAAAAACGCCCAGCATGATGCTGGGCGTTTTATCTTTTCTCGGTCGCTACCATTACTTATTGGTAAAGCAGACCTTTTTGATACGTTAAAACCTGACCTTTAAATAGCGCGGTTAAATAACAGGCATCAATCGATTTACGCTGACTATGGGTATAAGTAAGGTATTTTCATTTAAAAAATTACCCGCTTCAGGGTGATAATCCGTTGCTGTTATATCAGCAAGTCTATGGTTCAACACCAAGCTTGCCAGCTCTATGCCACACCCTACTTCTAATATCTTTAACCCTTTCACTTCATGTTTAAACATGAGATGAGCAAGTACCTCACCTGATGACCATATCACACTCAACAAAGGTCAAACTGCTGAGGAAATCCTTAAATTGAAAGCGGTGTTATCGTCGTCTGAAAACTCTTGTTTATCACGGCGAGTAAGTACATGGATATCGGTCTTATCAAACTCAAGCGTTTAATAACGAACACGAAAATGAGACATAGAAGCCCTACCTAGAGGGTGCTTGAAAATAGCAAAAGCAATTAAGCTGAAGCACCATACTAGCTTGGTTAAGAGGAATGCCCTGCGCTTAGTTTTCCAAAAATCGAGTCACATAGGCAAGTTCTCGACATTTTCTAAACTTAAACCTCGATAGAAACACCAACGTCATATAACACAAAGGTGATTATGTCGCTTCATTTTTCCAACTGCCTAACTGAATACAAGGACCTGAAAATAAAGTGTTATTTTCAGTCGGCTTGCTCTCATTTTTGGTGAAAATAAGGTGACTGCTGTTCGACACCGCTAACCATGTGATTTTGTTCAATGCCAAGACCTTAGACTCATTTGACTCTACACCAATATAAGTGAGTTCTCCCGTGTTTTGGTTTTCTGCCCAAACATGCATACTGGTATTATTGACACGAGGCTTCCTTTGAGACCATTGTATAAACAATCTTGATGGGGCTGCTTCAGTTTTCTGATACACATTAACCACAAAACGAATATCATCACTTTCTCTTACTCCGTTAGAGTTTGAAGACATAACGGCCGTATAACTTGGGGTTGAGCTTATTAAAGGCAATGACATATCTGGTTTTGATAAGCCTGTAGATAAGGTCACCACCAAAATTAGCGACACCAGACTAGCCCCAACACCTGTCACCTGCCAAAAAATCAGACTACTCAACCATGATTTGTTCGCCTTGATTTTTCTTGATGGTGGAAAAATAGACCGTTCAATCCTCTTCCACACATGACTCGAAGGTTGTTTCTCAGGTAAGTTTTCATGGAACGTTACGGCGCGTTCTGACCAACGAATAATAGCCTCGTCAAGCTCTGGTACGTTTAAACGCAAACTCTCAATACGAGATTTAACAAGGGGTGTCATTACCGACATTACATATTGGCTCGCCAAATGCTCACAAACTGTTGGTTTTTCATATCTCAAGCTTCCAGACATAATTTTAACTCCTGCAAACCTCGGCGAATCCATGCCTTCATCGTTCCCAAGGGAACAGACATCGTTTTTGCTAACTCACTATGGCTATAGCCATGTAAATACGACATTAGAATACTTTTTCGAACTTGATTTTTTAAGGTGTACAAACACCGGTTTAACGCAATATTGTTATGGGCATCAAACTTTTCTGTCAGGCTATTTAGCAATTCTTCATCTTCGTCAGTAGAAACGTGTGGGTGCTTTTGTATTTTCCTCAGTCGATCTAAGCTGCTATTGCGAACCATCACACACAACCAAGCCCAAGCACTGCCTTTACCGTTATATTGATTGGCTTGCAGCCACACCTTTATAAAAACATCTTGCAGCACATCTTCAGCTTCGGACTCGTCCTTAACGATGCGAAAGATTAAACCAAGAAGCTTCCCACTGGTTAACTCATATAAAGACTGCAACGCTTTCTTATCTTGTTTTTGCACCCGATATAGCAAAGCATTTACTTGATAGCACCATTCTAATTCACCAACTGACAACCCATTCTCCCTCTGAAAAAGCGACGTGCGCCCCCAAACAAAGCAGTGAACTAACGTTCCCTGCTTTGTTCAAAACTACAAGAATATGGGGAGACACAAAAGCAATTATTTACTTTTCAAACAATTTAGGCAGAGATCAATAAACGCTCGCAACTTTTTTCGCGACATGCCAAACACCACCAAGACCATCACCATTCATATCGCCTTGCTCTATGTCACCAGACCAAGTGTACAAAGGCTTATTTTGATACGTCCATTGTTGAGTGCCATCATCGCGTTTAATCACACCAAACCCTGACTTAGCTTTAGCCCCTTGACTCGCGACAAAAGGTGGCCATTTAACAGCACAACCGTCGTTACAGTTAGACTGATCTTTTGAATCTTTATCAAAGGTATAAAGCGTCATACCTGATTTATCCATCAACACATCATCAGCGGCAAAGGCATTCGAGCTAATCACCATAGGCGCAAGTAAAATGGCAACACTAGCGGCAACCGTTCTAAGTTGTAACTTCATATCAATACTCCGTTTTGTCTTAAAAAATGTTCTTACACTATTAAAGACGAAGTAACATAGCTAATTGGATGCAGTCTCATTAAAAATAATTGTACTTTCATAATAAAAGATAAAAAAACAAATAGATCTCGTGAAACGTCATGTATTTTGTCTTAATAAATTTCTTATAAAATGTGGCATTCCTCACTGTTACAAATAGATCTCATTTCTTTTTCATGGTAGATTCGCACCGCGACGGTGCATTTTTATACGTAATATACGGATTACAACGTAGCTTCACGTATGACTAAGATAACAATCCCCATAATCACAGCACCTTAGTAATCAAATAAAAACTAAAAAAGCTCATCGAGCTAACCTTATCGAGGACTAACTATGCAAGCATTCATTGATTTCTTAAACGGGATCATTTGGAGCCCTGCCCTAATTTTTCTATGCCTAGGAGCGGGCCTTTTCTACTCTATTCTGACGCGTTTTGCTCAAGTACGACATTTCAAAGAAATGTTTTCTCTACTGTTCAATCCAAACGAATCAGACAAAGGGATTTCTTCTTTCCAAGCACTGGCGGTTTCTTTATCTGGCCGTGTTGGCACAGGTAACATTGCCGGGGTTGCAGCAGCCATTGGTTTTGGTGGCCCTGGTGCCATTTTTTGGATGTGGGTTGTGGCGTTCTTAGGCGCTAGCACCGCGTATGCAGAATCGACCTTAGGTCAGATTTATAAAGTAAGCGAAGACGGACAATATCGTGGTGGCCCTGCATATTACTTCGAGCGTTGCCTAGGCTGGCGCTGGTTAGGCGTATTATTTGCTTTGTCTTCTATTATTGCCTGTGGCGTTTTCTTACCTGGTATTCAAGCAAACTCTGTTGGCAACGCTGTGGTACAAATCTTCGGTGAAGGTGTTGTTGTATCAAGCTCATTTGGTGACGTAGGCTCAACTAAATTAGTTGCTCTGGCTGTCATCTTGGTTGTGTTGGCATTCATCATTTTTGGTGGCATCAAGCGCATTGCGAACTTCACCCAAATCATCGTGCCATTCATGGCGCTTGGTTATATTGTGATGGCGCTAATCGTTGTTTTCCTTAACCTAGACAAAGTGCCTGGCATCTTCGGTTTAATCTTCTCCGATGCATTCACTGCTCAAGCAGGTTTCGGTGCAGCAATCGGTTGGGGCGTAAAGCGTGGTGTTTACTCAAACGAAGCAGGCCAAGGAACTGGACCTCATGCAGCAGCAGCAGCAGAAGTACAACACCCTGCACAGCAAGGTCTTGTTCAAGCGTTCTCTGTTTATATAGATACATTATTTATCTGTACGGCAACGGCGTTGATGATTCTGATTACTCAGCAATACAATGTGCAAGGTACATTAGCTGATGGTCAATTCATTGTACAAAATGTCGATCCATCTACTATTATTGCCTCTCCTGCGTTCACGCAAATGGCATTGGCAAGTGTGTTTGGAAGTACCGGCCCGATTTTTGTTGGTATCGCGTTATTCTTCTTCGCATTCACTACTATCTTGGCTTACTACTATATTGCCGAAACCAATGTAGCGTACCTACGTCGTGCGTTGAAGATCAATGTGTCATTGACATTCGTTAAACTGCTTATCATGTTTATGGTGGCATACGGCACTGTTAACACCGCAGGTTACATATGGAATCTAGGTGATGTTGGTGTAGGTCTAATGGCTTGGTTAAACATTGTTGGTATTATCACCATTTTCTTCATGGCGAAACCTACTATGAAAGCGCTACGAGATTATGAAGCGCAAAAAGCGTCTGGCGTAACCGAGTACACCTTTAACCCGAAAGCCCTTGGTATCAAAGGCGCAGAGTTCTGGGAAAAACGTTATGACAAGCAACAAGCAGAAAAAACAGTAGAGAAATAATCTATTCATTTAAAAGAAATATAAACATTGAAATAATAAGGGTCAGTCCGTGAAAACGGCTGGCCCTTATTATTTTGATTTATCACACAATAAGACGTACCAAAGACCGCGTAATACGTTATTTTTATAGAGTGATGACGCCACACATAAAAAAATATCGCCGACTAGAAAAACTATAATAAAAGCTCTATTGTTTAATATAATATTCATATTTTTCCGAACAGGGTACGACGACATCGTTAGTGTCGACTATCCATGCTAGACAGACATAAAACAGGAGGATGAACGAAATGCAGCAGAAGGACTTTCGAAAATTAGGTTGTGCAGAATGCGCGACTGGGTGCGATCTAGGGTTCGACTTCACGATGGCCTTTCAGCCGATTATTAACAGCCAGACAAAAACCGTCTTCGCACAAGAAGCCCTTGCTCGTGGTCTCAATAATGAAGGTGCTTTTCACATTTTTCAGAACGTCAATGATACCAATCGATATCGCTTTGATCAAAGCTGCCGCGTTAAAGCTATTAAACTGGCCGCCAGACTGAATATTCACACACACAGCTTTCTCAGCATTAATTTTTTACCAAACGCGGTTTATAAACCAGAGCTTTGTATTCAAACAACCCTCAATGCGGCGGAAGAATTTCATTTTCCAAAAGAAAAAATAATCTTCGAATTTACTGAAAACGAACAAGTCACCGACAGCGCCCATCTAGAATCCATTATCCAGCACTATCAAGCACAAGGTTTTCTCACCGCGACAGATGACTTTGGCTCTGGCTTTAATGGACTGAACCAACTCGCAGATTTAAAAACCGACATTACCAAGATTGACATAGCACTCATCAAAAACATCGATAAAGATAAAAAACGGCAAATAATAGTCCGTAATTTGGTTAATTTATTTAACGATCTCAACATGATAGTTGTCGCAGAAGGCGTCGAAACAAAAGCGGAATACCACACCTTACAAGACATGGGCATTTATCTTTTCCAAGGCTATTATTTCGCCAGACCCAGCTTCGAATCCCTACCCGACATCAATTGGAATTAAAAAAATGGCTTCTGTTTCCAGAAGCCATTTTTCAATGGCGTAATAAGACTAAACCTTAGGAATTCACTTTAATCTTCATTTACTGGTATGGGGATACCTCTACAACATGCGGCTTAATTCAACTAGTGACTAAGCCGATCTACCATCAAATCAGAAAACTTACTTAACTTTAGTGAAACCAACCAATACACAAATCAAACCACCAACCATGCCAACCCATGCTTTAATTGGCGTTTCTCCACTTAACGCTCGTGTCACTTGAGAAGAAGCCGCATCGTAGATGTTATAACCCCATATCGCCAAAGCAATACCCGCAACAATTAGAATGATCCCAAGAATTTTATTATTCATACTTACTCCAAATGGTTACAAAATTCAGTGCATTAACGCATTATAATGACACAAATAACGTCACTATTTAAAATCGTTTTCCCTAAGGGCTTAAACACTCAACATTTTACCGTTAGAATAGCCTCGATTTGATATTCCTCTTATTGACTCATTTATTAGAGAGCGAGCAATCCATATGAAAATACTTATTAACTTTATCCGAAACCTACTAGGCTACATCATTGCAATCATTGACCTAGCGACTCGCGGAACAAAGCTAAAGCGACCCCCTGAAAAACAAAAAAAGATTAACAATGAATTGAAACACCTATCGCTTTATCAATTTTTTGCTTGCCCTTTTTGTATCAAAACACGCAGAGCCATGCACAAATTGAATTTGCCAATTGAAAAACGCAGTGCATCAGAAGGCTCCCCTCATCGCGCTGCATTACTAGCCGGCGGTGGACAAATTAAAGTTCCTTGTTTACGCATTGAGCACGAAGGCAAAGTTGAATGGCTGTACGAATCATCCGAAATCATCCGTTACCTTAAAACGCATTTTTCGTAACTTTCGCTAAATCACTCTTTCTAAGAAATTACTAACACTCTTATAAAAAACGACTTCCACTCTTAATAGAAGCCGTTTTTTATAAAGTCATAGAGAAGTGAATGACTTTATTGAGCAAAAGACAGCACTTCACCTTCTGTCAAATAGCGCCATTGTCCAACCTCGACATCTAATCGAACCTCGCCAATTTGTTCACGATGTAATAACACGACTCGATTCCCTACCGCCGAAAACATACGTTTTACCTGATGGAACTTTCCTTCGGTGATCGTTAAAAGCACCTCTTTTGAAGAAATCACCTCCATCTTAGCTGGGCGTGTTAAACCTTCCTCGCCTTGTAATTGAACGCCGTTTTTAAATCTAACCGTAACACTTTCAGCTTGCTCTATCGTTAGGGCTCTAGAAAGCCCCACTCGGTATACTTTGCAACATTGTCTTGTTGGCGACGTAATATTAAATGACCAACGCCCGTCATCGGTAATCAAGACCAAACCGGTTGTGTCTGCATCCAAACGCCCTGCGATATGCAACTCAGACACTTTATCAACCACTAGATAATTAAATAGCGATGGATACGCTTCATCGAGATTAGAGCAAATCGTTTCAGCAGGCTTATGCATTAAGATATAGCGAAAATCACGCGTTTTTAGCCTAACCCCATTTAACATAATCGTGTTGTTTTCATGAACCTGAGTCATTTCATCTGTTGTCACGTCACCATTAACGCTAACCTCACCAAAGTGTATATGTTGAATGGCTTCAATTTTGGTTAACTCGGTACTTTTACAAACAAACTTATCAAGGCGCATGAGATACAACATTAAGCGAGGAAAGATCACGACATTATCCTTTCTAAGCGATAATTTTCAACGCTTCATTGATTTTTGCAACGTTCGGACAACAAGCCAACGCTTTTACGCTATACTGCGCCACATTGCCTTATGGCGAATCTTATTGCCATCCTTACAACGACCATTACGACAATCTGTCCGAGCCTCATATGCCATTTTCAAAACTAGGATTATCAAAGCCCCTTGTACAAGCTATCAAGGAACTGGGGTACAAAAGACCAACGCCCATACAGGAACAAGCCATCCCTGTCATTCTTGCGGGAAAAGACCTTGTTGCCACATCTCAAACGGGTACTGGTAAAACCGCTGCGTTTGTTCTTCCTCTATTAGAGAAGCTCAATAAAGAGCGAACATTAAGAGGCAAACGTATACGTGCACTTATTCTGACACCAACACGTGAATTATCCGTTCAAGTAGAAGCCAATGTTGCTTTGTATAGTAAACATCTGAAACTCACTTCTATGGCCGTCTATGGTGGTGTTGATACCGAACCACAAAAGCAGCGTTTAATCGAAGGCGTTGATATTTTAGTGGCAACGCCCGGTCGACTACTTGATTTAGCGCATCAGCGAGCGGTACATTTTGATGAGCTTGAAGTCTTAGTATTAGACGAAGCTGACAGAATGATAGACATGGGCTTCACCGATGAGCTATACAAAATATTAGATCGCTTACCGCCGCACCGCCAGAATCTATTATTTTCGGCGACAATAACAGACAGTGTTCGCGAACTGGCTTATGATTTTTCTGATAGCAAAGTGAGTGAACCTGCGACTGAAATTAAGATTTCACCAAGAACAAAAACGGCCCCAAATATCAAGCAATGGCTAATTACGGTCGATAAAGACACAAAATCCGCCCTGCTTAGTTATTTAATTAAAGAGCATAAGTGGGATCAGGCGCTTATTTTTATCGAGAAAAAACACGGTGCGGCCAAGCTTGTTGATCAGCTAGCAAAACGTGGTATTGAAGCAGACTCCATTCATGGTGATAGAAGCCAAGCCATGCGTGAAAAAATCCTAACTGACTTCAAATCTGGCAAACTAAAATATTTGGTCGCCACCGGCGTTGCTGCTCGTGGTATTGATATTGGTGATCTGAGTCGTGTTGTTAACTACGACTTACCTTTCAAGCCTGAAGAATATGTCCACCGTATTGGGCGAACAGGTCGTGCTGGAGCGGCAGGTGAAGCCATTTCTTTTGTTGCAATGGGTGATTTTAAAAACCTATGCGCCATTGAAAGTCGTTTAAAACATATCATTGACCGAGAAGAAATTGACGAATTTCCGGTTAGAAAAACAGTGCCAGTTTCTGTATTGAACTTTATTCGTAAGAGCAAAGCGCCAGAGCGCAAAGGCCCATCAAAACCTAGAAGCGGCTCTAAGGCTAAAGACAACGTATCAAAGTCTAAAGACAAAGAATCTAATAAAACATCAGGTAAGAAAAGCATTTTCGAATAAGGCTTAAAAGAGGCCAGATCTCTTAAACGCCACATTAAATAGGAAAGTGAAAGATGTACTCTCTTCTTAAAGGGATCTGGCCCTTTTTAGTGAGTCTCAGTTATCTTACTTAATAGATACCAACCCTAGGTGGTAGAAAACCAACAAAGCCACAAAAATATAGGTAATCCAATCGCGGTAAATAGTCTGTTTTGGGTTATCCGTAAATCGATCTGCTTGGCACTAGAAACCAATACTGAAGATCATAAAGAACTCATGGCTCTGTAGATCATAAAGAACTCATGGCTCTGTAGATCACAGAGAAAGAAGGGATTTTTTTTATTACAACCTTCGATGGGAAAAGCATGGCATTTTTTGCCGACAATCCTCTAAGGCCTGTTTGGTTATGTTATAAACAAAATACTCTGGCTTTTCTTGTAAACTGGCTAAGCGAACGCCTAGCGGAGAATACAACGCACTGTGCCCATAAGTTTGTCTGGTTTCACTGTGCCAACCACATTGATTAACGCCAAGTACATAACACTGATTCTCAATAGCCCGCGCTGACAATAAAATATCCCAATGCGCTTTTCCCGTCACATAAGTAAACGCGGCAGGGACCAGTAAAACGTCAGCCCCTAATTCAGCAAGAGCCCTGTACAACTCCGGAAAGCGCACGTCATAACAAATACTCAGTCCAATGCTAAAGCCGTCAACATCAATGACTTTTGGTGTCAAATCCCCCTGTTCAATAAAATCAGATTCTTTATAAGAAGCGGCTTTATCATCAACCATCACATCAAATAAATGAATCTTGTCATAACGCTCAACGATAAGACCGTCAGGCCCAATCACCCAGCAGGTTTGTCTAACTCGGCCATCAGCAACCACTTCACCATTAGGTGTATAAAGTGAAGGATGTGAACCAACAACAAGATAAATGGCGTGTTTTTTAGCCAACCCTAAAACGTTATTGAACAGTATTTTTTGAGAATCAGACTCTGCTAACCATCGCATGCCTTTTCCGTAAAATAAAAAAACATTCTCAGGTAACACGACCAAACGCGCCCCATCACTTACTGCAGAGTCAATAAGTCGTGTCACTTCAGTCAGATTATCTTGCCAACACCGAGTGCTAGTTAGCTGAATAGCCGCAACACAAAGCGTTTCTTTCATCTATTTAGACTTCCCTAACGGGTTATAACGAATAGGCGTCATAATAGGTTCATTAAAAGAGCCTTCTACTTTGTACTGCACACTCGTCACTTTTGAGAGTTGGTCACCAATTAGTTTATCTGTAATAAAAAGCAGCCCTGCTAACTGAGGTGTTCCCCACAGTAAACCGGCCAAAGGTAGTGCACCTGTTAAAGGAAACGTTGCTGTCAGTTTTTCATTTAAGGTTTCATTCACAATATTAGCCTCTCCTTCCACAACGAGTTCTGCGGTAGGGGAGGCAATGGAAATAGGAGAAATGGTTTTTAAAATGCCTTTATCTAAGGAAAGCGAACCACTAAATTTATCGTATGTTAATCCTGGTTTATAAACATCTGAAAAATCCAATAATAATCTGCGACTAAGCGCTCCAATATTAAAAATCCCTAAGACTTTCAGGAATGCTGGTAGCTCTTCAACCTTTTGGAAGTTGCCATTTTCAGCAGAAAAGGCAATATGCCCCGATACTGACTCACGATCAAAGTAAAAAGGGTGCCCTTTCCAATTGAGTACAACATCAATCTTATATTTTTTTGAAGAAACAAAAGCATCATTCGAAAATTTACGAGTTAACTCAGCAAGGTCTTCACCACTTGTTGCAATAACCAGCTCAACACGAGAGTCCTCTTCTTTATCGTGCCAAAACAAACTCCCTTTGAAACTACCCGTCTTTAATTTTGATGTGATGGGGTCTATTCGAACGCTATCCCCCTCTCTATGAAGTGTTAATTTCCAATCTCCATAGGGTTTTTGATTAAAATAAAGCTGATCAACAGAAAGCACCATGTTAGGAACTTGTTTTGCTGAAATGGGCGGTTCATTCATATTTGGAGAAGCTTCAGCTGTGTCTGATGACGCAGTATTCCAACTCAAAAAGCCAAAGTGGAGGTTAGGAACCCCCTCTTTATTTATTAAAGAAAAGTTCATTTCATCGGAACTAACGAAAAGCGATTTACCATTAGCAACATTGTAGCCAACCTTGAAGTTATGCCACCTGTTATCAGGATTAACAATAACCTCATCTACAATCAAATCGACTCGGCTTAACCATTCAGGAAATTCAGGAATCTTTACATCACTAGAAGGTCTAGATGCATCACCAGATAGGTCAGCAAGAACTGATTGCCAATCTTGAACATAAAAGCGTTCAAAATCGCCTGTCAGTACCAACCCCTTGGGAATAGATGAGCTCAAAACTTGATCTTGAGCACCACTCAAAATAAGTTCACCGCCAACAAACTCATTGTCTTGCAGAAAAAATCTCGCTTTAGACAACGATTCATAATCCATATCAACGACAAGATCTTTTTCATGTTGCATCACTTTTATTCGCAATGCCCTAGCCTCTTGCGCAGCTTTACCTACAGGCTCAGGCAGATCAATGCTAACTCCAATCAAATCACTATCAACAGTTAGGTCTATCTGTCCATCTTGGGCTTGATTAACGAGCAATACCGCCTTATAAGCAGACTGACCAGATACCTTTTTAACGGCTGCGGCAGGTAGCTGACGCCACGTCGCCACGTCACTGACATCAACAACACCTGAAAGGTCACCTACAACCGCAAACCCTCCGCTCTCGGTAACATTCGAAGACAATTCAAGGCGTGAAGTACCGCCTAAGACTTTTATATCAAAACCCGAATCAGTGATACCTTCGTTCGAGCTATAATTTAAACGACCATTTTGAATTTTAGATAAAAGATCTATTTCTTTTATCAATAACTGATTACCTTTAAAAACTAGTCCTAACTGCACCCTAGGTTCCACGTCTTCTGAGAAAGGAATAGCAATCTCGAAACTGCCTTTTACACCACCTTTCAGCTGCCAATTATCAAAAGGCTTGAGCACCGTATTCGCTAATGGTGTCGCTCTTAATGCAGTCAAAATAGTCGTAGACTCAGCATTAATGCTGCCCTTTAGATTTAACCAATCAGCAGAACCGCTTAAAATTGGAACCGTTAGCAAAAGGTCCTTTACTGGCAAATTCAGCAAAGAGGCTGATTTCACATCTACAGAAACACCCAATTCATCATACTCAAAGAAACCATTAACCTTAGTGGCCGTTGGCCAATTTTTATCGAAGGCCACATCAACATCACTAACCACCATTTGCACTCTAACATGAGGCTCTGAGTCATCAGATAATTCGCTTTGCAGCAACACATCGACACTGTCTACCTGTCCTGCTTTAGCGCCTGCAAACGCCTCTTGAATCCAAGACATTAAGTCATCCCCAAGAGCCTTTGGAGGAAGGTACGTTAGGCGATCAGAAAGGGGCAAATTTCGTCCATGTAAATCTAATGAAATCCAATCTGGCTCAGTATCGCGAACCTCTAATCGAAACCCACCACTGATATCTGCTCCATTGCGCTGAACAGACAGATCACGCCCACTGACTAAAAAGACATCTTGCTGATTCTGCCAACTCACATAACCAGACAGCAGCTCAGTACGCCATGACTCGTCATAAACAGTATCAAAACCTATTTCACTGCCTTTTCCACGAAAATCAATATAACCATTATCGTCCGATAAACTAAAAACAGCATTGATATTGTTTGCCTTGGGAATACCATTATAAGCGTCAACTGAAGCTGACTGTAGATTACTTAGAAACTGGAAAGCAAACGCATCACCTTCACGCCACAAACGGACAGTGCCGTTTTTAGCCATTCCATTAGGGTCAAGTCCAGTCAAGATTTTTGCGGCGTTGGATTCTTCAGGTAGAAAGTAGGGCGCGATTTTATTCGCTAAACCGAGATCAATTTGATTAAAACTCATATTTGAGCGATGAGTAACGGATGACCAGTCGAATGCAAAATCTGAAGCAGGATACTCAGTGCCACCTTGATCCTTAATTAGCATATTGTGTACATCTATTCTCACACCAGGGCGTTTCTGAGAATAGCGAAGCTTAACCGAAGACGTGGTGCTATACGTTTTTCCATCAGTAAAAGCGACATTAAATTTTGTTGATTCTGTACGCACCTCTAGCTCTTTACCCACCAAAGCATCCAACCAAATATCACCACCAAATTCAACCGACGATAGCGAATAGGAATTACTTGATAGCATTGAGTTTAAAGGTAAAGAAACTAATGGTGCTTCAATTGAAGCCTTTATTCGATAGTTACCCAGAAGACTACGAGTTTTGTCAACACGGGCATTTATTTGAAATGGCGATTTGTAATCATCCAAATAAAGCGTTGAGCTCAATAATGATTCAAACGCTTTTTGAAATATATATACATGAGGAATACGTAATACATGCTCTCCAAACTGGTCACTATAAACCTCTAATTTGGCATCATATATAGAGAAGTTACGCTGGGCGGACAAATAATCCAATACGCGCTCAACACCAACGTCACTGCGTACATCTCGCGAAGGCGCGGCGCCATTTAATCGCCACTGCCCATCACTCTCCTGCAATGCAATCGTTGGACGAACAAAACGAATATAGGTGAATTGAGGGCTAAAACTAAGGAGTGATTTAACAATATCTAAACGAATCCGCATTTCATTAATGGCTATCGCAGGCTGTCCATTAGAAAATAGTTTAAAGCCACTAATCGAAACCGTCGGATCAATCCCTTCTAAACGACCATCAATCTCACCCAAGGTCACAGGATAGCCTGTTATTTGCTGCAGATTATGCTCTATTTGAGGACGATAACTATCTAGGTAAGGTAGCAGTTTTCCAACACTTACTGCAAATACGCCAAGAAAGGCGGCAAAAACGACAGCCCCCCAAAACAAGAAAAGGATCAGTTTACGTAATAACCACCTCATTTTAAAACCTTTTATTGCTAGCGTAACACAACATCATACTGATCTTGCGTATAGACAGAATCCACTTGAAAACGAATTGTTTTACCAATAAAAGCCTCTAGTTCCGCTACAGCGGCTCCCTCCTCATCATGAAAGCGTTCAACAACAGAACTGGCGGCTAACACTGTGTATGTTTGCGAATCATAAGCACGATCTGCCCTTAAAATCTCTCGAAATACCTCGTAACAAACCGTCTCTGGGGTTTTAACCAAACCGCTCCCTCGACAGGACCGACAAGGTTCACACAAGGTCTGCCCGAGACTTTCACGCGTCCTTTTCCTTGTCATTTCTACTAGACCAAGTTCAGAAACACCGGTGATTTTTGTTTTAGCATGATCCGAGTCTAATATTTTTTCGAGCATCCGCAATACTTGACGCTTGTGCTCTTCATCTTCCATGTCGATAAAATCAATAATGATAATACCACCAAGATTTCTTAATCTTAGCTGTCGACCAATGGCCGTTGCCGCTTCAAGATTGGTCTTATAGATGGTTTCTTCAAGATTACGACTGCCAACAAAAGCACCTGTATTAACATCTATGGTGGTCATTGACTCAGTCTGCTCAACCAACAAATAGCCTCCAGACTTCAGTTGTACTTTTCGATCAAGCGCCTTATGAATCTCATCTTCAACACTGTATAGATCAAATATAGGACGCTCGCCCGGATAGTATTCGATACGGTCCTTCAAGTCTGGTATAAAATCTTCTGCAAACGATCTCAGCTTCGCGTAGTTTTCTTTGGAATCAATACGGATTTTTTCTGTCGTCAACCCGACCAAATCTCGCATAGTACGTAAATGCAAAGGAAGGTCTTCATAAATAACTGAAGGGGCTTTAGCGTTTTGCATACGGCGTTTTACAGACTGCCAAAGTCGGGTCAAAAACTTAATATCGGAAAGAATTTCCTCCTCTCCCGCTTTTTCCGCTGCTGTCCGCAGGATATAGCCGCTGCTTTCATCTGCGTCTGTTAACGCTTCGGATACAAGCAATTTAAGACGTTCACGTTCGACCTCATCCTCTATTCGCTGACTCACTCCTACATGAGCCTGATCCGGCATGTAAACCAAATAACGAGAAGGGATGGAAAGATGTGTTGTTAAACGAGCGCCCTTAGAGCTAATAGGATCTTTAGTAACTTGAACTACCAGCGATTGCCCCTCACGCAAATAATCACCAATTTGATCACTTGGGTTAATTGCATCGCGATCAACCACTTCTGACACATGAATAAAAGCGGCTCTTTCAAGACCAATATCGACAAAGGCAGCTTGCATACCAGGCAACACTCGAACCACTTTGCCCTGATAAATATTACCCACAATCCCCTTGCGACTTGAGCGTTCGATGTAAACTTCTTGTAACACTCCGTTCTCAACTAGAGCAACACGAATTTCCATGGGAGTAACATTAATGAGTACGTCTTCACTCATGGGACATTTCCTCTAGCGAATGAATTCCAAATTGAGACAATAGTTGCGCCGTTTCATATAACGGTAGACCAACAACAGCGGAGTAAGAACCAGAGATAGAGCGAACAAAAATAGCGCCCAACCCTTGAATAGCATAAGAACCCGCTTTATCTTGAGGTTCACCCGTCTTCCAATATTGCTCTATTTCAACATTAGAGATCTCACGAAACAGCACATCACTGACAACAAGTTTTGTTGCTATATGTTCAAGCTGTAAGTTAGAAAAACATAGAGAGGTAATCACTTTATGGGAGCGGCCAGAAAGAAGCCTTAACATAGAAAGAGAGTCTTCAAGTGAAGCGGGTTTACCTAAAATGCGTCCATCAATGACAACACTTGTATCTGAAGCAATAAAAATAGCTGACAAATCAAAGTCGGCTTGCTGTCTATATTTCAGCGCTGCAGCACTTGCCTTCTCCATTGCCATGCGAACAACATAATCCTCCGCATTTTCTTGGTACAACGGTGTTTCATCAATATCGGCCGGCAAAACCTCAAATTCTTTAACCAAGAGACTCAGTAGTTCTTTTCTTCTTGGCGAAGCTGAAGCCAAAACAAGCATAAACTTTCCCTAAAAAAACGACCTAGCGGATAGCGTAAATACGGCGCACACTGCGCAAAATAATAAAAGACCAAGGCCATAACAACCCCGTCATCACAGCCGGCATAAAGATCATTAATGTTGGCTCTGCATGCCCAAGATAATGATCGACCCAAAAATCAACTAATTGATTAATACTAACCAAACAGCATACAAAAAAGCCTTGTTGCCAACGATGGTACATCCTCAATCGCTTATAAAACACAGCGCAAGTATAGGCGATAATCACATATGTGAGAGAATGCTGACCAATTATCCCACCTTGCAATAAATCAACCATCAACCCCAAGAACCAAGCCAAACCAACGCCAACACGAAAAGGTAAAGCAATCACCCAATATAAAATGACCAATAAAGCCCACTCAGGACGAAACCATACAAGCTCTTCGGGAAAAGGCACCGCTTCAAGCATCAAGGCCGTTAATAACGTAATACAAAATACAAAAATCGGTTTCATTATCGCTCAGCCTTGGGCTTATCAATAAGCATAACGTGTCGACTACGCCCCAGCTGAGCCAAAGGAACGACATCGACATCGGCATAAGCCTTACCCTGAGTATACTTGACGCTCCGCACAACCCCGACAGGGTATCCACTTGGAAAGCGTTTATCTAAGCCCGACGTTGTTAATATGTCGCCTTTTTTAATATCAACAGAACGAGGAACACTCATCAACTCCATGACTTTCAAGCTACCCGTTCCTCGTAAGATCCCTCTAAAGCCTGTTCGAGAGAGCTGTACAGGAACAAAATGACTAGCATCAGCGATAAGTAATACACGGCTACTATACGCTGCAGTTTCAACCACCTGACCCAATACGCCCGTCGCATCCAAAACAGGCTGACCAACGTATGCTCCAGAAGAAAAACCTTTATCTATCATAAGCTTATGACTATAGGCATTTTGATCAAAGCCTATCACTTCTGCCATGACAATTTTTTCGTCAACTCTCTGTGAAGCATCTAGCAACTCACGTAAACGAACGTTTTCTGCCTGAAGGGAATCCAGCCTCTGCTGTCGACTGCGTAAAAGCAATATTTCAGACTGCAAGGACTGATTTTCACTTACTAAGCCCTCTCTGCTGGCAAGGTGTTCACCAGACCAATTAAGCACTTTCTGAGGAGTATTCACTACAACTTGTATAGGTGTCACAAGCAGAGTCAAATAAGGTCTCACCTGCGAAAAAGTAGAATAACGAACATCAGCAACAATCATCACTATAGACAAAATAACCAACACAACAAAACGTGTGCTAGAAACTTTGCCACTAAAATGAAGCGAATTATTAATGGTGCGCTCCTAACCTTTACTCATTATCTTCAGTAAATAGTTCGGATGCGTGTTTATCCATCAACTCTAACGCCATACCACCACCTCGAGCAACACAGGTCAAAGGGTCATCAGCAATAATGACAGGCAAGCCCGTTTCTTCACTGATCAGACGATCAATCTCACGTAACAAAGCACCACCGCCAGTTAACACCAAGCCAGTCTCGCCGATATCTGCAGCCAATTCTGGAGGTGACTGCTCAAGAACACCTTTAATCGCTTGAACGATTTGAGCAAGCGGTTCTTGCAGCGCTTCTAGGATTTCCGTACTGCTCAGAACGAAAGAGCGTGGAATACCTTCCGCTAAATTACGACCACGAACATCGATCTGTAATTCTTCACCTGTATGGTAAGCCATACCGATTTCCGTCTTAATACGTTCCGCGGTAGCATCACCAATCAAACTGCCGTATTGACGACGGACATAGGTCGTAATGGCTTCATCAAAACGGTCACCACCAACACGGATTGACTCCGATGTAACTATACCATTTAACGAAATGATAGCGATCTCGGTTGTACCGCCACCAATATCAATCACCATTGAACCTGACGCCTCAGCGACAGGAAGACCAGCACCAATCGCGGCCGCCATTGGCTCTTCAATAATATAAACTTCACGTGCACCTGCACCCAACGCAGACTCTTTAATAGCACGACGTTCGACTTGGGTAGACTTACAGGGAACACAAACCAAAACGCGTGGGCTTGGTTTCAAAAAACTATTCTCGTGCACTTTTGCAATAAAGTACTGAAGCATCTTTTCTGTAACATGAAAATCAGCAATAACGCCGTCTTTCATTGGTCGAATCGCCGTAATATTACCTGGCGTTCGGCCTAACATACGCTTTGCATCAGTACCAACTGACGCGACTGTTTTCTGATTCCCATTATGACGAATGGCTACTACAGATGGCTCATCAAGCACGATTCCGCGACCACGAACGTAAATAAGGGTATTTGCCGTCCCTAGGTCAATAGACAAATCGCTTGAAAACATTCCCCTGATTTTCTTAAACATGAATTCCTACACCCTGATAATACGATACGAACAGCGTCAAAATGTAACAATCGCTCGCCCAATGGGCAAGTTGATTCCGCGTAAATCTGAAAAAAACCCCCATGATTTTCATTGTTCACCTAAAAAAAACCAATAAACTAAAAATAAGCCAGTTTTTCACTCAGTTGGCTTTATAGCAATACGGCTACGGGATACAATAAAAGCCATTTACGACAATCAAAAATTAGGTGGAACATGTCCATAGACAAACAAGACGTGCAAAAGATTGCACACTTGGCACGCCTCGCTCTCACAGAGGAAGACGCCGATCAATATCAACATTCGCTATCCAGCGTGTTATCGCTTGTTGAACAAATGCAATCTGTTAATACCGATGGCATTGAACCACTTTCGAATCCGCTTGAAATGACTCAAAGACTAAGAGAAGACAAAGTCACAGAAGAAAACCGCCGTGACGCATTCCTAGCGAACGCGCCACAGACCGAAGCTGGTCTTTTCCTAGTACCAAAAGTGATTGATTAAGAGAGCCAAGCATGTTCGAACAAAGCATCTCAACATTAGCGCAAAAATTGCGTAACAAAGATATTTCAAGCGTTGAGCTCACTCGCCATTTTCTAGCGCGCATAGCCAAACTTGACCCACAACTAAACAGCTTCATTACCGTAAGCGAGCAGCGAGCACTAGAACAAGCCGCCGCCGCGGATGCTCTTCTACAAAGCGGAAAAGGCACCAGCTTGACAGGCATCCCTGTCGCACACAAAGATCTATTTTGCACAGAAGGCACACTCACTACATGTGGTTCTAAAATGCTGCATAATTTTATTCCGCCTTATGAGTCAACCGTTACCAGCCGTATTCAGCAAGCTGGCGCCGTTATGCTGGGTAAAACCAACATGGACGAATTTGCCATGGGTTCCTCTAACGAAAATAGCTTTTACGGTGCCGTTAAAAACCCCTGGAACTTAGACATGGTTCCAGGCGGCTCTTCTGGTGGCTCTGCCGCAGCCGTTGCCGCAGGTCTTGTATTGGCCACTACTGGCACAGACACGGGTGGATCCATTCGCCAACCCGCCTCTTTCTGCGGTATCACAGGACTTAAGCCCACTTATGGTCGTGTTTCTCGTTTCGGAATGATCGCTTACGCATCAAGCCTTGACCAAGCCGGCCCAATGGCAAAAAGCGCCGAAGACTGTGCACATTTAATGCAGGCCATGAGCGGTTTTGACGAAAAAGATTCAACGTCTTCTGAAACACCTACAGACGACTATTTAGTCAACATAAACGCACCATTAGCAGGCTTAAAAATAGGTTTGCCAAAAGAATATTTCGGAGAAGGTCTCGACTCTAACGTCGCTGACACCATTATGGTCGCAGTGAAAGAATTCGAAAAGCTGGGCGCAACAATAAAAGAAATTTCATTACCAAACTTACAACTCAGCATACCATCTTACTATGTAATCGCGCCCTCTGAAGCCTCATCAAACCTATCTCGTTTTGATGGCGTTCGATTTGGCCACCGCTGTGACGATCCAAAAGACCTACTCGATATGTACACCCGCTCGCGTGCGGAAGGCTTCGGCACTGAAGTCCAAAAGCGTATAATGGTCGGCACCTACGCCTTATCAGAAGGTTACTACGACGCCTACTACTTAAAAGCGCAAAAAATACGCCGCTTGATCAAAGAAGATTTCGTAAAAGCACTAAGCGACGTCGATGTCATCATGGGTCCTGTTGCACCAACAACCGCATTTGGACTTGGCAGCAAAACCAACGACCCTATCGCCATGTACCTAGAAGACATTTACACACTGTCCGTGAACCTTGCCGGCATTCCAGCTATGTCTATACCAGCAGGGTTTGTGAATGGCATGCCGGTCGGCCTTCAAGTAATGGGCAACTATTTCGCCGAAGCCAAGCTACTTAACATAGCACATCAGTACCAGCAAAATACTGGCTGGCACCTTCAAACACCGACCATGGCAAAAGGAGCATAAGCATGAATTGGGAAGTTGTTATTGGCCTTGAGATTCATACTCAGCTCACCACAAAATCAAAATTATTCTCTGGCGCCGCCGTTGGTTTTGGCGCTGAACCGAACACTCAAACGACACTGGTTGATTTAGGCATGCCTGGTGCATTGCCCGTTCTAAACAAGGAAGCTTTGCGTATGGCCGTTATGTTCGGCCATGCCGTTAATGCTGAAATAGGCATGACATCGGTTTTTGCGCGTAAAAACTATTTCTATCCAGATCTCCCAAAAGGCTATCAAACCAGCCAGATGGATCACCCTATCGTTGGCATTGGCCACCTTGATGTCATACTGGAAGACGGAACGACCTCTCGTATCGGTATTACGCGAGCTCACCTTGAAGAAGACGCCGGAAAATCTCTTCACGAAGACTTTCAAGGCATGACAGGTATCGACCTAAATCGCTCCAGCACACCTTTGCTTGAAATTGTCTCTGAACCTGACATTCGATCCGCTAAGGAAGCCGTCGCCTATGTCAAAATGATTCACTCCATTGTGACTTATCTTGGTATTTGTGATGGTAACATGGCAGAAGGCTCAATGCGTTGCGATGTCAATATATCATTGCGACCTAAAGGGCAGACTGAGTACGGCACACGCACCGAGATCAAAAACGTCAACTCGTTCCGTTTTATCGAAAAAGCCATTCACACTGAGGTCGAGCGTCAAGCAGACATTTTAGAAGATGGTGGTCGAATTATTCAGGAAACTCGCCTGTACGATCCAGAGAAAAACGAAACTCGCAGCATGAGATCTAAAGAAGACGCCAACGATTACCGCTATTTTCCATGCCCAGATTTATTACCCATAGTATTGACGCAAAATTATGTGGACGAAATAAAAGCGAACTTACCTGAGTTGCCAAGCCAAAAAGCGGCGCGTTTCCAAAGTGAACATAAGCTAAGCGAATATGACGCCCATGTGCTGTCGTCTTCTCGTGCTATGGCTGATTATTTTGAAAACGCCAATGCCATTGCGAAAGACGCAAAATTAACCGCTAACTGGGTAATGGGCGAACTCAGTAAATGGCTCAACCAAGAACAGCTAGACATAATCAACTCACCGGTAAGCGCTCACGCCTTTGGTGAGCTACTTGTGCGCATCAAAGACAACACGATCAACGGCAAAACAGCCAAAGATGTTTTCCAAGCTATGTGGGAAGGCGAGGGCTCGGCGGATGCCATTATCGAAGTAAAAGGTCTAAAGCAAGTCACAGACACTGGCGCCATCGAAACCATAATCCAGACCATTTTGGATGCGAATACAGCCCAAGTAGAGCAATATCGTGCAGCAGACGAAGACAAACAAAAGAAAATGATCGGCTTCTTTGTTGGACAAGTTATGAAAGCGTCACAAGGCAAAGCTAATCCGGGCCTTGTTAACCCCATTCTCGCAAAAATGCTGAAAGGCTAATTTTCATCTGAAAATCTAGACAAAAAAATACCGCGCCATATGAATAAGCGCGGTATTTTTTTGTCACTATTAACCACATCTACCAGTTAATGATCCGACACTATCCGATCTCGCCCTAAGCGCTTAGCCTCGTATAAATTATTGTCGGCCACACGAATTAACTCTTCGAATGAATCCTTAGGCTGACAACACATCCCCACACTACAAGTCAGTAAAATTTTAGCGTCTGTAAATTCTTTTGAACGCAAACCATCCAAAAAATTCTCCAACATATTATGTAAATCCAAACCACCCGTATTAGATACAACGCAAAACTCTTCGCCCCCAAAGCGACAAGCCAAAACACCTGGAAAGGCGTTACGAATATCTTGCCCTACCGCTTCAAGCAATTGATCACCAATAATATGACCATAGGTATCATTGATATTTTTGAAGTGATCAAGATCCAGCATTGCCACAGACATATCAGACGAGTGATTACTAAATAGCTGCTCACCTTCATCAAACAAACAACGTCGATTTTTTAACTTGGTGAGTGGGTCAATATTTGCCAAGTCACGTATTGTCTCTAGCATCTCTTGCGCTTCAAGACTATGAACGACACGACAATGGAACTCTTCATGATAAAAAGGTTTTTTAAGAAAATCATTAGCGCCCGCTTTTATGAACTTAGCAGATAACGCGTTATCCCCTTCCGCAGAAAGTCCAATAATTACTAAATCCTGAAACCGAGCGTTATACCTAAGCATACGAACCAATTCATAGCCATTTACCAACGGCATATTATAATCGGTTATCAACATCCTAATATCGGGGTCTTTCTCCAACTTAGCCAATGCCTCTTGACCATTTTCCGCCTCAATAACATTGAAGCGGTACTGCTCGAGGAGAATACGAATAAAAAGTCGACTAGTAGAAGAGTCTTCAGCAACCAAAACCTTAATTCCTTGGTTCTTACTTAAGCGCTCAACGACTTTAATAACGTGATTAAATGAGTAGCGACTGTCTTTGGTAATGTAATCCAAAACACCTTTATTCAAAAGACTAAGGCGCAATTTATCATCAAAGTTACCCGTCAAAACCACGCAGGGTATTTTATGAGAAAGTACGAGGTCTACAATTTCACCATTTTCAGCATCAGGTAAATTAAGATCTACAATAGCGGCAAAATACGTTTCCTCAGCACCACTTAACTTACTTTCTGCTTCTTCATAACAAGCACACAAAACCGGCGTAAAAATGGGGTTTCGAGACAGTAAATGATGAAGAACCTTCAGCACCACAGGACTGTCTTCAACTACCAATATTTTTCGCTCTACTATCATTCGCACAATCCCGTATTTAAAAGCAGCATCAGCGCTTTTTTGGAGTATATTTTTTCATTATCCCCTATGACCCGCCATTCTGATACTCTAAAATTGTATCACC
This sequence comes from Marinomonas maritima, assembly GCF_024435075.2. Lineage (NCBI taxonomy): Bacteria > Pseudomonadati > Pseudomonadota > Gammaproteobacteria > Oceanospirillales > Oceanospirillaceae > Marinomonas > Marinomonas maritima. Next base: position 631,564 of record NZ_JAMZEG020000002.1, on the reverse strand, counting down.
CGTGTCATTTTGTAAATGAACAGTACATTTCTTCTGAATTTTATTTACACTAGCGCCTTCTGAATAGGGTCGTTTAATATGCAATGTCGATTTGGCTGTGGTGCTTGCTGCACAGCACCCTCTATTACCTCCCCAATTCCAGGAATGCCCAATGGAAAAATGGCGGGAGAGCCTTGCATACAACTTTTAGACGACTACCGATGCGCTATTTTTGGAGACGCATCAAGACCTAAGGTTTGTACAGATTTTACCGCCGAAGAATACGCCTGCGGCAATAACAGAGAAGAAGCCATTACTATTTTGACGCTCATGGAAGTCGATACGAGCCCAATACACACTAGTTTATTAAAAAGGAAAGACCAATGACACCAGCCAAAAAACTACTCCCTTTACTTTGTGTCAGTTTATTACTTAGCGCCTGTTCCACATCTAATTCAAACAAGCAATTTATTGTGATACCGCCAAGTGAATCGCAGATAGAAAGCAGTGTAAAAGACCAAGTGTCTTTAACATTAAACGCATTTACTCCTGTTGCAGGTCAAGCACTTCCCAACCACAGCGTACTTGAAGTCTACAAGGCACGCGGTTATGACCCGATATGGATACAAGACAAAAAAATCAACATGTCGATATACAAATTAGTCGACATACTTGAGCAGTCTTACACTCATGGCCTTAACCCTATCCATTACCACACCGCCATCATCAAAGAGTACTTAGACCTAAAGCAACCAACACCTCAACAATTGGCCGAGATGGATGTCATTACGACTATTGCATTAGCCAGCTACGCTCACGATTTAAGCAATGGCCGCTACGAACCTCAGTTGATTGACCCTAATTGGCAACTGGATGCCCCCAATAACAACTGGAAAGATCTTCTGTACTTTGATTCTGCAACAGATATGGTCAACTCTCTTCCTTTACTCGCACCTCGAAGCCCGCAATATCAAGTTCTGCAAAAATGGCTAGTGTATTACCAAGATTTGGCCGAAAAAGAAAAAGATATTTTTGTTAATGCTGGTGTTCCTTTATCCGCAGGTGACGAAGGACCTCGTGTTGCACAACTACGAGCTCGACTGGTTCAGCTTGGTGACATTCGTTTCTCAACTCGAAAAGTAAATGAAGAGCAATTTGATTTGCGCCTGAAGGAAGCCCTTATTCGCTTTCAACGCCGCCATCACATTATGGCGGATGGCGCAGCAGGCTCAAAAACCATCGAAATGCTTAACACCCCCTTAAAAGTAAGAGCAAAAGAAATTGCCTACAACCTAGAAAGATGGCGCTGGCTACCCAGTGAATTAGAAGCCAATCGCATTTGGGTAGACCTAACCAACTACACCGTGGACATGCACCTAAACGGTGAACTCACTTCAATGAAAGCGGTTATAGGTAAACCTGACAGAAAAACACCTGTATTCAAGGGTTTGATGACTTATATGGTCACCAACCCTACATGGCGCGTTCCGCATCGCATTGCCAGAGAAAACTTACTACCTAAACTACAAGCAGATCCTAACTATCTTGTGAAGCATGGCTACAAAATGTATTCAAGCTGGAGCATTGGCGCTAAAGAGCTAGACTCAACAAAAATAAACTGGCAAGACATCAGCGAAGAAAAATTGGCTTTTCGCTTTGAACAAGAGCCAGATGAAGGAAACGCCCTAGGTCAATATAAGTTCATGTTTCCAAACAAAAACGAAATTTATTTACATGATACACCGTCAAAACATCTATTTCGCGCAGAAAATCGAGCGTTTAGCTCAGGTTGTGTACGACTAGAAAATCCAGCTGAATTTGCAAGAGAGATCACCAAAGGCAGCAAACAGTTTAATGAAATGACCGAAGCGCTGAAAAACGAAAGCAACACCGTCATTTCTCTACCTACCTACATTCCGGTTTATTTGGTTTATTTCACCGTGGTACCTAATGCTAACGGCATGCTGGAATTCCGCAATGATATCTATGAAAGAGACGCCCTTATGGAAGAAGCGATGGGATACGCTGCGTTTCGCGCTAGAGATTCAATTTAACACGCTTTTGCCCTACCCAAAACACACAAAAAACCTATAAGCGCATCAAACGCTTATAGGTTTTTTATTGAAAACTATGCTATTAGAAACAATAAACTGGAGATTATTTAACCATAATACAAACGGTTACTTCTTCGCGGTCATGGTACAAATGCTTCACTTGATACTTATAACGTACACCCACTTTCTTAAGCATCTCCTCTATGGTTTGCATGCACAAAGTCACTTCTTGATAACGCTTTTTCATCGGTAATTTTAAGTTAAAAACAGCCCTTCTTGTCCATCCATTCGCTAGCCATTTAGCCATCAACTCCGCGACCTTTATTGGGCGTTCGACCATATCGCAGACCAACCAATCAACCGTATAAGGTGGCTTATACTTAAAACCATCAGCCTTCTCGTGCTCCACCAATCCAGTAGACATGAGTTCTTTTTGCATCGGACCATTATCAATGGCAATAACATGAATGCCTCTTTTAACAAACTGATAGGTCCAACCACCAGGTGCCGCACCCAAATCAACCGCCGTCATACCTTCAATCAGATCTTCTTCAAGCGTTCGCTCTGGAATAAATTGCAAGAGCGCCTCTTCTAATTTTAGGGTAGAGCGGCTCGGCCCTGCGGCTGGAAAACGCAACCGACGGATTCCCATTGGAAACTCGCTACGACAAGCCGCATAGGACACACCTAGATAAGCAGCCTCACCATCCAGCATAAAGACATGATGTCGTACACCCACCGCTTTATTACGCAACACACCAGATTTTTTCCAACCTTCTCGAAGAGGCTTGTCTAATTTCTTAATCAAACTAGACAGCGCTTTCGCTTCATTAGTATCGGCCGTTTCAATCCAAATTTCTTCAGCGAGAGGCAACTGACGAGCGGCCTCCAACAAAGACTCAACTCGCTCTCCCTGCTCCAACTCAATCACATCATTAACCGCAATGATTTGGCGTGCAAAAATAAGACGATTAAAATCTAGTTGCTGAATCAGCATCTCGCCAGCATCTTCCTGATCAAAGTTATACACAACGTAACCTGCGTCCTGTACTACTTTAGCGTAACCATAAAAACCCTTGCTACTTGCCACTTCAGACAGCTCTGCCGCACAGTCTTTTTCAAAACCTTGACGACAGTAAACCAAAACATTTTTCATTAAAATTCCTTCTCAACCAGATTTAACCTCTGCTGAGTCATGTTAATTACTTTCTAGAGGGCCACTTCAATAAAGATTCATCAAATTGAGTTACAACAAAATCAGATAACTCAGATGAAAAGCGCTCCCCAAACACAGGAAGACAAACATAACGCTTAATGTCACCCTGCCAATCAAACTGCAATGCGTAAGCGTGCAAATAACCTCTATCTGCCTCCTCTCCACCATACCTAAAATCGCCTAAAATAGGCGATCCCAAACTCTTCAACGCGACACGAATCTGATGCGTCTTACCCGTCAAAGGCCTGACTATAAACAGTCGACAGCCTTGAAAAGAAGCCGAAAAAAACTGCGTGCTTGCCAAATTTTCATTATCTTGAGAAAGCTTCCATTGCCCCCTCCTACTTGGCTGCATTCCACCAGAAATCGTCCCTTGTTTCTTTTTTGGTTTACGTGCAGACAAAGCCAAGTAACGCTTTTCCACCTCATGCTTTTCAAACATGTTGCCAAATACAGCCGCCGCCTTAGCATGACAAGCAACAATCAGTAGTCCAGAAGTGATTTTATCCAGACGATGTACTGGGAAAAAAGCCTGATTTGGATAAGCCGCCGCCAAAGACTGCATGACGCCGAGTCCCTCTGACTCTGCATGGAAACTCATCCCGGCAGGCTTATCAATAATCCAATAGTCATTAGTACGAAATAATATTTGCAGAACCCTGCCTCACCACGAATAAATAAAGGAAAAATAGATTAGCCAACAAGTTTATCCACAGAGAAAGTGGACAACTCATATGTCAACATAAAGAAGTAAATATATTTTAATTCTGATAATTAAGTTGCAACGAAATTCGATTACGTCCGTTTCGCTTAGCAACATATAAGCTCTTATCTGCTTGAGCCAATATTTCTTCATAACGAGACACATTTGGCGCAATAGACGCCAAACCTGCGCTAATAGTAACGGGGATAACAATACCTTGGTCGGTTTCTATCAACATATTCTCGACAGAGTACCGTAAACGCTCCATAACAGCTTCGGCCTGCTTTAAATTGGTATTGCGCATGATAACAATGAACTCTTCACCACCATAGCGACCTATTTCATCTTGAGGTCGAATGACTGACGCCATCATCGCCGCCACTTGCGCCAATACCAAGTCACCCGCTTCGTGGCCGTAAGTGTCATTAATTTTCTTAAAGTGATCTAAATCGACAATGGAGAAAACACAAGACTCTCGATTGATAACGGAGTCCGCAAAAATGTTAACAGCGTCTGCTAACACTTTTCGTCGATTAGATAACCCTGTTAATTCATCTATTTCGGCCAAAGTACGCAAATGGCTGTTTACCGCTTTCAACCGACTCATCACAAGATTAATAACAACAGCAAAGTAAAAACACACACAGAGGAACACTGCTGTCAAAACAATACTTTGATCTGGCGATGTCAAATACAACCCCTTAGTGTTCAAAAATTCGCACACTAGAAACAACACCAAAGAACCCACGACAACCCAATATTTAATGAAACGCTGATCTGCTCTAAACACGATAAAAGAATAGGCAATAACATTGACAAAAAGCCAATGAAAACCGCTAGCGGAGCCAAAGTAAAACAGACTAAGAGTGGTTATTTGCCCGATTTTAACAATCGGCATCAAGAGTTGGGCGCGAGAAAAAAGCCCCATATAGTTATAGCGTAGACCGACTAGACCAACGACCAGACCCACAAAAGAAAAAAAGGCTATAGAAGGCATTTGGCGATAAAAAAACATAATAACCATGAACAAACAGCTAGCGCAGAACATAAGGTAAGAAAAATTCACCACATGTTTCTGATTAAGATCGTTGCCAAACTCATCGATGAAGCCAAGGTTCAGGAGCTTTTTTGTCATTTTTTTTATTGAAAAAAACACAGCATTCCGCACTTATTGTTTGTATTAAAAGTAATCAAACTTGAATCGCTATATTCGCCACAACATAGGCTACTATAGAGTAAAAAACCATCTGCACAATTCTACAGAAAGTGATCCTTTTTTCCTATTAATTCAAACAATGAAAGCCGCTTTACTACAAAGATTAGAACCACTTAATAATATTAGTATTAAAAACAATGTCTAAAGACAAATACGTTGATTTTCCGTATTCTAATCCGTTATTTTTAATAACATTTCTGGCATGGATATTGATTAAGGTATTGCGACCTAAAGCAAGAGCTATTGAAAACGCCAGCCAGTCAGCCAAAAGGAGAATCTTAGCTCACCAGCGCACCAAAAAAAGACAAAGGCGCCATAACGGTGCAAAAACGTAAAGTCTAGCCTAATCTAGAGTTTGCATTGAGCAGAACAAGCAGACGAATGACAACACAACAATCGTCTTAAATGAAATTTAATTTAATGCTAAAAAAGGTGCTGGAACATTGAAAGTACACGACTCGGTATCACGCCTTGAGCTTGTAAACATCACTAAACAATACCCAGGCTGCCTTGCTAATGACAACATCAGTATCACCCTGATGCCAGGTGAAATTCACGCACTATTAGGAGAGAACGGCGCAGGAAAAAGCACGTTGGTAAAAACCATTTATGGCGTTGTTGCACCCGATAAAGGCGCTTTAATATGGAATGGTAAAGAAGTTAATATTAAATCGCCTTCTGTTGCTCGCGATTTAGGCATTGGAATGGTATTTCAACACTTCTCTTTATTTGAAACACTGACCGTCAGTCAAAATATAGAATTGTGCTTAAGCAAAGCCCAATTGAGTAACATCGGCGATTTAGCCGAAAGAATTACCCAACTCTCTAAAGAGTACGGCTTGAATGTTAATCCAAGCCGATATGTTCATTCACTCTCCATTGGCGAAAGACAACGGGTTGAAATTATGCGCTGCCTTGTCCAATCGGTAAAACTGCTTATTTTAGATGAACCTACTTCTGTGCTAACACCGCAAGAAGTGGCAGGGCTATTTGGTGTTCTACGAACACTGTCCAAGGAAGGCTGCAGCATTTTATTCATTAGCCATAAATTGCACGAAGTGACAGAAGTTTGCCATAAAGCCACCATTCTTCGTGGAGGAAAGGTCGTCGACACCTGTGTTCCAAATGAAGAAACACCCGCTTCTATTGCAAAAATGATGGTGGGCGATCTGGCCGAACAGGATGCCGGCTACGCAAAAAAAGAAGGCAAAGAAGACCTTCTTAGCGTCAACAACTTATCTTTACCATCCAAGCAACCTTTTGGCACAGCGTTAAAAAATATTAATTTCGAATTGAAATCCGGTGAAATATTGGGTATTGCAGGGGTTGCTGGCAATGGTCAAGACGAACTCTTGGCGATTATCAGCGGTGAAGATAACCGCAATGTAAAGCACGCACTTTCGCTTTGTGAACGAGATATCGGCCATTTACATGCTGGAGAACGCCGCAAGCTTGGTATGGCTTATGTACCTGAGGAACGTTTAGGCCGAGGCGCTGTTCCTAACATGAGTTTAACCGAAAATACACTACTGACTCACAGTGAAGGCTTTATAAAAAATGGACTCGTCGAATGGCAAAGCATTAAGACCTACACCACCGCACTCATTGCTAAATATAAGATCAAATGTCACGGCGAATTTTCAGAAGCCAAAAGCTTAAGTGGTGGTAACTTGCAAAAATTCATCATGGGGCGCGAAATCGGCCAAAAACCAAAAGTCCTTATTTGTGCGCACCCAACATGGGGCGTCGATGTTGGTGCAGCACTCGCCATCCATCAGGCACTATTAGAACTTCGTGATCAAGGCGCCGCTATTCTGCTTGTTTCCGAAGACATAGACGAACTGTTCCTTTTAGCAGATCGAATGTCTGCTGTCTGCGATGGTCATTTGTCTCCCGTGGTAAAAACACAAGATACCAACATAGACCAGATAGGCCAATGGATGGCCGGCACGTTTATCAACAGTAAAACGGCTCAAACATCAGAGGCCAAGGCATGATTCGCATTCAAACTCGCACCGAGTCAAGTTCTTTGATGAAAGTTGTCTCCCCACTGCTTGCCATCGCATTAACCTTAATTTTTGGCTGCATTTTATTTTCAGCCATTGGTAAGTCGCCTTCTCAAGCCTTACATGTACTCTTAATTGCACCTTTGGCAGACAGTTACAATATTGGTGAGATGTTCGTGAAAATGGCACCGCTACTACTTTGTGCCGTTGGCTTATCACTATGCTACCGAGCTAATATGTGGAACATCGGCGCAGAAGGACAATTACTCGCTGGCGCGTTAGGCGGCTCCGCTATGGCGCTTTACTTTATAAATTCTGAATCTTCTTTTGCACTTCCTATCACTTTATTAGCTGGCGTTGTATCCGGCATGATTTGGGCCGCGATTCCGACTTTCTTAAAGTTACGTTATAACTCGAACCTTATTTTAACCACCATTATGTTCAACTACATCGCCCTATACCTTCTTATTTGGGCCGTTCATGGACCACTAAGAGACCCTGAAGGCTTTGGTTTCCCAGAATCCGCCTTATTTTCTGACGCCACCTTACTGCCCACGCTATTTGAAAGCAGCCGAACTCACCTCGGCATCGTTTTTGCTATTCTATCCGGTGTTGTCGGTTGGTTTATTTTAAGTAAAACCCACCTAGGGTTTCAAATACGCGTTTTTGGTGCAGACGAAGCGGCCACTCGCTACGCAGGATTTAGTAGCAAAAAAATAAGTTGGTTTGTCATGTTATTTGCTGGTGCTTTAGCAGGACTCGCCGGTGTCAGCGAAACCACTGGGCCGATCGGACAATTAGTACCTAATGTGTCTCCTGGCTATGGCTATTCAGCCATCATTGTCGCCTATTTGGGAAGATTACATCCTATCGGCGCCATTCTTGCGGCGGCATTTATGGCGGTACTTTATATGGGTGGTGATTTAGCACAAATAGAAATGGGCATTCCCGTTGCCGTCGTCAGCATGTTTCAGGGCGTTTTATTGTTCTTTCTCTTGGCATGTGATTTTTTCATCAACAATCGTCTCGCCTTTTCTAAACAAGCGACAAACTAGGAGCACACTTTGGACTCAGATCTTATTGTACAAATCTTGTTTGCCGCCATTAAAACCGGCACACCACTTCTCTTTATTGCATTAGGTGAGGTTATTTGTGAAAAATCTGGCGCACTCAACCTCGGCCAAGAAGGCATGATGTTAATGGGCGCTGTTGTTGGTTTTTTAGCCGCCTACGGAACAGGAAGCGCTGGATTAGGCGTTCTCGCCGCCATGTTAATGGGCTGCCTTATGAGCCTTATTTTTGCCGTACTCGTACTTCACCTAGGGGCAAATCAAGTGGCTACAGGCCTTGCCTTAACTATTTTTGGTACAGGATTGAGCGCGTTTATAGGTTCTGGTGTCGTTGGTCAAACGGTTCAAGGATTCCAACCTATCGCTGTTCCATTTTTATCTGACATTCCATTCTTGGGTCGCATATTGTTTAGCCATGACATCTTGGTATATTTATCCTTTGTCATGACCTTTGCGCTCATTTTTGTTGTTAATAAAACTCGTATCGGCCTCGTTCTCAAAGCTGTCGGCGAAAACCCTCACGCTGCCAACGCCATCGGTATAAAGGTGCTAAGAGTACGCTATTTAGCCGTCATGTTTGGCGGTGTTATGGCGGGGATATCAGGCGCCTATATGTCTCTTGTTTACACCCCCATGTGGGTTGAAAATATGACCGCCGGCCGCGGTTGGATTGCCCTAGCCCTAGTTGTTTTTGCGTCGTGGCGCGTAGGACGAATCATGCTGGGGGCCTATTTATTCGGATTGGCTAGTATTATGCATTTGGTACTTCAAGGGTTAGGCTGGTCGATTTCGCCAAACCTACTCGCCATGATGCCTTATGTAGCAACCGTTATTGTTATGGTCATCATCAGCGCAGATCAGTTTAAAGAAAAACTGCTCGCCCCTCGGTCTTTAGGCAAACCTTTTGACCCGAGAAACATGGCTTAGAATTTAGATTTAAACCCTAATTTTTCAACATTACATAAAAAAATGCCTTCGGGCACAAAAGGAGCTAAAAATGAAATTTAAAAGTTTACTGGTAAGCCTAGGGCTTTTGGCTGGAGCAAGCTTTGCTCAAGCAGAAGACCCGTTAAAAATTGGCTTTGTCTATGTTGGGCCTGTTGGTGATTTAGGCTGGAGTTACGAACACGATATGGGGCGTAAAGGCCTTGAAGAACATTTCGGTGATAAGGTGAAAACTACTTTCGTTGAAAACGTACCAGAAGGCGCAGACGCTGAGCGAGTTATCACTCAATTGGCAAAAGCAGGAAATGATCTTATTTTCACCACGTCTTTCGGCTTTATGAACCCAACCGTAAAAGTAGCAAAACGCTTCCCTAACGTGACATTCGAACACGCTACTGGCTATAAACTGTCTAAAAACTTAGGCACTTACACACTTCGCACTTATGAAGGTCGTTATGTCTCTGGCGTAACGGCAGGCATGATGACGAAAACCAACACCATTGGTTACATTGGCTCATTCCCAATACCTGAAGTTATTCGTGATATTAACGCTGTTTACATGGGCGCAAAAAGCGTTAATCCTGATGTGAAGATAAAAATTGTTTGGGCGAACACTTGGTACGATCCAGGCAAAGAAACCGACGCGGCCAATGCACTAATGGATCAAGGTGTGGATGTGATGCTACAACACACAGACAGTCCAGCTCCGCTTATTGCCGCTGAAAAACGTGGTTTACGCGCTATTGGTCAAGCCTCTGATCAGAGTAAATTCGCGCCAAACGCTCACATTTTTTCTGTTCGCGATAACTGGACACCTTATTATGTCAAAACCACACAAGCGGTTATGGACGGGAAATGGAAGTCTCAAGATTTCTGGGGTGGGTTTCAAGATGATATGCTAACACTGGCGTCGATTAACCCAAATCTTCCTAAAGATGTTCGCACTAAAATTGATGCGACTTACGCCATGATAAAATCCGGCGAATTCAAACCATTCACTGGCCCAATCAAAGACAACAAAGGCAACATCGCCGTTCCTGCTAACCATTCGTTAAAAGACGTAGAACTTGCTAAAGTAAATTGGTACGTAGAAGGCATTACCGACGAAATTCCTCGCTAATCCTTATATACAGCCAGCGGCGCTGGCTGTATATTCCCCCGTTTTTGAATCGTGATATCAATCGACGAACACCCTTTCTTTTCATCTTAGTTTTTATTGCTATATTTAAGAATTCAACACAGCATTAATACAGCCAAATAAAGGTAATACTATGGACACAACTGACACACTGGTCGAACTTTCAAAGACAATGCCGAAGACCGAACTTCACTTACACATTGAAGGCACCTTTGAGCCCGAACAGATGTTTGCCATAGCACAACGCAATCAAGTTAAATTGAAATACGACACAGTAGACGCGCTCAAAGCGGCCTATCAATTTACCAACCTACAAGACTTCCTAGATCTCTATTATCAAGGCATGTCCGTACTGCTTCATGAAACCGACTTTTACGACCTAACCATGGCGTATTTGGAAAAAGTACACAGCGAAAACGTCGTTCATGTGGAGATTTTTTTCGACCCACAAGGCCACCTATCTCGCGACGTACCGTTCGACGTGCAAATAAAAGGCATTTATAACGCGCTGCAAGACGCCCAACTAAAATGGGGCATGACCTCTAAACTTATTATGTCTTTTCTGCGCCATCTGAGTGAAGAAAGCGCTTTTGAAACACTTGAACAGGCAAAGCCCTTCCTTAACTGGGTTGATGGTGTTGGTCTAGACAGCTCGGAACTTGGTCATCCGCCAGAAAAATTCTTACGTGTCTTCGAAGCCTGTAAAAACCTCGGCTTAAAAGTAACCGCTCACGCGGGAGAAGAAGGGCCGCCAGATTATGTCTGGCAAGCCATAAATCAAATCGGCGTAGACAGAATAGATCACGGCAATAGAGCACTGGAAGATGTTAAGCTCATCGAAGAAATCAAAAGGCGTGACCTAACACTAACCGTTTGCCCGCTTTCTAATCTAAAGCTTTGTGTCGTTAATGACATGAAAGACCACCCTATTAAACACATGCTAAAACTCGGCCTAAACGCGACAGTCAATTCCGATGATCCAGCGTATTTTGGCGGCTATATGAATGACAATTATGCCTCTTTAATCCGTCGTACTGGTATCAACAAAGAAGAACTGCTGCAACTGGCCAAAAATGGCATCACTGGCAGCTGGATGGAAGACACCTCAAAAGAAAGACACTTAAAACAGCTGCACGCCCTCTTCGAATAAATAACCCCAGTTACATTTAGTCGCCTTACAGAAACACCTTAAAAAGAATGATCAGCAGTCATTCTTTTTAATCTCTGAATTTTATTATGGTAAGATTCGCATTTTTAAACTACCGAGCCCTATCTATGTCAAACACACTCGCCATTGATGATACTTTTTACCGCCTAACAAGCAGCGAGCGCTACGATCAAATGCTAAAGCTGATCAAAAAAGAGCAATCCATCTGGACACTTTCCGATGCGGAGGGCTGCTTAATCATCGATCTTGGTACCGATAAAGTATTACCCATTTGGCCAACAGAAGCGCTCGCATCTGAGTGGGGTGAAAAAGATCACGAAGGATTCAAAGGTCTAGAAATAAACTCTGTTGACTGGTTAGAAAAATGGTTGCCTGGCATGCAAAATGACAAATTCTCTGTCGGCGTTGCTCCAAACCTTGCCGGTGAATGCATCGTTTCTTCTGCTGAAGAGCATGCGGCCGACCTACAGAGATAGCACCTTTTTTTGTAGAAAAAACCAGACGCGTCATGCATTTTCAATTAAAACGACCTAACACAGCACACACACAGTCCGCAGTGTGTGTTTGCTTGTTTGCCGTTTTTCTTATTTATTTCGCTCCCCTCTACTCGCAAGTAGCCAACGCCTTCTCGCCTGAACCAACGATCATAAAAAACATGGCGATGGAGGTCATGGCGACAGAGAACATGTCGACGGCGGAACACGACCATTCTCAAATGATGCCTCAAAAAGCAAGCAACAGCTCTGCTCATGACGGCCATCATGGACACCACGCGGAAGGAGAAAGCACCAATGTCTTAGAAGCCTGTGGCTATTGCTCGCTTCTCTTTCATTTGAACTGGATCGACGCCAAAGCTTTCGAACTGATTCCTCTCACACAAAGTCGCTATCCCACGATAGTCACGATGACCATTTCGCACACATACCCCGTGCCTTTCACGTCGATCCAGCCCAGAGCACCGCCTGCCATTACAATCTAACCCACCAAACACTACACGACGTTAATTATTTTGTTTGAACACAGAATAATTACTTACTCGTGTGTTTTTATTACTTTAGAAAAATGAGCTTAAGCTCAGAGGCGTGGTTATGCCCTTTTCTAATACGAGAATATTTATCATGTCGACAAGCACACAGAATAAGGTCTCAGAGCCTTCAAATGCCATGCTATTGCTGATTACGCGACTGCATTTTTATATCGGCCTTTTTATCGGGCCGTTTATCTTTATTGCCGCTTTGACAGGAACACTCTATGTCCTTTCTCCTCAGATTGAGGATGCTATCTACAAAGAGGCACTGACAACACAAAGCGTTGGAGAAAATAAAACACTTGCGGAACAAATTATCGCTGCAAGATCGCATCTCAGCAGCGACTTAACCTTATTTGCGGTTCGTCCTGCCCCAGATCAAGGTGACACGACACGAATTATGTTCTTGGACCCCACCGCTAACCTAACTGGCTCAAGAGCACTGTTTATTGACCCTGTCACATTGGATTTAAAAGGCAATCTACCTGTGTACGGAACCAGCGGTGTATTACCACTGAGAACCACTATAGACTTTCTTCACCGCCAACTACTCCTAGGGGAAGTAGGTCGCTATTACAGCGAGTTGGCAGCGTCCTGGCTTTGGATCTCAGCATTGGGTGGATTATTTCTGTGGTACAAGGGCGGGAAGAAAAATCAGCCTGAATTTGCATCGAAAACAATACATTTGCGCAAACGCAGACGCCATTACCAATTAGGTTTGTGTATCTTCATTGGTTTAATATTTGTCTCTGTCACCGGCCTCACCTGGTCAAAATGGGCTGGCGGTAACATTGGCACATTACGCGCAAATATTGGCTGGGTTACCCCTTCTGTTTCTTTAGATTTAGCCGCAAGTAATGTAGCTATCACATCAGATGAGCACGCTGACCACATTCATCATCACGATGCAGAGCCAAAAGTCGACATTCCTGACATTCGTTCAAATCCAGATTTGTTATTTGATGGTGTGTTAAAAGCGGCGCGCAATGCTGGCATCGATGCCAACAAGCTTGAAATAAAACCCTCTAAAGGTGAAGGCAAAGCCTGGTTCGTGCGTGAAATAGACCGCTCTTGGCCGACCCAAGTCGACAGTGTTGCTATTGATGCAACCACTATGACAGTGACGAGCCGCGCTGATTTTGCTACCTTTCCGCTGGTTGCTAAATTAATTCGCTGGGGAATTGATGCTCACATGGGCATTTTGTTTGGCGTCATCAACCAAGTCATACTGACAGTATTCGGCTTGTCTTTGTGCTTAATGATTATATGGGGCTATAAAATGTGGTGGGTTCGTCGCCCATCCGCAGGGTCAACCTCTAAGCCTTTGCTTCAAGCATGGGCGAAGCTTTCGGCCATTCAAAAAACACTGACCCTTCTTGTCACTCTATTTTTAGGCGTCAGCTTACCGGTTATGGGCGTCAGCCTACTGGTTTTTCTATTGATTGATATTTGGCGCTGGAAACGTCAATAAAATAATCAATCGTTCACCGAGCTTTTTATAACGCTCGGTGAACCTTTTATTTAACGCATCCTTCTTTCAAAAGCGCTTTTCTTTAGGGTTTCTTCTGGCCTCTCGCCTTGTTATCAGTAAAATACACACCTTATTAAATTGCCGCCAGAAAACAACCCCTATGGACTCACAAGCACTCGCCACCCTTTCAGAACAGGTGTTACTCAAACTTATATCGCCGCCACGAGACACCCAACGACTTTTTCATGGCCGAGGCCGCTGCTTCCCAGGACTTGAACACATCACGGTAGATTGGCTTGAAGGCCAAGTATTAGTTTCTCTTTTCAAGGAACCGACACCTGACTCATTAGATAAATTAAATAATGAATTTATCAATTGGACGAATAAAAAAGAATGGACAGAGAGCAAAGCACAATCGCTCCTGCTTCAGCATCGAAGTCGAGAGAGAAGCCCTACAGAGTGCTTATGGGGCAATTATCAAGAGCACCAAGTCATTAACGAAGAAGGGTTACTTTTTCAACTTGATTTAGGAAAGAACCAAAATTCTGGTCTTTTTTTAGACATGCGATACGGACGACGCTGGGTAAAAAAGAACAGCCAAGACAAACGAGTTCTCAATTTATTCGCATATACTTGCGGTTTTTCTATTGCCGCTATCGCAGGCGGCGCCGATTTTGTTGTCAATTTAGACATGGCAAAAGCCGTTCTTAGTCGAGGAAGAGAAAACCACCGACTCAATCAGCACGATTTAAACAACGTTAAGTTTTTTGCTCATGATATTTTCAAGTCATGGGGAAAAATTAAAAAATACGGCGAATACGATTTAATTATCATCGACCCACCCACCTTTCAGCGTGGCAGTTTTGCACTAACAAAAGACTATCAAAAAATATTACGCCGATTACCAGAGCTGCTCACAGAAAATGGTCAAGTGCTTGCCTGTGTAAACGATCCAACCATTCCAGCGCAGTTTCTCATTGATGGCATGAGAGAAGAAGCCCCCAGTCTGGAATACCAGTATCGACTTGATAATCCACCAGAGTTTCTCGACATTGATATCGAAAGCGGCTTAAAAGCACTTATTTTCCAAAAGAAAAAATCATAACGAACACTAACAAAACAAAGGAAAGCACAATGTCTAAAACAACCGTGACATTTGAATACGAGAAAGAAACCAAAAACAGCGTGCGCTATCAAGAAATCCCAGAAGAAGGGAAAGCGCCTATCATGGGAACGCTTTATGTTCAAAAATGGTTTGCTGGCAGCTCCAAAACACTAGAAATCACCATCGAGAAAAAAGACTAAAACTCACTAAATAAAACGGTAATCATTTTTTATTACCGTTTTATTATTACTAAACCACTGAAACGTCAATTTTTCAGTGGAGGTCGCTTAATAGGTAATAAATTCCCCACTATTGTACCGACCGAAATACAAACCAGAGCGATAATAAGACCAACAGTAATTTGCTCTCCAAATAATGGAACCGCGAACATACTCGCAAGTAACGGCACTATAGCCATCAGCGCACCCATTTTAGTAGCACCTAAAATATGTACCGCCTTACCGTAGCAAACAAACTGCACTGCGATCGCCATAACCGCTTGATAAAAGGCCTGTAGCCCAATCATGCTATAGGAAACGCCCTGAAACGCACTAGACATTTGAGTGAAGTAATAAGGCGTATAAAGCAAAGTGGTCACTGTAATAACACCCAACGTAGCGTGCCAC
Organism: Marinomonas maritima; assembly: GCF_024435075.2. NCBI lineage: Bacteria > Pseudomonadati > Pseudomonadota > Gammaproteobacteria > Oceanospirillales > Oceanospirillaceae > Marinomonas > Marinomonas maritima. The sequence goes on along the minus strand of NZ_JAMZEG020000002.1, from coordinate 615,840 downwards.
GGGGCAAATTTCCAACGCCTTAACAGGACGGTAAATATACCCCAGAATAAACACGCAATGACAAAGCTGATATCACCCAGCCAATAAGAAACACCGGACAACAAGGTTTCTAACAACAGAGCTAAAATTCCTAAACTGCTGATTCCTATTCCCATCCAAGCAAACCGAGAGTGCCGCTCTCCAGCCAGAAAATAAGCTAGTACAGCAATCATAATTGGCATCAACCCTGGCAATAATAAAGCCGCATGAGTTGCAGGAGCGTATTGGAAACCATTAAAAACGGAGAGCGAATAAGCCAACCCACCGATAGCGCCGACCGCTATCATTCGCCATTGAAGAATGACTTTTCGGTGAATCCAAATAAAGGGAAAAAACAGCACAAACGCCGTACCAAATCGCACTATCATCATGTCTGGTAAAGACAGCGAAGCCAATGCGCCTGCCCGCGAGATTAGAATAAACCCCGTCCACACCATGATCGCAATTAAGGCCAAGGCGTAGCCCTTAATCATAACCTTAGCGTCCAATGATGACTGATCTTTCATGTTTTTTTGCATCTCTGCGATTAGAAAAGAAAAGCAGTATAACTGCCATCATTACTTGGAAATAGTCAAAAAAATAAGACATTAGAATGGTATCGTTTAAGAGTCCCACCCCTTTGAGACAGCAACTCAATTGGCACATTGGATTTTCCAGTATCTACTATTGTCTAGCAAACGCTGGGGAGTCCAGCCTGAAATTTGTTCAGGCCTCCATTTTTTCTCTAAGTAGAACTCTATCCAGTTTCAGCAAGAGGGTGCATTTATTCGTCCAGCCTCTGTTTTCTGACTCACTTCTTTTGGGTAATATTTTTGATCATTGGTATCCTATTCAATTCTCGAAAAATGGTACTGCAATGAAAGCAACGCCTTCTTGAGATGTCACCGTGATTCAGGGCCTAGCTGCAAATAATGGTGAATCTAGTATCGTTGGACTTCGATCAACCACTTGGATAAATACTTCTTTATTGGGCGACTTAGTAAAGTATAACCAACCGGCAGTTGATCCTTCATCACCTACTCAACCATGGGTGCTGCACTTATTTTATGAATTGCCGCCCCCTAAATTTCAATCCAAGTATATATTATTACGTGAAATTATTTTTATAAAAATTGAAACTAATATTAATAATACGCTAGTAAAAATTTTGCAAAACTCAAACACTATAAGCCAAAGTTACTTTGCTTATTTAAACAAGAATATTATGTGTGCGCTAGCGTACAGACTCACCCATCCCTCCCCAATTATCATGGATACTCCACAATAAGCTATTGCTATTTGTAGAAAAATCAGCAGAAACAATTTGCAGACCATCCAATGGAATGATGCTGTCTAATAAACGCATAACGTTGAAGCTATCCATAATAAAACTCATCGTTTATCAAGGAATAACATGAAGACTTTACTAAAACCAATATTACTAACAGTAATGTTAACTACGCTACTTAGTGCTTGTGCCACAAAGCAAGAGCTTACCAAATCAGAGGCTGAAGATAAGTACCAATCAGTCACGATACTAGCTCAATCTATAAATAACTCCGACCAAGAAATGTTAGCTTTATTATCACAGCATAGTTTTAAACTTGCTGTTGATGCCTCAAAGGAATCTAACGAATTAGCAATTAAAGATGACTATAAAGCAGTCGAAGCCGCTGTACGTGGTGAAGGCTACCTTAACCAAGCAAAAAAGAATGCTAAAAATGCTGAAAATATATTTTCCAATGTTTTATATGCTAGAACGCAAGCCATTGAAAATGGAGCTCTGACAAAATCACCTAAAAAATTGTCAGAGCTTGAAGTTGAATTCATGAAAATGACGCTTGATTTAGAACAAGGAGATATAGCAAGTGCCAAATTACATCGAGCTACAATGATACAGAACTATCAGAGCTTAGAACTAATTTCTTTAAAAAAGGCCACCGTAGATGAGGCTAAAGAGTACCTTGCTAAAGCACGTGCTGCTGATGCTGATACATACGCCGAAAAAACCTTTAAGATGGCTGAGGATCAACTCGCTTTAACCTTGTCGATGCTAAATGCCGATAAAACGAGTAAAGAAAAAGCAGAATGGCATGCAGCTCAAGCAATTTGGTTAGCAGAAAAAAGTATCTCGATAACGAGTACTATTAAAGCATTTAGAGCGAATAATTTCAGTTCAGAAGACATTGTTTTATGGCACCAAAAGCAGTTATCTAAAGCTGTTAAGCCATTAAATATGGAGTTACCTTTGAACTTATCAGCCAAAAATCTAACGGAAACAATTGCACGTACAATTAGTCAAGTACTACAAGACAGTAATGAATTAGCTCAACAACGAGATGAAATGCTAACGGCAAAGCAAGCAGATTTTAATGCATTACAATCAAAATATAAAGGCAACAATCAACAACGGGAAAAACTTGAGTTAGAAAAGAATAAAAAACTCACATTCATCCAAGATTTATTTAATGCAGATGAAGCCAATGTTTACCGAGAAAAAGATAATATTTTAATTCGCGCACAAGGGTTTTATTTTGCATCAGGACAAAGTGAAATAGATTCTCGTAACTTTTCACTTTTACAAAAAATAGGCTCAGCCATTGCAGAGTACCCTAATGCCAAAATATTAGTTACAGGGCACACTGATGCTAATGGTTATCACGTAACAAATTTGAAATTATCTAAACTGCGTGCAGATAAAGTAATGAAGTTTCTTAATGAGGTTGGCGGAGTCCCACTTGAGCGCATTACTTCTGAAGGCTTTGGGGAGGAAAAGCCTGTTGCTAATAATGAAACAATAGACGGTCGAAATAAAAATAGAAGAGTTGAAATACTGATTATTAATTAATATTAAAAAATCCGCAGGAAGTATAACGCCTTCTGCGGATTTTAATAATTAAAATCACATTATAATTTTACACTTAGATAATTGATCAATTTTTAATAGCCTTACCTTACTATCAACTGAATAAATTATTTATTTTTACTAGCTATATTTATTGACGGTATAGCGTATCAGACAATAAACGTTCTAATTCGTTTTTCACCACCGTATAGCACTCACAGGCTTTAGTCTCTAAACCCGCTCTATTCAATACCGTTATATGACCTCGACGATAGCTAATAAGACGTAGACGCTGTAATTCCCCTGCCGCTTTTGAGATCCCTTCGCGACGAACACCAAGCATACTAGCAACTAATTCATGTGTCATGACTAACTGATTAGAAGGCATACGATCCAATGTGAGCAATAACCATCGGCTTAATTGCTGTTCTACAGTATGGTGTCTATTACAGACTGCTGTTTGTGACATTTGAGTCATTAATGCTTGTGTATAGCGCAATAATAAACGCTGTAAGAAACCAGCGAGGTTGAATTGCTCCATTAAGACCTTGTTAGTGAGCCTATATGCATATCCAGCGGTTTGGACCACCGCTGAACTAGCTGTACTATCACCTCCCATAAACAAGGGAATTCCGACCATACCTTCATTACCTACTCCGGCAGTTTCAGCTGAAGCACCTGATTCCATAACATAATGTAATGAGATAATAGATGTTATCGGAAAGTAGGCATATTCTAATTTTTCGCCGGGCTCATAGAGCATTTGACCGAGTGGCATTAGGTGCAGCTCTAAATGAGCGGACAAATCGTCGAATTGACTCAGAGGAAGTGCCGCGAGTAAATGATTTTGATTAGGATTATAAGCGTCCATTATTTTATTAGGTAATGTCATCGTTACTTACCTTGTTCAGACATATTATTACTAACGATAAGCTCAACGCCAATACCTCTGTATCCAATAAAACGTGCTGATTGATTAAACATAGGCTCACCACTCACCTGAAATTTTTGCTCTCTTCCGTCCGGATTAACACAACTAAAAACAAAATCTAGGAAGGGTTGACGGCTGTCAATTTTGTCACGTAATTCCTCTCTCTCTGATTCATTCCACGTTGGCTGTTCAACTTCAGGGCGGCTATCATCACCAGGGTCAGTTTGAATACCAAGCATTTCTCTGACAGGCCCTGAAACGATAGTAAAAGAACCATGTTCATCTTGCTCCCAATACCAATCAGAAGCTAATTCAATCAAGCAACGGTAGCGGGCTTCACTAGCACTCAGTTCAGCAGTACGCTGCTGAACTGTTAACTCTAATACTTGATTGTAATTTTCAAGTTTTTTATACAATAATCGTACTTCTAATTGATTTTGAATTCTCGGATTTATCTCAGAAATGTCAAACGGTCTAGTTATGATGTCTTTTGCACCGGCAGCCGTTGCCCGCAACTTGTCTTCGGGTTGAGTGGTAATAGCAAATATAGGTAAATAATCATCACATAAATTCGACTTTAGCTCAGCCATCACCTCAAACCCGTTCATATCTGACATTTGCATATCTAATAAAATAAGGTCATAGCCGTTTGCGTGATGCAAATCACTTACTGTGGAAGGTGTTATCGTTGTATTAATGTTCTTATAGCCAGCTTCGTGGAGAATATCCTTTAAGAGAATAACATCAGCTTGAATGTCATCGACGATGAGAATATGCGCTTTTAGAATATCTTCTTTACTAATCATATCTAACTTCCATTAATGAAGTTTTAAGTGAGCCTTTCAAAGTAACACTTTGAAATACTTGTTTTTGGCAATTCTCTACGTATATAAAGATAGCAGTATCTGAAGTTGCTAATCTTTCAGCGTTTGAATGAAGAACAATCACAGTATTGAATACTGTATTACAAGAACTAGAATTGGTATCCAATTCTAGTTCTTGTAGATGGGATTTTTAATCGATAAGTAAGCCACACTAACATACAACAATTATCAATAGTGTTATTAAAAAACCAAATAAAAAGCCCGAATATTTCTATTCGGGCTTTCGTTTATTCAGTGCTTAGGTTACACGAAACAGAGCTTACACTCTATTTTTTACATCATGCCGCCCATGCCACCCATTCCGCCCATGCCACCCATATCAGGCATGCCAGCATCTTCTTTTGGTATATCAGCGATCATAGCTTCAGTTGTGATCATCAGACCAGCAACAGAAGCAGCCGCTTGAAGTGCAGAACGCGTTACTTTAGCTGGATCTAGAATACCCATTTCCAACATATCGCCGTATTCACCCGTTGCCGCATTGTAACCGTAGTTACCTTTGCCCTGTTTTACTTTATCAACTACTACAGAAGCTTCTGCACCAGCATTTGTTACGATTTGACGCATTGGCGCTTCCATCGCACGTAGAGCTAGAGCGATACCGACATTTTGATCTTCGTTATCACCTTTAAGGTCAACAACTTTAGTCAGCGCACGAACCAGTGCAACACCACCACCAGCAACCACACCTTCTTCAACCGCTGCGCGAGTTGCATGAAGAGCGTCGTCTACACGTGTCTTTTTCTCTTTCATTGCCAATTCAGTTGCTGCACCAATTTTGATAACGGCAACACCGCCAGCTAATTTAGCGACACGCTCTTGAAGCTTCTCTTTATCGTAATCAGAAGAAGAGTTAGCAATTTCAGCACGAATTTGATCAACACGACCAGTGATGTTTGCTGCAACACCAGCACCATCAACAATTGTTGTGCTTTCTTTCGTTAGCGTAACGCGTTTAGCCGTACCAAGTAGCTCTAGAGTCGCTGTATCAAGGCTCAAACCTACTTCTTCAGAAATAACGGTAGCACCAGAAATAACGGCAATATCTTCAAGCATTGCTTTACGACGGTCACCAAAGCCAGGCGCTTTAGCAGCGGCTACTTTAACAATACCGCGCATACTGTTAACAACTAAGGTTGCTAACGCTTCGCCTTCAACGTCTTCTGCAATGATCAATAAAGGACGAGACGCTTTAGCGACACCTTCCAAAATTGGTAGCAAGTCACGGATATTTGAAATTTTCTTATCAACAAGAAGAATGAATGGATTTTCTAGTTCCGCACTCATTGTTTCTTGGTTGTTGATGAAGTAAGGAGATAGGTAGCCGCGATCAAACTGCATACCCTCTACCACAGCAAGTTCATCTTCAAAGCCAGAACCTTCTTCTACCGTGATAACGCCTTCTTTTCCGACGCGTTCCATTGCTTCCGCAATGATTTTACCAACAGAAGAATCAGAGTTAGCAGAGATAGTACCAACTTGCTCTACGGCACGAGTATCTTTACAAGGCGTAGAAAGCGCAGCAATTTCTTTTACTACTGCTGCAGCCGCTTTGTCGATACCGCGCTTAAGGTCCATTGGGTTACGTCCAGCTGCAACCGCTTTAAGACCTTCAGTAACAATTGCTTGAGCAAGAACTGTTGCTGTTGTTGTTCCGTCACCAGCAACATCATTGGCTTGAGAAGCAACTTCTTTCACCATTTGTGCGCCCATGTTTTCGAACTTATTCTCAAGTTCAATTTCTTTCGCAACAGTCACACCGTCTTTAGTAACAAGTGGCGCACCGAAAGATTTTTCAATAATTACGTTACGACCTTTAGGTCCCAAAGTAACTTTAACTGCATCTGCAAGAACGTTCACACCTCTCAGCATTTGCTGGCGTGCACTGTCTCCGAATTTAACTTCTTTAGCTGACATTCTTAATACCTTTAAACTGTTTTAAATATTGCAAATCGAATATGAACCACAAAGACAACTTAGGCTTCAACAACACCGTAAATTTCGTCTTCTTTCATAATAAGTAGTTCTTCACCATTGATTTTCACTGTCTGACCTGAGTATTGGCCAAACAATACAGTGTCACCAACACTAACAGCTAACGCTTGAACGTCACCATTAGATTGAATACGACCCGTACCTACAGCCAAAACTTTACCTTGTGTAGGCTTTTCTGTTGCAGAACCAGGAAGAACGATACCAGATGCGGTTGTTGTCTCTTCTTCTTTACGGCGAACAACAACACGATCGTGCAAAGGGCGAATATTCATCAATCATTTTCTCCAATTAAAACAACACCAGGATTCCCCTGGCAGGATTAAAATCTCATGGTATACACAAGAATCTCTCATCGGCTTTATATACGGTTAGTAATTCGTATTTCAACCCACTCGAAAAATTATTTTTTATCTATTAAATCATTATCTTCATTGGCGTATTCACCTTCAATGATCTCTCCTTCTTGTCGTGATGCATAACCTTGCCCACCACGCCATTGATTACCACGAGCCATCATTGAACTAATGAACTTAAGAACCAAACCGGCAGCGAACAGTTTCCTTAGTGGCGGAACCAGTAATAATGCGCCAATAGCGTCCGTCATGAACCCCGGAATAAGCAAACACAGTCCAGCAAAAACCAACATTAAGCCTTCAGCAACTTCTGAGGCAGGCAACTCACCACGGCGCATTTTTTCTTGCGCTTTTAAAGATGTTTCTAATCCTTGCTTACGAATGAGCGTGACACCTACAATAGCGGTAAGAAATACCAAACCAACGGTTGCCAATGCGCCAATCTTACTACCGACTTGGATCAAGACCGTCATTTCAATAATGGGCACTAGAATAAAAAGTAAAAGAGCAAATCTCATAATCACCTTCTTTAATTTGATACTTGAATTCAACGAATAACACCTATCTATGGGCGAATGTGTGACTAATCAAGCGATGGACCATTTTAAATCTCAAGTACTCGTTATTTTAAACGAGGTCCCGTCAGGAGAATGCATTGCTTATGGAGAGCTGGCAAAGCAAGCAGGCTTTCCAGGCTATGCACGACAAGTCGGTCGTTTAATGAAAAATCTTCCCAAAGACACTAAATTACCTTGGCACAGAGTAGTCAACTCGCAACGAAGAATCAGTTTCGCGGAAAATACAGACGCCTACATCAGACAAAGGGCAAGACTTGAACAAGAGGGGTGGATTATCATTGGTACAAGGCTGTCCATAAATGAACATCCATAAAATTAAGGGGTGCTAGAAAATACTACCCCCCCTTTAGCAACTGACATTCTAGAAAAATTACGTCTAAAAACTTAATCTCTAAAGTTAGTAAATTGAACCGGCTGTGCTAAATCAGCACTACGTAGCAACGCCATGACTTGCTGCAATTCATCGCGTTTTTTACCAGTAACACGAAGTTGATCGCCTTGAATCTGCGCCTGCACTTTGATCTTACTTTCTTTAATCAATTTTACGATTTTTTTTGCTTCGTCCGTTTCAAGGCCTTCTTTCATTCTAACGGCTTGCGATGCACGCATATTGCCTTTTACGACATCTTCTTTTTCTAAACTTTTTAAATCGATATTACGGCCAACCAATTTTTGATTTAGAATATCAGACATCTGACGAAGTTGAGGTTCCGCCTCAGCCTCCATCACAACACTGGTTTTATCTTTAATTTCATAACTGGCTTTTACACCCTTAAAATCATAGCGAGTGACAATTTCTCGGTTAGCTTGATCCACGGCATTACTGACTTCGTGCCAATCTAGTTCAGATACTACGTCAAATGATGGCATTTTCTGCTCCTTTTCATGTTCAAATAGGTATTTTGGAGCGATAATAACAGGGATTGAAATAAAACACCTAATGGAAAACTATTATGAAGAACACGCCTTGGTTAGTCATCGGCGCTGGCGCTATCGGCCTATTTTGGGCCTGTAAGCTAGAAAAACTCGGCAATAAAGTCCATCTAGTGTATCGGTCAGAGAATCCTGGTAAAAAAATAACGCTGGAATCACTAACCAATGAAGACGGCCAGCAACAAATCACAGCAACAAAACACAAAATTAAAAGCTTTGCCGCCGATGAGTTAAGTGAGCAATACGACAATGTATTACTCTGCACAAAATCATTTGACTTAAAAGATGCGTTTCTAAAAGTCGCTAAACACATTACAGACGATGCGAACATTGCCTGCCTGTGTAACGGCATAGGCGCTCAAGAAGAACTACAGAACGTTTTATCGGATAACCAAACGCTATGGGCAGGAATAACCAGTGAAGGGGTTTTAAAAATAGAAGCCAATCACATTAAACATACCGGTTTAGGTGATACTTACTTTGGCGAATGGCAACCATCAACACCAGCCAAAACATTTCCAATTGACAGCTTAACTGTCACTAATATTCGTCAAAGGATGATTGAAAAACTGGCAGTCAATGCGGTCATTAACCCTATTACCGCGATCTTCAATATACACAACGGCGACATTCTAAACGATGAATTCAAACCCTTAGTCAGCGCAACATTATCTGAATTAGCAAATATATTTGCTCATCCAAAATTCAGCTACGCCGAACAAAGCCAACATCTAACCCCTGAAAACCTTAAAAACAGGGTAAATACCATCGCTCAGCTGACACGCTTAAATCGATCCTCGATGCACGAAGACATCAGATTACAACGACAAACTGAAAACAGTTTCATTTCTGGCTTTCTTCTAAGCAACAGCCCGATAGACCTACCTATTCAACAACTGCTGTTTAATGGCGTCGCTTTTCCAGAGCAGCGTGAAGAAACACAAAAAAAACTGCTAAGCATTACTTAGCAGCTTTTTTGGGGCTCAAAAATTTAAAACCCGATCTAACCATTTTAAAAAAACTTACAGTTTGGTGATTTTTTCTTTTGTAAGTTGAATTTTTTTCTCTTTGTAGAGTGCACCAATCGCTTTTTTATAGGTCGCTTTACTGACTTTAAAAACAGCATAAATAGCTTCAGGTGACGCTTTATCCGTTAATGGCGACTCTCCACCCTGCGCATCTAAGTAATCCAAAATATCATCTAAAATATTGCGAACTTTCTTATAACCCACTTCTTGAAGGCTCAAGTCAATCTTGCCATCTTCACGCATCTGCTTAATAAAACCAGTGGTTTTTTCACCTTTGCGGAGCTGCCTAAAAGCATCTTCAAAAAACAAAACACCCCAAAAGCGATTATCAATAACGCACTTAAAACCAATATTGGTTTTATCACCGATGATAATAGAAACTTTATCGCCTACTTTGTACGGTGCTTCTTCACGATTGAGCAGCGCATCCACTCTTGTTGTTGCCACAATACGGTTAGTGATGTTATCTAGGTAGATAAAAAGTAAATGCGTTTCACCCTCTTCTACTCGATTTTTTTGCTGACTAAAAGGCACCAACAAATCTTTTGGTAAACCCCAGTCAAAAAAAGCACCGACCTGATTGACCGCTACCGCCGTTAAAGCGGCAAATTCGCCCACTTGAGCCTTTGGTAAATCCGTTGTCGCAATTAATTTATCGTCCGAGTCTAAATAAACAAACACTTCTACATCTTGGTCAACCAACAGGCCTTTAGGTACATATCGCTTAGGCAGCAAAATCTCACCTAATTGATCAGCGTCTAAATACACACCAAAATCTTTTTCTTTTACGACTCTTAATGTATTTAAGCGTCCAATTTGAGTAGCCATGAATTCTCCGGCAAGCAATTTTTTTCGCACTATACGCACTTCATGAGTAAGCGCAATACTGATAGTTTGAAATCTCAAGTTAGTCTTTATCGACTGCCATACAAACAGCAAACATATCGTCTAACTTGGACTTCCCAAGTACTTCCATTTTTTCAATATTTTGATTCGGAATCTGGGACGTATCACCATAAAACTCAATCGCTTTATCCATACTGCCCTCTCTTAATAAGTGCAGCATAGGGTATGGTGAACGATTGGTGTAATTCGAAACATCGTCTGGCTCTGTTCCTGAAAAGCAATAATTAGGATGAAAAGTCGCCAACTGATAAACACCTTCGCAACCTTGATCGAACATTAAGTTTTCAGCCGCTTCAACAAAGTCTAAATAACGATGAAAGTCTTGAAACAACGTTGGAAAAATAAGCAGTGTCGTCTCTGTTTCAGGATGTTCATCCAACCACTGAACTTCCGACATTAGCTCTTCCAATGCCACATCTATTTTCTTAGATCGCAAAACCATGCAGCGAATACTTTCTCTCTCCACTTCGCGCTTAGCAAACGGACAAACATTTAACGCCACAATAAAATCTTTTACCCACTTCATTGTTTGAGTGGTAACTAACTCATCCGATAGCAGCATAACGCGCCTTCTTATCAATATTTTTTTGTATTTTAGAACAAAGCGTACAAAGGGTCTAACTTATAAGAGCATCACCTGAGGTTTCGATTTCGAATCCCTTAAAAACAAGGTATCATGATTAACAATACAGCCCATTTATAGTGGCCATACGTCCATACTCATTACGAGTATCATAGAGGTCGCGCCATTTATCCCGCTACAGAGAGTTTACATGTCATTTGCTGAATTAGATTTGGATTTCACCATAGAACGAGCCATAAGTGACCTTGGCTTTGAGACCCCAACAGAAATCCAAGAACAAGCTATTCCGATCGCCTTAGACGGCTCTGATCTCCTTGCTACTGCACCAACAGGGACGGGGAAAACCATTGCCTTCTGTGCACCGGCCATTCAGCATATTCTGGACCGAGACGAACAATCCACAACCGCTCCTAAAGTATTAATATTGGCGCCAAGTCGAGAGCTAGCACGTCAAATTTTTAATGTAGTACAGCAACTAACACAACATACCCGCATTCAGTCTCACCTTATTATTGGTGGTACGCCTTACGGTATGCAACAACAACAATTATCAGAGCCATGCGACATTCTTGTCGCTACACCTGGACGATTAGTAGAGCTCGACGAAAAACGATGGCTAGACCTAACTGACGTCTCTTACTTCGTCATCGACGAAGCAGATCGCATGTTGGACATGGGCTTTGTTAGCGCCATTAATCATATCGCCAAAGAATTACCAAAAGAGCACCAAACCCTCATGTTTTCTGCCACCCTAGAAGGCGAAAAAATGGGGCGTTTTGCAAGCGCCTTACTGAACAGTGAAACACAACAAATCCGTTTAGGTGAGTCTTCTCGAACCGTACCCAGTCAAATTCGACAAGTTGCCTATCGAGTTGACAGCGAAGAACACAAAGAAGCCGTTTTAAAACACCTACTAATGCAAGAGCGTGTCCAACAAGCAGTCTTATTTGTTTCCAACCGCGAACACGTTGATATCTGGGTACAGCGCATCCGTAAAATGGGCTTAATGTGTGACGGTTTACACGGCGAAATGAAACAAGGTGATCGCAGCGAACATATGAAGCAGATGAAACGCGGGCGCTTGCAAGTATTGGTGGCAACCGATGTGGCATCTCGTGGAATCGACCTTCCAGAGATCAATACCGTGGTCAACCTTCGTCTCCCACGTAAAGCCGATTCCTATATCCATCGCGCTGGACGAGCCTCTCGTGAAGGGGAACCAGGTGATTGCATTTCGTTAATCGATATCAATGACCTACCGATGATCGAAAAAATTCAGCGATTCATGCAAGCTAACATTAAATTTGGCCGTATTGAAGGACTTGAACCAAAGACAAAAGCTCGTTCACCGAGCGCGAAAAAGAAAAAGAAAAAACCAGCACCAAAAAAATAAAGAATCTACGACTAAAACAAAAAAGGCGCTTATCAAAGCGCCTTTTTACGTTCAGTCAATATGTTAAGCATTCGCTCTGATTCAAACCTCTAATTAGATAGGGTCAAATTTCAATGTATGAAACTTCCGCTTAGCCTTGGTTTCTAGATACAAACGATTATGCTGATTTACGTGAACCTTTGTTGGAACCAGTTCAACCACATCAATGCCATTATCAGTCAATTGCTGCGCTTTATCAGGGTTGTTGGTCAATAAACGAACGCTTGAAACACCTAACGCTTGTAGCATGTCGGCAGCAATGCCAAAGTCTCGACCATCGTCGGGTAAATGCAACATTTCATTCGCCTGATAAGTATCATAGCCTTGGTCTTGCAATGCGTATGCTTCTAACTTGGCGTATAAACCAATACCTCGCCCTTCTTGTCGTAAATAAAGAATATAACCACCTTCTTCATTAATACGGTCAATGGCTTCATCAAGCTGCTCACCACAATCGCAACGACCAGACCCAAAGACATCACCCGTTAGACATTCTGAATGCAAACGAACTAAAGGCACATTATTATCCGTTTTTTCCTGCTTTCCTTCGAAAAATATCCCTATGTGTTCTTTGCCAGAATCATCTCCGTTAAAAGAAATGAATTCGGCCATCACATCGCCCGCCCTCATTGGGATCATCACTCGACGCTTTATTGTCAAATCGCTCATAACTACTTCTCTCTAGGGACTTTTTTACTTTAACAAGTATAACGCCCATTAATCTGGTCAAAAGCTAAAATATCAATGCTAAATAAGGAAATAACCTCCTAAATCAAATGATCCAGAGGGAGTGAAGTTCGATTTATGATTCTTCGTAATAAAAAACTCGAATGAACGCCTGTCACACCCGCGATACGCGTTAGCCGACCAAGAAGAAATTCTTGATAACGCTCCATGTCTTCTACGACCACTTCCAATAAATAATCAGCCGACTGCCCTGTCACCAAATTACAGGACTTTACCTCAGGATAAGATGCCAACATAGACTCAAATACTTCAAACCGGTCAGGGGTATGACGATCCATGCTGATTTGTATAAAAGCGGTTAACTTTAAACCCAGTTTCTTTTCATCGAGTAAAGTAACACTTCGATCAATAACCCCACTTTCCTCTAGAGCTTTAACACGCCGCAAACAAGGCGATGCTGAAAGGCCTACACGATCAGCCAACTCCTGGTTTGTTAAGCTAGAATCTTGCTGTAATTCCCGCAAAATATTCAAATCAATCTTATCAAGACCCATATAAATAGCCCTAAGCTGCTAATTTTAATAATCGTTACGCAATATAATGCTATTTAACATGATATTTCCATAAAAAAACGCAATCTTTTACTCAATAAAATTCGCTATGATAGAAACATTGAAAAACACTTAACCAAGTGAATAAAATAACTACCGAGCTTACCCGCTCTACAACATGAAGAAGGGAAAGATAATGACATCTTTTGACCACACAGCTTTCAACCATAAAAAGTACACACCGTTTAAACCCGTCGCTATCAAAAATCGCACTTGGCCTGACAATGACATCACCAAAGCGCCTATCTGGTCTAGTGTTGACCTGCGTGACGGCAACCAAGCATTGGTAGAACCAATGACCGTGGAACAAAAGAAACAATTTTTCGCTCTATTGGTTGATGTTGGTTTTAAAGAAATTGAAGTTGGCTTCCCTGCAGCATCTCAGTTAGATTTTGATTTTGTTCGCTGGTTAATTGAAGAAGACCAAGTGCCAGACGATGTCTATGTTCAAGTATTAACTCAAGCACGCCCAGAGTTGATTGAACGTACTTATGAGTCATTAAAAGGCGCTAAAAAAGCCATCGTCCATGTTTATAACTCAACATCAAAAACACAGCGTGAGCAAGTCTTTCGCATGGACATGGAAGGCATCAAGAAGATTGCAGTAGACGGCGCAAAATGTGTCAAAGAACACGCAAAAAAACACCCAGAAACAGAATGGGTTTTCCAATATTCTCCTGAAAGCTTCACTGGCACCGAAATTGATTACGCCATTGAAGTGGTAGACGCTGTTGTGGACGTTTGGCAACCAACACCCGATAACAAAGTAATTATCAACCTACCAGCAACCGTCGAAGTGTCTACTCCAAATCGTTACGCTGACCAAATTGAATACTTCTGCCGCAACGTTAAAAAGCGCGACTGTATGTTCGTCAGCTTACACACTCACAATGACCGTGGATGCGGTGTCGCAGCGGCAGAGCTAGGCATTATGGCTGGCGCAGATCGCATTGAAGGTACTTTGTTAGGCAATGGCGAACGCACAGGCAACATGGACATCGTCACTATGGCCATGAACATATACAGCCAAGGCATTGATCCAAAATTAGCATTAGGCGATATGGACCGCATCATAAGTGTTGTTCAAGCCTGCACCTTGTTACAAGTTCACCCGCGCCACCCGTACGCTGGCGAATTAGTGTTCACTGCTTTTTCTGGCTCTCATCAAGATGCCATTAAAAAATGCTTGGCCAACCAGACCGACGATAAACCTTGGGACGTGGCTTACTTGCCAATTGATCCTCGCGATGTGGGTCGTAGCTACCAAGAAGTTATTCGTGTGAATAGCCAATCAGGCAAAGGCGGTATCGCCTATACCCTTGAACAAGAGTTTGGCTTGGCATTACCGCGCTGGTTACAGGTTGAATTCAGCCCAATTGTCCAGAAATTTGCCGAACAAGCCGGTGGTGTTGTCAATGCTGAATCCATGAAAGACTTGTTCGAAAGCAGCTTTATGACCGGTACCACGCCCTACAACTTGGGTCGATACGATCTAGCAAAAGATGATGTTGATACGGTTAATGCCGAGCTTGTCTCCAATGACACCAAGGTGAGAATAACAGGCAATGGCAATGGCGCGCTGTCTGCGTTTAGCGAAGCCTTAGGCAAGCACTTCAACATGCGTGTCGACATTATTCAGTATCAAGAGCACGCCTTAACTGTCGGCAGCGACTCACAAGCCATTGCTTATGTTCAGGCTAATATTAATGGTGATCGTTTTAACGGTGTTGCGATTGATAACGACATTGTTTCTGCTTCCATTCAAGCACTGTTGGCAACAGTGAACCAGAAAGTCAATCAGAGTAAAGATGCAGCGGTTGCGTAACTAATCGCCATCAGCTGGACATAAAAAAACCGAAAATCGAATGATTTTCGGCTTTTTTATTGAAAATTTAAGTAACAAAAGAACCCATTTACAGAATAAGAAAAACTAAGGATGATAAACGACTCGATTACGCCCCGTCTCTTTAGCTTCATACAGTGATTCATCTGCACGCTTCAACAAAACCTCTTTACTCTCTTCCTCTCCTGCATAAACAGCCACACCAATACTGGCAGTAACTGCAATATTGATACTGTCATGTACGACTGGCTGATCCGCCACAATGCAACGATAACGGTCAAATGCAGCAAGAATTTCACCCTCCTCAACATTAGGCAGAATAATACCAAACTCTTCTCCGCCTAAGCGTCCAACAGTGTCACCTTCTCTTAAATTCGCTTTAATTCGATTAACCACCTCAACCAAAACAGCGTCTCCAGCATCATGACCAAAAGTGTCATTTATCACTTTAAACTTATCTAAATCAAAAATAGCGCACGCTAAACGATTACCATAACGGCGACTAGAAGACATTTCATGCTCCAGGATAGACTCAAAGGCACGACGATTCGCTGAGCCTGTTAAATGGTCTGTAGTCGCTAATTCATTAAGAATACGATTGGACTCCACCAATCGGCGTCTCATGCCTGCAATTCGGTTCATCGCCAACATTTTTGCAGAAAGAACTTTTTGGCTAATTGGCTTTATAAGGTAATCATCGCCACCAGCCAAAATACCCTCTTCAATATCGGTATCTTCAGCACTGGCGCTTAAAAATATAACAGGTAACCACTCTTGTTTTTTCTGTTCTTGTATTTCACGAATGGATTTTACTGCTTCAAACCCATTCATATACGGCATTTGAACATCAATTAAAATAAGGTCAAGCTCATTCGAATGTTCAACAAATTGTTCTATCGCCTCTTGTCCATTCGCCGCTTCTATTACCTCGTAACCCAGCTTCGATAAATGCAGCTTAAGTAATAAGCGATCGGTTTTTGTATCATCAACAATTAATACTTTCATAATCCTGCCGCTATGCGCTGAAGTTCGTTTTTAACGTTCTGGTACATCACTATTAATGCACCTAATTTAGCCTGCAATTTCGGCACGTCATCTTGACGACTCTCCAATTCAAGCTGAGCTGCCATAGAGGATAAGGTCATAGCGCCTACATTTTGGCTAATCGATTTCAAACTATGAGAGAGCTGAGACACAGAAGTATAGTCAGGCATATCTACTTTTTCGACCATCTTGTTAAAAGAATCAATGATGCCATCAGCATCACTAAAAAATGCGTCAATTAACAATAAATAATCGTCACCCAAAATCGATTTCAAATCATTAAGTACTGACTCATCAATCACTTCATTAGACTGAACATCAATCACTTCATTAGACTGAACATCAAAAACAGATGTCTCTATCGGTTCACTTTTATCTTCCGAAACAACAACTGACGACTGATCAACTGACAACCATTTATCCAACATCTCTATTAACTCTTTTTGCTTAAAGGGTTTTGGTACTAATCCATCACCGCCTGCACGAAGCACTTCTGATAGTGTTGCTGGCATAATATCCGCGGTCAACGCGACAATCGGAACACGTTTTCCATCACCGCTTTTCTCAACCTGCCTAATACGTCGCATTGCAGAAAGTCCATCCATAACCGGCATATGCAAATCCATAAAAATCAAATCCGGATGATGAGCCTCCCACTTTTCTATACCAATCGCCCCGTCTTCCGCCTCAAAAACATCAAAGCCTAATTTCGTTAAAATACCTCGGGCAACTGCCATATTTGCCTTCATATCTTCGACAACCAAGATAACACCTTTTCTTAAAGCGCCGCCGTTGCTATCAAATTTTTTATCTTGCTCATTATCAGATCGAGACAACTCCCCACTAGAAAACTGTTGCCCTATGGAACCAGAAGACAGGGCTGATATCAGACCTTTTTTCAATGACGCCCCGCCCATAGGCTTAGCAATGCACACATTAATACCCGCGACAGATAACTCTTCTTGAGATAACACACCAGCCGACGATGTCATCAATAGAATAGGCTGAACCAGCGACTTACTTTCAACACGAATCAATTCAGCCAACATCAAGCCGTCTAACTCAGGCATCATATAATCTAAAACAATAATATCGTATGGCGCACCACTGTCTATCGCCTGTTTGATATGGAACAAAGCATCAACAGGACTAATGTCCATATCCGCATCAATGCCACAGGATTTTAATTGGTTCCTTAAGATAGTTAAGTTTGTCTCATTATCATCAACTACTAACGCTTTCTTACCTACCAACAAGGATTCATTAACTACGGTTTCTATCTTGGGCATTGCATGACTTTCTGGCAAAGTAAAATGAACAGTAAAAGTCGATCCCACCCCCAATTCACTTAACAATGAGATATCACCATGCATCAACCCTATCAGCTGCTTGGTAATCGCAAGCCCTAGACCCGTACCGCCAAATTTACGCGTCGTTGAACTGTCTGCCTGCACAAAAGCATCAAATAGACATGACTGAACATCCTTAGCAACGCCAACACCGGTATCGGTAACATTAATAGTCACTGATACGATGCCTTGCTGATTAACCACACCTTTTGTTGATACTAATACATGACCAACATTCGTAAACTTAATCGCATTACTCATTAAGTTGATCAAAATTTGCTTTATACGAAAAACATCGCCCACCAAAAAACGCGGGCAATTATCATCATACTCGATCAGTAAATCGATGCCTTTTTCTTCCGCTTTAACCATTAATAAGCGTGCAATATCATAAATGGATTTTTCCAAATCAAAATCCATTTTCTCAATAGAAAGATGGCCCGCTTCAATTTTCGAGAAATCCAACAAATCATTGATAAGGCTTAATAAACTCTCTCCCGATTCTTTCAAAATTCGCAGTTGCTCATTTTGCTCTGAATCTAACCTTGTGGAAGAAAGCAGCTCTGCCATGCCTAAAACACCGTTTAATGGCGTTCTAATTTCATGACTCATCGTCGCGAGAAAGTCGCTTTTGGCTTTGCTTGCCGCCATCGCTTGCTTGCTTGCTTCGCGTAAAACAACTTCCGTTTCTTTGCCTGAGGTAATATCCATATTGACCCCTATAAGACGAGAGGGCTTCCCAGCCTCATCGAAAACAACAGCGGCATTAGACTTCAAATAACGGTTTTGACCATCTTGTCGTACAACTCTAAAGTCCGTATCTAAATACTTAGAAATGGAAGACATGTTTTTTTCTATTTTGCCGTTTACAACATCCTCCTCTAGAAGAGCTAAGACCTTTTCTAATCGAACTTTATCTTCTGGAAGAACGCACGCTTCCCAAATTTGGAGTGGGGATACATTCTCTTCTTTGCTTGCGCTATACAGGCGGTACATCCAATCATCCCAATGAAGTGTATGATCGGCTAAATCAAGTTCCCACACACCAATGCCTGCCGCATCGGCAGCAATAGACAAGCGCAAATTAGTGTCGATCATTTTTTGCTCGACTTCTAAGCGCTCACTAACATCACGAATGTGGCCAATGTACCCTCCTAAGCCGCCGTCAGGATTAGGCACCATACTGCCAATCGTTTCAGTATGAATAATATGACCCTGCTTACTTTTGTAACTAACCCTATAACGATTTAAGACACTTTTTGGGTCATCGCCATAAGCGCTACCTCGTTTTATGAAATCACTTTCATTGGCGTACAGCATTTTAGTGCTTTCTTCCAAAACGTCATCAAGATCGTAACCAAACAATTCCGTAAAGGCAGGGTTAATCATTTTAATTTTACGGTCATTCCCTACCATGACAATGGCCTCAGGGGCATTCAAAAACAATGACTCAAAAAGCATTTTCTGTTCGTGAAATTCAGACTCAGCGTCCATTTGCTCAGTTCTATCCTGGAATGAAATAACAGCGCCTTCCACATCGCCCTGCTCTGACCGCATCGCAATACAGGTATACTCACACACGAAAGAAACATCACCATTACGGCCAAAATATTCGCCACGAGCCTGACTACTTTCACCGGTTTTCAATGTTTTATGTATAGGGCTTAATTCTGAAGAGTAAAGAGCACCATTCTCATCTCGATGAGAAAGCAACGTAAACAAGGTGTTATTCAGTAACTCGTCTAAAGAATAGCCCAATATTTTACACGCAGCCGAATTAGCGAAGGTAATAACACCTTCGTTATTTACACCAAATATTCCCTCATGGACCGCCTCTAAAATGAGACGTTGCTGGCGCTCAGCCCCTGTTAGTTTTACCTCACTCTGCTGTCGAGTGATTTCATTACCAACCCACTGAGCAAGCAACTTCATCACTTCATAGTCATCGTCACCAAACGCTTTTTTCTTCGGATTCGGGCTTGAAAAATTCAACGTCCCCCACCGTTTTCCGCCAACATAAACAACAATACCTATGTACGCTTCTAAGCCAAAATTTTGATAACAAGGATGCTCTTTGATATCGCTCATAGCGGTATGAAAATAAGACGTTGGTAAATCACTTCCAAGCGTATGCACACAATATGTATTGCCTAACTCGAATACGGCACCAGGAAGCACCTCACCGTTAGGAGTATGGCTGTATTCAACACGATAGGACTCACCTTCTATTGAACTAATCAGCCCAATGGGTAAAGCAAACTGTTCAGCGCCAACCTGTAAAATACGCTGCAACTTTTCATCTAATGACAAACAAGTGTTTGCCGTCACTTCATGTAAGCATTTTAAAGTATGCAGCGTTCTTCGTTGTGCAGTGACATCTTGCATACACAAATACAGCCCTGTCACTTCGCCTTGATCTATACGGGGTACACAATACGCACCAATGAACCTCAGCTCATTATCACTACCTTGACGCACTTCATATTGAAAGCGCGAAGGCTTGCCTTGTAACGTTTCTTCAAACCTAGCTTTAATGGTTGGGTTACTATCAAAAGGAATATGTTCCTTCACATGCCTACCTACTACGTTGTCTTTCTGTATTGAAAAACGCTGCTCGTAAGTGTCATTGATAAACTCATAACGAAGATCTTTATTCACCAATGCGATTAAAACGGGCACGTTATTGTTTAGTCGAATTAAGTCTTTGTAACTAATAAGTGCCTGACCCGCTTCTGGAGGTGGCGACGTGGTTTCTAATAAAGTCGAGAACAAATCAAGCAAGGTAGTCATGTGTTCTTCTAGATCAGCAGCCTCCAGTAAAGAAGGCTCATCGCTTAAAAAAAACAAACTCGCCTTATAACGTGCTAAAGGTTCAACAATCACACTGGATAAACAAGGAAAATTAGAAAAAGCCAAAGGGACAGAGGGCGCACTTTGAACATCAAGAAAGCGAGAAGAAGACAACAGCTGTGTGTAAGAAAGCCCACGAGAAAAGTCGTCCCATTTAAGACCAGTAACCTCTCCCGAATACAGGACCTTACCATCTTGAAAAACGAGGCCAGCGCAAGGCATTCTCATAAGAGATTTAGCGACTTTTAAAGCCGCCTCTAATTTACCCATTCAGCTTCTCCATCTCATCACATTTTCAAATACTGTGAGTAAAGCACCAATGCCAATTACTCGATACATTAAAACATATCAGAAAAAGCCCATTCTGCTATGAAAAGTTAGTAATAATTACGGCAACAGCTTATCGATTAGCACACAGTCTTTTGTCTCGTTACGGCTCGCCTTCACCTTATCAAGGATTTTTTGAGCGACATCTCTTTGGCGTTCTGAAATGTACTTAGAATCAACGGTTTTTTGAGTGTTTTTTAGGTAGGCATCTAACTTAGGTGTGCAATAGTCGTCATACGCCAAGGTATAACTGGATGTGGAGGCGGCGGTTACCACTAAAGCGAAAGAAAGTGAGGTTTTAAGCGACATAATATTATTCCTAATAAGATATTTATTTAGAAAAATTAGACCATAGACCAACCAAAGATTAAACCTAAAGTGCCACCAGTATCACTTTTTCCCACCTCCCCTAATAAAAGAAGAATAAACAAGCACTCAGATTCACCGTCTTTACCACTTGATTTTTTTCTAGGACAAATACACAACAAACAAAAAACCAGCTTCAATAAGTTGAAGCTGGTTTTTGAAATAACATAACCTCGAATTCACACCGCTAAAGGCGATGATCTGTATTACCCGTTATTTAAAAACACGCTTTCTCACACCTTCAAGACGCTTCAAGATTGCATCAAGACGCTCAGGTTTTACCATGAATTCTTGGAAGCCTTTCATACCTTCTTGCGCCATGCTTGGGTCCGTATCACGGTCATAAAACTGAGCCGTACCAGACGAATTATTCAACATCTCTACGCCTTTGTTTAAAAAGTAATTATCAGGCGCATGGGCTTTTTTATGCGGTGGAATTTGCAATAACGCCGCATTCACCAAAGTCTGATTGTCAGCACGCGCCATAAACTCTAAGAATTTACGTGCGTCTTTTTTGTTCGCTGCTTTCGCTGGAATATGAATCGTATCCATTGGCGCGTCTTCTGCCATACCAACCGCTGGATCAATTTGCGGGAACTGGAAGAAACCCATTTTTCCATCAAGCTCTTTTGGGAAGTTTGGCGCAATAAAGTTACCAATTAAATACATTGCCGCTTTGCCGTTGTACATAAATGGTTGTGCTTCTTGCCAAGAATAAGACGCATGATTTTCTAGGAAGTAACCGTTATCCACCAATACCTTCCAGTGTTCAAACGTTTTACGAACACGAGGGTCCGTGTAAGGGATTTTCCCATCCATTAAATCAATATGAAAATCCAAACCATTGGTGCGCATATTCAAATAATCGAACCAACCCGCAGCGGTCCACAAATACTTAGTACCAATCGCAATGGGCGCGATGTCATTGGCTTTTAGCTTGGCGTTGACCGCGAGAAATTCATCCCATGTTTTTGGTTCAGAAAGTCCTAACGTATCAAAAATGTCTTTTCGATAATAAATACCCCATTGATAATAAGTGTAAGGAATACCCCACTGTTTATCATTGATCGTCATCGCCGGTGTGGCAGAGGGCATGTTTGTTTTCAGATCTTCTTTTTTCCAAACATCGCTCACGTCTTCAAACAAACCGCGATCAACAAACGCCTTCATACGATTGCCCGCATACCAGAAAACAACATCTGGTGGACTGGTCGACAACCAATTACGGATGGCGGTTTTATAACCTTCTTTGTCATACAAATTGTATTTGACGGTGATATCCGGGTTTTCCCCTTCAAATTTTTGCACGATTTCAGCAAATGCTTTTTTCGGCGCTGGATCCGCTTGATCTGAGTTGATCACCAAGGTGCCAGCATTCGCCATGGAAACCGCGGTCAATGCCATGGCACCGACTAATAACGATTGGATTTTTTTCATTTAACTAAGCCCTCTTTTTATTTTATTAATTGGAACTAGGTTTCATTATTAATCAATTTTAACGCATAATCAATAAAAGAAACTAAGTTCCATTTTATTTTTAGCTTTTTTAACACTTTTTCCAAATCGACACTCCAGCCGCCGCTAAATGACGATGACCAATGATCAACTCAGCCCCTTCTGGTTCAAAAAACACCTCATGAGACGCGTAATTAAAGGCAAAAATAACCTTGCCACGTTCACGAACTCGAACGCCTTTAGGTAGATATTGAGTCGTTAGCTCTGCGAGATCTGCCAATTTGCTCAAACTCGCTTTTAATAAGCCATTGTCGATACAAGAACCAAGGTAAAAATGACGCCCTTCTCCCATCAACACAGGGTTGCCACCATCATCTTTTAACAAACAAGGCAGTGTCGTTTTAATTTGTTCATGCCAATGCATTAGATTGCCCGCGCCCCAACGGCCAGATACTGCTGGCTGAGTGTGATTAGGTAACGCATCAACACGCTCTACTGTCAGCGGTAATAAACTCGCCAACGGCCCTGGTGCAAGGTTGTCAGGAATTTGATAGCTATCGGTTTTGCTGCCCGTTCTAGGTCCCGCTAGCAACACGCCTTTAAATGTATTCAGCCTTGCCTGTAACCCTGAGGAGACATGCGCCTGTGCCGGTAAAACCAGCAACTCATAAGTATCCAAAGACGCATCACTGGGAATAATGTCGACAGATAAGCCAAGCTCACGCAGGGCTTCATACAAGCGATAACACCAGAATAAATAACGATAAGCGCGGGATTGAGGCTGGATATCCAGCGACCAACAAGCGTCGTAATCAAACATTAACGCGACTTTCCCTGCGCTCGGCAAAGACATCAACGCTTCAGCATCCAGCCCCAAGGATTCCGCCAACACCTTCACTTCCGCGGCAACTAAAGCGGCTTCTTGTGCGGCTTCGGCTTCTTGTGCATCCGGTCGCAATAAACCCGCGTGCATTTGTTCTTGCCCAAAAGGCGCCTGACGCCAACGGAAATACGAGACAAGTTCCGCACCATGAGAAAAGGCTTCCCACGTCCATAAACGCACGGCGCCATTTGCCGGCGTTGGGTTATGTGGCGCCCAATTCACTGGGCCTGGTTGTTGCTCCATGATCCACAAACGGCCTTTTCCACACCCACGATACAAATCATGATGAAACGCGCCAAAGTCAGGATGACCAACCCGTAAATACGCGTGCTTTTCTTCTTCGGTATAAATGGCTTCTTGATCCAAAAAGCCCAGTGGGTAGGTATCCCAACTCGCCACATCCAAATCTTGACCGACTTTATGATGGTCAAACGCGGTAAAAAAGCCCATGTAGTTATGAACCAAATCACGCCCCGCAGAATGCTCTCGCAGAATAGCCACTTGCAGCTTATTAAAGGCAACCACTTGGTCTGAACAACAACGCTGAAAGTCCAAACGATGAGAAGGATTCGCTTCGGTCACGGTCAAATTCGGCAATTCAATTTCATCGAACGAACGATAATCCATGCTCCAAAAGACATTGCCCCACGCTTTGTTTAGCGCCGCAATCGTGCCGTATTTCTCTGCCAACCAAATACGAAACGCGACCAAATCCGTTTCGGCATAGCTTAAAATGGTGTTGTGACAGCCGTATTCATTGTCGGTCTGCCAAGACACCACGGCAGGATGTTGACCATAGCGCTCGGCCATTAACGTCACTATTCGGTGGCACTCTTCTCGATACTCCAGACTGGCAAATGTGTAATGCCGACGAGAGCCAAAGCCTCGCACTCGCCCCTGCTCGTCTTTTGCCAACATAGAAGGATGACGATCCACCAGCCACTTTGGCGGTGTCGCAGTAGGTGTGCCTAAAATTACTTTCAAGCCATGAGCGTGAAGAATGTCTAATGATTCATCCAACCATTGCCAATGCAACTCATTGGGTTCTGGTTCAATCGTGCTCCAGCTGAACTCGCCAATACGAACGTATTCAATGCCAATGCGCTGCATATGCTGCGCATCTTCCACCCAACGGCTTTTTGGCCAATGTTCAGGGTAATAACAAACGCCTAATTTCATCTTCTATGCTCCTGCGAAAGGCTGGCTTGGCGCACCGGCAATGTTCATTTTGGTTAAATCGATCGCCACCACATGACCTGCCAACGGTTGATTCGCCAACGTTTCATCATTCGTTGCCACACTGGCCGACGTGATAAATAAGGTCATGCCATTCTCGCCGCCAAACACACAACACGTTGGCTTAGAAAAAGGCAATTCAATCGTTTGTAGTACTTCGCCATCAGGGCTATAGCGCACAATGCGAGCACCATCCCAGTTTGCATTCCATAAACAATCGTCGGCATCGAGACAAGAACCGTCCGCGCCAATGCCTTCTTTCACTTCGAAAAATGGCGTCTGTTTGCGCACGTCATAAAATTCAGGATACGGAAAAGCGTGTACTTTTCGGGTCATGGAATCGCCAAAATAAAAGCGCCCGCGTGACTCGTCCCACGCCAGTGTATTGGCAATGCCAATGCCTTCTAACATAAGCGTTTTTTTGCCTTCGGGTGTGATTTTCCACAGTCGACCCGACGCGACCTTTTCGGCGTCGTCCATAGTGCCAACCCAAAGCACACCATTCGGGTCGCACTTAGCGTCGTTACTTCGATTGCCAGCAATATCGGTGTCTAAATCGCACAGGTGTTCTAACTCGCCCGTGGTTTTATCTAAATACGCAATTTCATCAGACAGAGCGACTAACAGACGATCGCTCTGAGTGGTAAACACCGCAGAGACTTTTTTCGGCAGTGTCCAATGTTGGGTCTCATTCGACGCTTGGTGCCAACGCCACACTTGGCAAGCGGGAATGTCGACCCAATATAAGGCTTGCTCGGCTTGGCTCCAAAATGGCCCTTCCGCTAATTGATGGCGCTGAGTACTGATTTGCTTCATTATTTTTATTCTCCTCGTTGCCTTTTTTCTAGTTTACAGCACCAACTTGAAAAGCCTTCCAAGCTGCCGCAAAAGCCTGTGCATTGGCCTTCGTCGTTTCCACGGATTGCCCTTTTTTGTACAAGGCAGAACCCAAGCCAAAGCCTCGCGCGCCCACATTAAAATAATCGGCCACATTGTCTGGTGTCACGCCGCCAACCGGACACAACCAAGTGTCGGCTGGAATCACCGCGCCTAAGGCTTTCACCACATTGATCGTTGGCAAGGCTTCTGCCGGAAATAATTTCACCGCATCTGCGCCCGCGTGCAGCGCCGCAAATGCTTCACTCGCGGTAAAGAAACCCGGCATGGCGAACAACCCCGCCACTTTCGCGGCTTTAATCAGTTCTGGATCCGTGTGTGGACACACCATTAATTTTGCACCCGTGGCAACCAATTCGGTTAATTGCGCCATGGTCAATACCGTCCCCGCCCCAATCACCGCCTGATCACCAAAGGTCTCTTGCAACAAGCGAATACTGACAAACGGTTCTGGCGAATTCAGCGGCACCTCGATCAAACGAAAGCCCGCGTCAATCAGAACACGGGTATGCTCAACCACTTCGTCTTTTCGAATGCCTCGTAAAATGGCCACCATGGGAAACTCTTGCATCAGTGCATCAAAAGAATGTGTCATGTTCATTTCGCTCCTTTATTCGCCAAACGTTTTAAGCCGCGAATACTCGCCTCGCTGGCGTCTAAAAACTCAGATTTAAGATGACGAGAAGCCAACGCCAACGCATAACGTGCGCTTAATGCTTTGCTTCCGACAATAACAACCGGGCTTTCTGGCGTGCTCAGTGACGCCGACTCGAACGCCAGTAAAGTGTCATTCACATCATGCCCAATCACCACGCCCGACAAATAATCTCTCACTTCATCGGCGGCCAATTCACCGCACACAAATCGACTGCGAGCACTAAACAAGTGATGCAAAATGCCACCGTTTTGTTGGCTGGCCAATACACCTTGATTAAACGCGCTTTCGTTTAACTCATCCGACTTAGGCAGCCCTTTGACCAAACTGGATTCATCGTTGAGACGCGCAAACAACTCACCCGTAATCGAAGTCGAAAATTGTGTCACATGGCCGTTTTGGATTTGCACCCATTTGCAGTGTGTTCCGGGCAAACAAAAAACAGGGGCTTCCTCGGTCCGACCCTGCGCTTCCAACCAATCCATTGCGCCTAATAATTGTGTCTCTTCACCACGCATCACATCGTGATACCTCGCGATGCCTTTTCCTTGCAAACCGGGAACAATCGCAATGGGATTAGGCAAATCGGTTTTTAACCAATGCAGATTTTTTGACAAATCACTGAGCTTTATCGGGCAATGTAAGTACGGCACTTCTTGCCAACCACCACGACTACCGACCATGCCCGACATATAAATGGGTAAATTGGGTGTTAACCAGTCGCCTAATAAATCGGCTAATACGGCTTCGAACTCCGACATATCAAGCTTCAACATACCTTGGTCACTGTCACGTCGTGCCTGAATGTCACCATCTTGACTCATCAAAAAGGCACGTAAATTGGTGGTTCCCCAATCGACCGCGATAAAGCTCGCGCTGTCACTAATAGTCGGTGAAATCGTTTTTGAGGAGGTCATTACAAACGTCCTCCATCAACCACCAGACTTTGTCCAGAAATCATCCGGCTGTCGTCTGCGCCTAAGAACAACACCAAATCCGCCACATCTTCCGGCTCAATTTTTTCTTTCAATGATTGCTGCGTCATTAACTCTGCTTCGGCGTCTGGCGTTAGCCACAATCGCTTTTGTTTTTCCGTCATCACCCAACCGGGCAACACCGTATTGACACGAATTTTTTGCGCGCCCAACTCACGAGCCAAGCCTTTTGTTAAACCAGAAATGCCCGCTTTTGCCGTGACATACCCCGGATAACCCGCTAACCCAAGCATCCAGGAATTGGAACTCATGTTAATAATACTGCCGCCACCGGCTGCCGCCATCGCTGGGGCCACCGCTTGTGCAGCAAAGAAGTGATGTTTCAAATTCACCGACATACATTGATCAAATTGTTCCGACGTCAGTTCTTGCAACGTATGACGATGATCATTCGCCGCGTTATTCACCAAGATTCGAATCGCACCCCACGCCGATATGCGACCATGAATGGTGTCTTTCAGCGTCTCGATATGCGTCAAATCCACCAGATCAAAATGCGCCTGATAACCCTGCGCATTCAACGCTTTTGCCAACGCATCACCTGCCGCTTGGTCGATATCAAAAAAACTCACCAAACAACCTTGCTGCGCCAACGCTCGCACCAGTGCTTCACCAATGCCGGACGCCCCGCCACTTACCAGCGCATGGCGACCGGCCAAGCTGGGATAAATTGTCATGTTTTTATTATTTATCATTAATGGGACTCCCGACTCACTTTCGAGCCACTGCTGCCGACGAGGAAATCCAAGTCAGCACCTTGATCGGCTTGCATTACGTGATCGAGGTACAATTTTGCGTAACCGCGATGGTAATCACTTTTTTCTGGTTGCCATGCGGCTTTACGGCGTGCCATTTCTTCGTCCGTGATGTGCAAATGCAAACCACGTCCTTCTACATCAAGGGTAATTTCATCACCGTGTTGTACCAACGCCAATGGCCCACCCATGGTGGATTCCGGTGCCACATGCAGCACGACGGTGCCAAACGCGGTGCCGCTCATGCGTGCATCACTGATGCGTACCATGTCGGTAACACCTTGTTCTAATAACTTACTTGGCAAGGCCATGTTGCCGACTTCTGGCATGCCCGGATAGCCTTTTGGCCCACAGCCTTTTAAAACCAAAATAGAATCTTTATCCACGTCCAATTCCGGCGTATCGATACGCGCTTTGTAGTCTTCGATATTTTCAAACACCACGGCTTTGCCGGTGTGTTGCAGTAATTCTGGCGTCGCCGCGCTTGGTTTAATAATCGCCCCTTGTGGTGACAAATTACCGCGCAATACCGCAATGCCGGCATTGGCTCGTAAGGGATTATCAAGAGGACGAATAACGTCTTCGTTAAAACATTCCGCGCCTTCGGTGATCTCGCCCAAGCTCGCGCCACAAACGGTATTCGTCGTCATATCAAACAGATGACTCAAGCGCTGGATCAAGGCGGGGAAACCGCCCGCGTAATGAAAATCTTCCATGAGGAAGCGACCCGATGGCATTAAATCCACCAAACAAGGGATTTCTGCCCCGATGCGATCCCAATCGTCTAGGGTCAAATCCACCCCAACTCGTCCGGCAATCGCCAATAAATGCACCACCGCATTGGTGGAACCGCCAATCGCCGCATTCGCACGAATGGCATTTTCAAAAGCAGATTTGGTCAGAATGTCAGAGGGTTTAAGGTCTTCTTTGACCATCTCGACAATACGCCCGCCAGTCATGTGCGCCAACGCCTGACGACGCGCGTCCACCGCTGGCAAAGTACCGTTTTCAGGTAACGACATGCCCAAAGCTTCCACTAGGCACGCCATGGTCGACGCGGTGCCCATGGTCATACAGGTTCCACGCGAGCGAGACATGCCCGATTCGGCACGCATAAATTCGTCTAGGCTCATTTTGCCGCCGCGTACGGCTTCACTGAATTTCCAAACGTCTGTGCCAGAACCAATGTCTTTACCGCGATATTTACCGTTCAACATAGGGCCAGACGACACAACGATGGTTGGCAAATCGACCGAACACGCGCCCATTAATTGCGCTGGTGTGGTCTTGTCGCAACCGCCCAATAACACAACGCCGTCCATGCCGTAAGCGCGCATGGATTCTTCGACATCCATGCTCATCAAATTACGAAACAACATAGCGGTCGGTTTCATTTGTGTTTCACCCAATGACATCACAGGGAATTCAAGTGGCACACCGCCCGCTTCCCATACACCGCGTTTCACGTATTCTGCCAATTCACGAAGGTGCGCATTGCACGGCGTCAGTTCGCTCCACGAATTGCAAATACCAATGATAGGACGACCGTCAAAGCTGTGATCTGGCAAGCCTTGGTTTTTCATCCAGCTGCGATGAATAAAGCCGTCTTTGTCTAGTTTTCCGTACCACTGTTGACTGCGTAATGGTTTTTTATCTTTCTTTTTATCTTCAATATTGTCATTGCTCATTCAGATATTCTCCGTCATAGGCACAGCTTGGATACTTAATAAAATAAGGGATTCAGGGTCTAAAATGGGCAGCTGCAACCCAACCTGACTCAAGCTCGCACCGTTCAAAATAAGGTCTTTTTTCCACCATGCCGGTAAGGCTTTCATAAGGTGGCCTGGCAATGGACTGTGTTCTAACACCTCAACTCGATAATGCTGTTCAGGCAATAAATTAGGCAAACGCACCGGTAAGGTTTGCGCTTGTTTTGGCATACTAAGTTGACTGTAAACCGCCAAACCTTGCATACGGTCTTCGCTCAATGCCCATTGCGTTTGTGCACGCCCATCGGCGCTTGGTAAACGCCAGTTATTGCCTTTGTGTAAAATGTCACGATGCTGTTTGTAATGAGACAACCAATTCGCAAGCGTCGATTTTTGCGCTTCGTTCGCGTCGAGTAAGTTCCATTCGATGCCCAAATGTCCCAACATGGCTGTACCCGCTCGGAACGCCACACCGTGAATTCGGCTGGTGGTATGGCTTTTATCTGGGCCAATATGTGACCCCATGACGTCGGGCGGAAAGAAATAACTAAAACCCCGCTGAATGCTCTGGCGCTCTAATGCGTCGTTGCAATCGGACGCCCAAAAACGCTTGGTGTAATTCAAAATACCAAAATCCACTCGCGCGCCGCCGGACGAACAGCTTTCGATTTCCATGTCTGGAAACGCTTGGTTGATCTCATCCAGCAATCGATACAAAGCATTCACTTGGGCATGGGCTTGTGGCGCAATGTCACCACTTGGTTGGGTGTAATCTCGATTCATGTCCCATTTCACGTAATCAATCGGATACTCCGTAAACAAGACAAACAAGCGTTCACGAATATATTGATAGGCTTCTGGTTTGGCGAGGTTCAGTACCAATTGATTTCGTGCTAATACCGCGTCGTATTGAGGTAATTGCAACGCCCAATCAGGATGCGCACGAAATAGATCGGAATCTGGATTGACCATTTCGGGCTCGAACCACAAACCAAATTCCATACCGAGATCGTCTTTGACGTAACGGATCAGCGGCATCAAACCGTCTGGGTATTTTGTTTCATCTACAAACCAATCGCCCAACGCCGCTTTGTCATGATCACGACCACGGAACCAACCATCATCGAGGATATAACGCTCCACGCCCACGTCTGCCGCGGTTTTTGCCAAGGCTTTCAGTTGAGTCATATCGTGATCAAAATAGAATGCTTCCCACGTATTGAGATGCACAGGACGAGGTTTCGTAAGCTGCAAACGCTGGCGAGCTTCTTGATGAAAAAACTGACTCATCAAGTTCAAACCCACTGAGCTGTGGCTGGCCAATAATTCTGGTGTAAAAAGCGTTTCATTTGTCGACAAGACGATCTCGCCCGGCAAATACAAGGCTTCCGCCTGTAAATAACGATGGCCTTCTATTGTGTAATCGGCTTTTAATCTGTGATTTCCACTCCACGCTAAATGCGCACCGACCAGCTCGCCTTGCTGTTCGCCAAAACCTTGTTCGCCGACAATCACCGCTGGAAAGTTGGCGTGAGAATTACGGCCATTGCGATTTTCTTGCAGCCAAGTCGACTGCCAGTCGCTGCGCTCTTGCTGAAACTCTTGGCACCAACGGCCATAAAACCCCATGCGTTCAACAAAATGACTCGCCACGGGCAAAGTACACGCCAAACGCTGAACCACCACATCGCCACGACCTTGATTGGTCAAGGTCAACTGTTGACGCAACACGCCAGATGACAACAAGCCAATGTTTAGCGTTATTGAAAGCTGAGCCACTTTGTCTTCTAAACGAATCACCAAACCGGTTTGGGATTCATTCACGTCGATTAATGACCAACACGCCGCCCACACGGGGCGATCTTCCGCGCTGGCTTCCATAGCGGGCGATTGCAACCAACCTCGCCCCGCTTCTGGGATCAGGCTCATTGGTGCTGGCTGATCAATCATGGCCTGTGGCGTCGCCATTTGCTTAGATAGATATAAATTCGGTAAATCCGTATTGGCAGGCAATGCATCACCAAAAAACACCAACTCCGGCGCACCCTGTTCTGGGCAAGCCACTACCAGCGTTTTGCCCTGCTGATCTTGGCGGTAAAAGTTCATGTTTACATTATTTTTCATCATGATTACCCTTTCGTCGCGCCCAATGTTAAGCCCGCAATAAAGTGACGTTGCATGGCGAAAAATAGAATAACCGGTGGTAACGCAGCGATGATGGAACCCGCTGCAATCAACTGCCAAGACGCCATCCACTGACCTTTTAACGCACTGATGCCGGCGGTAATAGGACGTACTTCATCGCTCTGTACCAACACCAACGCCCAGAAATAATCATTCCAGATAAAGGTAAAAATCAACACCGACAACGCCGCCAAAGCAGGACGTACCAAAGGCAAAACGACATGCCAGAAAATCTGCCATTCACTCACGCCTTCTACGCGTGCGGCTTCGATCAATTCATCCGGTAAGCCAACAATAAAATTACGCATGAACAAGGTACAAAAACCGGTTTGAAAAGCGATATGAAACAGAATCAAACCCGATGCGGTGTCGTACAACCCCATACCGATGGTTAAATCTCGTACTGGAATCATCAGGATTTGAAAAGGTACAAAGTTCCCCGCAATAAAAGCCGCGAATAGAGCAACATTGCCACGAAACTTGAACTTGGCTAGCGCGTAACCCGCCAAGGTAGACAAGGCCACCGCGCCAATCACTGCGGGCACTGTGATCAAAATGGAGTTCAACAAATACCGAAACATCGGCGTTTCGGTGAACACCATGGTGTAGTTTTCAAACAGCATCCATTCAGACGGAATGCCCCAGTAATTACCGGCGTTAATGTCGGCGGTTGAGCGCGCAGAAGTCAACAAAACAGCCAGCAGTGGCAGCAACCAAAGGAACAGCGAAATCCACACGGCAACTCGATAACTCAAATTAAAAGGTAACGATCTTTTTTCAATAGGCGTAGGAAACATTAGGCTTTCTCACTCTTCAGCATGCGCCACAAGAAGTAGGCAATATAAATATCCATAATCAGGAACAACACAGTCGCAATAGCCGCGCCGTAACCTGCGCGATAATTAAAGATGGACTGCTCATACATGAAATAAGCCAGCACACTGGACGAGCCAAACGGTCCGCCGCTGGTCATGGTCGCCACAAGGTCGAAGCTACGTAACGCACCAATCACCGTCACAACAATTGCAATAAAAGTGGCTGGTTTTAGCTGAGGAAGAATCACATGGCGCAACATTTTCCAGCCATGTGCGCCATCCAAACGTGCGGCTTCAATTTGATCTGGATTGAGATTATTTAAACCGGTGAGATACAAGATCATGCAGTACGCAATTTGCGGCCAAAGCCCCGCGACTATGATGCCAAATGTCACCCAATTCTCATCAGACAACACCGCTACCGGCTCCACACCAAACAAGCCAATCGCCTTATTAAACAAGCCAAATGAAGGGTCGTAGAACCAAGAAAACACTAAACCGACGACGACTTGCGAAATAACAAATGGGAAGAAAAACATGGATTTAACAAGGCGTATACCCATGACTTTTTGATTCAGAAATAAGGCAATAGCCAAACCAATCGGCGGGGCCAACATGAAGAAAACCATCCAATAAAGATTGTTTTTTAATGCAACCCAAAATTGGTAATCATCGAACAACTCAACATAGTTACTCAACCCGACAAAGGTTTTTTCACCAATGCCATCCCATTCATAAAAGCTCAACCAGATACTCTGGAGAATAGGAAAGATAACATAGACCACAAACATGATGACCGCTGGTGCTAAGAATAAAGCCGGCATCCATTGTTGTTGTCTGCTATGCAATTTCTGCATGGCTCACACACCTCTTATTTTTATTAATAAATTTATTGTCCCATCGGTTACCTGAACGTAAAGCAGATAACTCGCCTAATAAAATAATGGAATAAAGTTCCATTTTTTGCAATACTCAATTTAGAACATTTTTCATAGCCGCATCATTACGGTCAATTCAACCTCTAAATAAACAAGGAAAAATAACAATGGCAGACGTAGAAACTAAGAGCGGAGGTTCATCGCTGGACAAAGCACTCAGCCTGTTGCAAGAAGTTTGTATGACGCCTGTGCCATTACGCTTTGCCGATTTAGTCGATAAAACCGATTTACCTAAAGCCACTGCGCATCGAACGCTAACGTCACTGACAGAGAAAGGTCTGATACGCTTTGACGAAGTGACACAGCTCTACCATCCGGGCTACGGTTTATTGGAATTGGCCCATCAAGCCTGGTCGAAAATAGACGTACGTGACATTGCCGCGGATCAAATGAAACATTTATGGAACGAAACTGGTGAAACCATTCACCTTGCGGTGCTTGATCGAGGGGAAGTCATTTACATCGATAAGCTGGAAAGCCAGAAAAGCTTGCGACTTTTTTCCGCCGTTGGCAAAAAAGGCCCAGCGTATTGCACGGGTGTCGGCAAAGCCATGATGGCGTTTCTCAGCGAAGATTTATTGGCCGAAGCGATCAGAACACAAAGCTTCATCAAACACACAGAAACGACTTTGATTGACGAAATTACGCTAAGAAAAGCACTCATAGAAATTCGTAAAAGCAAGATATCCTTAGATTTAGAAGAGCACGAAGAAGGTATTCAATGCGCGGCTTCTGTCATTCTAAATCACAGAAACGAACCCATTGCAGCGCTGAGTATTACTGCGCCAAAATTTCGAGTAGACGACGCACGCTTTCAACACTTTCAAACATTGGTCAAAGACGCTTGTAAGAAAGTATCCATCCGAATGGGGGCCATGGCCTCTAACTAGCATAGGAAAATCCATTATGGCGACGATAAAACTAACAAACGTCATCAAACGGTTTCAAGATATTGAAACCATTCATGGTGTTGATCTGGATCTAAAAGACGGGGAGTTTGTGGTCTTTGTGGGTCCATCTGGATGTGGTAAATCCACGCTACTGCGCTTAATCGCAGGACTTGAAGACATTACCGACGGAAAACTTGAAATCAACGACGTCAACATGAACAACGTTGCGCCTGCCGATCGCGGTGTGGCCATGGTATTCCAGTCGTATGCGCTCTACCCTCACATGACGGTCGAAGAAAACATGAGCTTCGGTTTGCGCATGAACGGCGTCGCTCCTGAGAAAATCAAGGAACAAGTGTCTAATGCCGCCAATATTTTGCAACTTAACGAATTATTGGACCGCAAACCAAAACAATTGTCTGGAGGACAGCGTCAGCGTGTGGCCATTGGTCGCGCCATTGTTCGTCAGCCAGAGGTTTTCTTGTTTGACGAACCGCTGTCTAACCTAGACGCCGAGCTGCGCGTCGACATGCGCATCCAAATCGCCCAGCTTCACAATAAACTCAAAGCCACCATGGTTTACGTGACACACGACCAAGTTGAAGCCATGACACTGGCTGACAAAATCGTCGTATTGCGCGCTGGTAATGTAGAGCAAGTTGGTTCACCATTAGAGCTTTATCACAACCCAGCCAATGAATTTGTCGCAGGCTTTATTGGCTCGCCGAAAATGAATTTTCTCGATGGAACAATATTGAGCATTGACAACAATGACCTTGTCGCTATTGACATTGCGGGACAAAAACTAGAACTGGAAGTAGACGGCACCAAAATTTCGGTCAATGAAACGGTAAGGCTGGGTATTCGTCCAGAGCATGTAAAAGAAAACATTCAAGAAGCGGACCTCACACTGAACATTGATATCGATGTGGCTGAGCACCTTGGTGGTCTAACCTATCTTTATGGTCAATTCGAAGGGCATAAACTCACCATTGAAGTCAGCGGCTCGAACCTCACTCGCAACGGAGAACATATCCAAGTCGGTATCAAAAAAGAAGACTGTTACTTATTCAATCGTGATGGCGAAGCACTCATTAATCGCCCTGTTCCAGCCCGATAATAAACCTACAGTATGAGTAAAAACAAAAAAATACCTTCATACTTTGTATGAAGGTATTTTTATTATCTTGGTTTTTAACTGGTTACTAACTGTGTTAGCAATAGTGTCATTAAGATAACGTCCAAATGATTTTCGCGACTTCGTCGTAACTGTTCACAACCCAATTAGCACCCGCATCAATAAGCCGTTTCCTATGATTTGGGTGTTTAGCATGAGATCCCGCTGTCAGTCCAATAGACAACATGCCAGCATTTCTCGCTGCTTGAACGCCGGCAGGACTGTCTTCAATGACTAGTACACGTTCCGCGGAAAATGCCATCTTTTCAGCGGCCAATAGGAATAAATCCGGTGCTGGTTTTCCATTTTTAACCATGGTCGATGAAAACACCTTTCCTGAAAAGTAATGACGAAGGTTCGTCGCGGTTAAACTCGCGTCAATCCTCTCGGGATGAGAAGACGATGCAACACAATACGGCAAATTTAGCGACTCAATAAACGCGGTAATACCTAAAACGGGTTGCAGCTCTTGTTGAAAGCGAGCAAACAAATACTCGTTCATTTCCGTAATAGAGGCGTCGGTTAGCTCAACCCCTTGCGATGCAGATAGTTCATCCCGGGCCGACTTCATACTGCGGCCTTGAAACTGCTGAATGACATCCTCCTTCGTCAGGTTTCCACCTTGCTTGAGAATCAAATCATGCAAAACCTCAATAGACAAAATTTCACTGTCGACCAACACGCCATCGCAGTCAAAAATAATCAAGTCCAGCATTTTCGATAGCGTTTCCTCAGTAACGTTCAACACGTTTACAGCTCCCGAGCAATGGCTTGCAACTTAGTAAAGGCAAGATATCGCGCCTCATGTAATTGACGAATATCCTCAGCAGCCGGCAAATATCGATCTCCGAAAGACGACATTGCTTTCATCGCATCCTCCACGTTCGAATAAGCCCCTGCCGCAACCGCCGCTAACATGGCTGTTCCTAGCATGACAGGCTCATCAGCACTGGGAGCGACCACATCTTTCCCCGTTGCATCGGCTATGAGCTGGCGAACTAATGGGTCTTGCCCAGCTCCGCCACTGATGACAACACGAGCGATATTCAAACCTTGTGCTGCCTGAGCTTCGATAATTTGTCTCAATCCATACGCCAGACCACAGATACCCGCGACATAAAGTGCAACAAGGCTATCAATGGATTTATCCATGCTGAGACCCGCCATAATCGCCCGAGCATTGGGGTCTGCAAACGGTGCACGATTGCCCAAAAACTCAGGAACAACATGCACCCCTGCCGCCAGATTAACCGCATCGCTAAGAGTAAGTATTTTCAATTTAGCCTGCTTCGACAGCCAGACGCTTAATGGAATACCCGCTTCTTTTGCTAATAATCGCGCGTCGATCGATGCAGGATGCATCAAAACCAAATGGTCAATCGCTGCGCCTGCGGCAGACTGCCCGGCTTCGTTCAGCCACATACTCGGCAGCATCGCTGAAAAGTACGGCCCCCAAACGCCAGGCACATTGACCGCCTTAGACGACGTCGTCAATGTGCAGGCAGACGTACCAAACACATACGCTAAACACTCGGCAGGCGCTGCAATACCGTCTTCCGTTAATGCCCCAAGCGAACCGACACCGCCAGCATGGGCATCAATTAATCCTGCTGCCACAGCCGTCCCAGCCTTTAATCCAAGCTGTTCTGCCGCGTTAGGCGTTAACCCTTGTGCTAAGGATGTTCCCGGCGCAACAATCTCGGTACCTATTTTAGCAAATTGAGTATCCGATAAATCGTCTAGGCCAATGGCGTCAAAATACGATTCGTCCCAACGGCTCTCATGGGCGAGATACGTCCACTTACACACCACGGTACAAATAGATCGAGCCTGTGACCCTGAAGCTCGATAGGTTAAATAATCGGTAAGATCAAAAAAATGTTTTGCACTGTGATACGTTTCTGGCAAATGTGTCTTCAACCATAATAGTTTCGGGGTTTGCATCTCTGGCGAGATGCGATTGCCAACGTAGTTTAAAACACTGTGCCCAAGCTCATTAATCTTACTGGCTTGCTGCGTCGCCCGCTGATCCATCCAAACAATAACATTACGATCCGTAATACCGTGCTCACCAACAGGCAATGGCTGGTTGTTTTCACCCATCACGACCATTGAACACGTTGCATCAAACGACAAGCCGACAATAGTGTCGACGGGCAATCCCGACGCTTTAACAACCGCGTTCACGCACGCACAAACGGCCTGCCAAATGTTTTCGGACGATTGTTCATACCGTGCATTTGCATCTTGAAATGTCGTAATCTCATGTTTAGCGACATGTAACATATTACCTTGCAAATCAAACAAGCCAGCACGAGCACTGCCTGTTCCAACGTCGACACCAACCACATAAGAAGCGGATGCGTCATGAATTAAGCGACTCATTTATAAATCCACACTGTTAGGTAAAATAACCAAATCTCGAATCGTAATATTGGCCGGTCTCGTTAGCATAAAGACAACAGAATCGGCCACCGCCTCTGGTTGCATTAAACTGCCATTAGCCAGTGCCTCTTCCATTTTCGCTTTTGGCCAATCATCCAATAACGCGGTAACAACAGGGCCTGGAGCAACAGCTCCGACTCGAACAGAATGAACACTCAGTTGACGACGAAGTGTATGAACAAATGCCTGAATCGCGTGTTTTGACGCGGTATAAATAGGCTCCCAGACGACAGGAACTATCCCTGCGATGGAACTTGTCACGATAATGTCGCCACTCTTTTGAGCGATTAAATGCGGTAAGACCGCATGCACAGACCGAAACACAGAGTTAATGTTTAGGTTCAGCATATGATCCCACTCATCAGGGTTGCCATCCGCGAAAACACCCCCCACGTAGGCGCCGGCGTTCGCATGAAAAGCATGCAAGCGGCCACCGGTTAGCGCTAAAATACGCTCTAGCATGCTATTCACTTCTTCTTTTTTCATAAGGTCCACGACCAGAGGAATAGCCTTATCACCCAATTCTTGACAAACTTTTTCAAGCGCCGTTGCCGACCGGTCAATAAGCACCACGTCTGCACCCTCTGCAATAAACGCTTTTGTACAAGCCAAGCCGATACCAGACGCTGCGCCCGTTATCGCTATTACTTTTCCTTCCAAATTAGTATTCATTAATTTACTCCTTAACGATAACGTTACGCTTTACCATGAGAAACACGGCTTTGACGGGCCAAACTGTCAATGATTACCGCAATGGCCAATACCGCCCCCGTGATCATGTAACGATGGGAAGACGACAAATTGAGTAGTGTTAAGCCATTAGAGATAGATTGGATAACAATAATGCCCAGCAGCGCAGACCACGCAGAACCACGACCACCAAATAGGCTAGTACCACCAATAACTGCCGCGGCTATTGCGTTTAGATTCACGTCGCTTGTACCCGCTTGCTGACTCGCTGAGGCTAAACGAGATGCCGCTAACACACCACCTAACGTCGCCAACGAAGAACACAATACAAACGCACTGATATAAATGGCTTTCACATTAATGCCTGCACGACGAGCGGCTTCAGCGTTGCCGCCCACCGCGAACATCGAACGACCCCACTTAGTGCGGGTTAATGCGTAGTCCATGCAGATTACTAATAAAACAAATAATCCAAACATCCATGGCACGCCACGAGATTGATTCAAGTAAGCCGCTGTCGCTTCTAGTGCAACCGTTACAAGCAATGCTTTTAACAATATGCTGCTCAAGCTTTTGGCTGACAGGTTCGATGCTTGTCGCTTATTGCGAACACGCTTGCCCATTACCAAAATGACGATGCCAGGGATCAGTGCAAATGAATGAGCCGCCCATGCAGGCATAATCATCAACTGACCGAAATCCACCATTGACGAACCATATGGCAAGTTAATAGAACCGGTAGAACCCAATAAAAAAAGTTGGAAGCCTAATAACGCCAACAACCCAGCCAGCGTAGAGACAAAACTTGGCATACCGATTTTGGTTCTCAAATAGGCATAACCAAACCCCATCATGGCGCCAACGCACAAACTTGCCCCAATGGCTAACGCCAGTGGCCAACCTTGATTCACCCACAAAACACCGAGTAAAGCCGAACCAACACCACTCATCGAACCAACAGAAAGGTCTATTTCACCTAGCATGAGGACACACACAATGCCTAAGGCAATCACACCGACGGTCGAACAATCAAATAGCAAATTCACTAG
This sequence comes from Marinomonas maritima, assembly GCF_024435075.2. NCBI lineage: Bacteria > Pseudomonadati > Pseudomonadota > Gammaproteobacteria > Oceanospirillales > Oceanospirillaceae > Marinomonas > Marinomonas maritima. Next base: position 575,504 of record NZ_JAMZEG020000002.1, on the reverse strand, counting down.
GTTATTCGCAGACAAGAAAATAGGATTTATCGCCGTAAAAATCCCCCAAATCAAAACCAAACCGATCACCACAGGTAAAGACCCTAAATCACCGGATTTAACACGATCAACAAAGGCATGAAGACTTCCAGAAAAGCCATTTGCATGCGTTACACGACTGTCACTACGGTCTAAAAGACCCACGTTATTATCGGTTTTTTGTATTGAATCACTCATTGTAGTTCCTCGACTTTCTTATCCGCTTCTGCCAAACGTTTTGCTCTTCTTGAAACCGCATTGTCCGTCGCGCCAGTAATCGCACCGATGAGTTCTTCATTGGATGCATCCGCCGCAAAAACGCCATTGTTTTTACCTAATCGCAATACCACCACACGATCCGCAACCGCTCTGACGTCTTGCATGTTGTGCGAGATCATAATAACGCCTAGTCCTTTTGCTTTAACTCGCTCGACAAGGTTTAAAACCTCAGCAGTTTGTGCAACCCCAAGCGCGGCGGTTGGCTCATCAAGCATGATGATTTTAGGATTCGACAATAAAGAACGGGCAATCGCCACGGTCTGACGCTGCCCACCAGAAAGGGACGCCACGACATCACGAACACTGGGGATACGTGCCGCCAGCTCGTTTAAAAGTGTCCAAGAAGTGACCTCCATTTCCGTTTCATCCATGTGCCACGGTGTTTTTTCTTGTCCTAAGAAAATATTGGCGACAACGTCTAAGTTTTCACACAATGCCAAATCTTGGAAAACCGTCGCAATCCCCAGATCCAACGCCGCACTTGGCCCTTCCATCACCACTTCTTTTCCTTCGAAAAAAATGCTGCCAGACGTTGGTGAGTGCGCTCCCGCTAAGGTTTTAATTAAAGTGGATTTTCCGGCACCGTTGTCACCCACTAAGGCCACTACTTCGCCAGGATAGACATCGAGATCGATGTTTGTCAGCGCAGCAACCGCACCGAAATTTTTAGAAACTTTACGCAGACTTAAGATGGGCTGACGACCCTCTGAGCGCGCAGAAGTGCTTGAAGACATGATTTGCTCCATAGGAGTTAGATTAGGAAAGACGCCGCTCAAATGATGTCATGAGCGGCGGAGCATTAAAGTATTAGCGTATCGTTAGCGCCAAATACCAAGCTCTTTACAACCGGCTAAATATCGACCCGTACAAACATCACCAGCGAAGGTAACGCCACTGTCAAAAACAATCTCTTTAATGTTTTCGCGTGTCACCACTTCTGGAACAAAAAGTTCAGATGGTGTGTTGTATAAAGTCGTTCTTGCCTTAGGGGTAATGCCGTTTAGCATCTGAACCGCGATACTAGCGGCCGCTGTCGCCACAATTTCAGACGGTTTAGAAATGGTATTGTACTGATCGCCCGCAATAATCAATTGCAGAGCAGCAATAGTCGCATCATTACCGGTTACAGGAGGAAGAGGATCCACACCAGCGGCTTTTAGCGCAGCAATAGCGCCGCCACCCGTACCATCATTAGCCGCGACAACACCTAAAATATCTGAACCAAACCGTGCAATTTGCCCATTCGCCCATGTTTGCGCTTTTGGTGGCGCCCAATCTGGTGTGTCGTACTCGGCAATCGTGGTGTATCCGCTGTTATCCAGCCCTTCATCAATACCATCGCGGATCAAACCCGCAGCGGCATCGGTAGGAGACCCATTAATCTGAAGAATACCCCCTTTATCTTTTGGCACGCCCATTTTTTCTAAATGCTGAACCAAGCTTTCTGCAATGGCTTTACCTATGCCTTTATTATCAAAGGACACGTAGAAGTCGGCCGCTTTTCCTGGAATAGGACGGTCATAGGCAATCACTTTAACGCCCTGACTTTGCGCCAAATTCACTAAAGAAGCCGCAGCACTGGAATCGACAGGATCCAGGACAATGACTTTTGCCCCTTGTGTAATCACTGAATTAAATTGTTGCTGCTGTAAAGACACGTCGCCATTGGCATTTTGATAAATCAACTTACAGTCAGAACACAGTTTTTCCATGGCGGCTTTAAAGCCTGGAAAGTCATGTTTTTCATATCGAGTAGATGCCTGATCCGGCATCAAAAACGCTACTGTCGACGCCGCTTGAGCTTGTACTGCGAACGTTCCAAAGGTAGCGGCAAGCGTAGTAAAACCGATTATTTTTGTTGCTATAGTTTTCATTACTTACACTCCGATCAATAATTTTAGGCGAAAATCGCCCACAACAACCAAATCATGATTGTTGCTTCATTACCCTCACTAACGCTATTGGTTAAGAAACTCAGATGTAATACACTATCCGCGCCTTTCATCACTGCTGTAACAGTCATGCAAGGTGGTTAGACATCTTTATTGAGCTCTGACCTTCGCGAAGATGCAGGGTTAATTGGTTAAGGTAAAACGTTGTATTACCGATTCTAGTTCTCACTCATTAATTCTGCATCTTAGCCTCCTAAACTTATTTTTCTATTTTTTCCAAATTGGATCACTAGCGTGAACCTCCCACTTCAACATTCTTAATTTTCTACTGACATATTTTTCACAGAGTGGCGCTGAATAAGCGTCGCTTCCAAAATAGTGGCCTTTGGATCGACATTTATTCTTTCTGAGTCAATGCGTTCTAACAATCGAGACCACGCATTTTGGGCGACCTCGGCTACAGGCTGACGTATCGCAGTTAAGCTGGTACTTCGTGCCGACATCCAAGCGTAGTCATCAAAGGCCACCAACGAAATATCCTGACCGACTTTAATATTGCATTCAGCTAATGCAGTAAGCGTACTGAGTGTCGTTACGTTTGTTAGCGCTAATATCGCCGTGGGCTTAGGATTGCGCTCTAACCAGTTCGTTATTTTTACAGCGCCTTCTTCTAAATCAGACCCCAGTTCAATAACATTTGGTTTGGCTAACTGGGACTTCTCCATTGCCAAGAAAGCCCCTTCAACACGCTCACGAATAGGAGGAAAAGACAAATTTGACGCCGCTATCAAGATGTTCTCATGGCCTGCGTTTGCAAGATGCTGGCAGGCTAAATCCCCTGCAGCACGATTATCAATCGTAACGGTATCAAACGGCGCTGAATGGACGGAAACACGGTCAATCAAGACCGTTGGACAATGGGATGTTAAGCTAAGAAGTGATTCCGATAGCTGACCTGAGCATGGAATAGCAATCATACCAGCAGGCCGCCAGCTCATTAACGCTTTAATACGCGATGTTTCAACATCATCACGATCATGTGAACTCGCCACAATAACGTCGTAGCCATGTTCAAAAGCAAGGTTTTCAAGATGGGAAACAATGGTAGCAAAAAACGTATCGGTGATATTTGGCACCAAAACCGTGACAACTTTATTCCGTTGTGAACGCAATTGGGAGGCAGCACGATCCATTTGATAGCCGAGTTGATTTGCAGCCAGACGAACGCGCTCTTTAAGCTCGTCATTGACTGGTTTCTTGCCCGAAAAGACATTAGAAACCGTCGCTGTCGACACATCAGCTAACTTAGCAACTTCGCGGATTGAAGGCTTTCTCATTGCAAACGTACCTTTTTAATTTTTTTAGTTAAACGTTTAACAGCACTAAGACTAGCAGACAAATATTTAATCAATCAAGTACTTTGTTAAACGTTTAACCGCTATTTGAAATAGAACTTTGAATATGCATCGGGACACTCAAAACGTAATAAGAAGGGAGAATTGTAGATTAGACGTTATATCAACAACATGGAGAGAAGTGCACGGTCAGTAGAATCAACCAATTCACATAATCCGTCGCTCGCTTTCATTCAATATTTGCTAGCAACCAGATCATGTCGCAATACGGCGCTTTAAAACCGCCGTATTGCTGTGGGACTGTGACTTATGAGACAAAGCCCCAAGGTCGCCGACCTAACAGTCTTTCACCTAAAGTCGTTAATGTGGCCGCTGTATATTTCTCTCTTTCCCACTTTCTTGGGTCTCCGGGAAAGGCGTAGCCCATTGGGGTAGATTTTTGTTCAAAACAGTCTAATCGCCAATCACGCACTGAGTCATCGGCCATTGCTGGGCTCATCGAGATATATTGCGCAAGGCGCACTCGGTTAGACGTATTCGGGCGAATGCCATGAGGCAGCAATCCATTAAAAATTAATAAGTCACCCGCTTTCATTGGAACAGACTCGGCTTGATAGCCAGTTAGGTCCGGTTTAAAGGGATTGCGATCTAGAGGTTGGCTTTCTCGCCAAACAGCAAGATCACGATACAATTCGGGAACACATTGAAAACCACCGGTTTCTTCATCTGTATCAGAAAGCGCCAATACTCCCTGAACACTAATCGGTAACGGTGTCTGTGATGTATCGCTGTCCCAATGAATAAAGCCTGAAAACTCACGGCCAGCTCGATTAGGGGGATTCAAGTTGGCCCTGTCGATCGTGACCCATAGAGCTTCTTTGTCCCAAATATCAACAAAGCTGTCATACACCCGTTGTGCTTGTCGGTTATTCCACAACACTTGATGATGATAAGCCTCGACCATTCCAGAATTATTAAGCTCTGTCATTGCATGAGCTAACCGCTGAGGCGCATACCAACTGTCTGGATTGGACGGCGACATTTCCTGAAATTCCCAAAGAAAGTCGACAGTGTCTTTCACGTCGGATGCACTAACTGCATTAGGAATAACCACGTAGCCTTTTTCTTGCCAATGGCGAAACTGAGCTTTCGACAACACTCGCAATGGTCTCGTTTTTTTGATGTCACTAAGAGCAACGCCAATATGATGACCTACAGAACGATTCCCTGGTGTATTTAAATTATCTGACATCTCATGTACCTCATATTTTTATTTTGAATGCTGTGTTTCTTAAGTTAAGTGTAATGAGGTCAGATTATTGTTTTAGCAAAATACACTTGTATTTAAGTACTATCTGATCATTATTAACGATATCAATGATTAATAAGTGTCAATAATGCAATGAAAGCCCACCTAGAATTTTTACCTAAGGCGCAAGTTTCTTGGCAATTTTTACTAAGAGAGCTGGACTCCATTCCCTTTGAGTGGCATTTCCATCCAGAATACGAACTAACGCTTTCTATAAACAGCGTAGGAAAACGCTATATTGGAGACCATATTGAAGAATACACAGACAACGATCTAACGCTGATAGGTCCAAACCTGCCACATACATGGCATTCTCAAGACAAAATCGACAGCAATAAACCCATTAGCGTGATCGTTTTATGGTTCAGCAATCATTGGATCGACAACGTGGTAGCATTATTCCCAGAACTGAATTCGCTAAAGGAAAAACTCAATCAGGCACATCAAGGTGCCCAGTTTTCAGAAGACATTGCTCGCCGACTCCGGCCTCGGTTTCTAGAAATGATTCAAGCCAATGATGCGCGAAAACTAACACTGCTATTAGAAGTGCTAGTATGTCTACAAAGTGAGCCGCATAAGGCACTCGCTAGTTCAAAGTTTCACTCCCAACACACCAACGCAAGCCAACAACGCAGACTAAGCCAAGTTCTCCGTTGGATACACGACAGCTTTGCAGACAATATTAGCTTAGCCGATGCGGCCAAAGTAAGCGCCATGAGTTCCAGCCACTTTGTACGGTTTTTTAAAGCCAATATGCACCAAAGTTTCAATCAATACCTTAATGAAGTGAGGATCGGACACGCTTGTTCATTACTCATCAGCAGCGAGCAACCTGTCGCCATCATTTCCGAAAAAAGCGGATTTCTAAATCAGTCCAATTTCAATCGCCAATTTAAAAAATTTAAACATCTTTCGCCACTACAATTTCGTAAGCAATGGCGAAACAAAGCAAGCTGAATAAGCAAATTATCGCCCTTTGATAAAACACGCTAAGCCCCGAATTCAACTATGTGTAAACATTGTTAAACCCTCGATACTATTTAAAAACAGAGGTGTTCGGTTGCAATAATCAATGTTACTTTAACGGCTTAAGATTTTCATGAAGTAAGCTAAGCACCAAAAAAAATCAGGAGAAGATTATGTTATCTGGAAGCTGTTTATGTAATGGCATTCAATACGAGATACGCGGCGAATTGGGTGACATTATGCAGTGTCACTGTCAAAAGTGCCGCAAAGCCAACGGCTCAGCTTTTGCAACCAATGCTGCCATTCCCACCACCGCTTTTGTTCTTTTGAAAGGCAAAGAGTTACTAGCGGAATACGAGTCAACACCGGATGTTTTCCGCGTCTTTTGCAAACAATGTGCGTCACCACTTTATAGTCGTCGCCCACACATGCCAGAATTACTGCGTTTACGCATCGGCACACTCGATACCAAAATTGACGGCAAACCCTCCTCCCATATTTTTGTCGGCTCAAAAGCGGAATGGTATGACATAAACGATGACAAGCCGAAATACGAAGAACGCCCAGCGGTATAATCGTAAAAAATAATGCGTAATCTAAGGAGCGATTGCTCCTTTTTTTATGGCCGAATAGAACTCATCGTTCATTTTATTGTCTTAGTATCCTAAGATAAGGCATGACATAATTTACATTAATTAAGTCCCATCACAGCGGCAAGAGAGTGAATTGATATGAGTAAACCCTACAACAAGCTGACGCCAACTGAAGCCAGTGTGATTCTTGATAAAGGCACAGAACGCCCGTTCACTGGAGAATACACAGACACAATGGAAGGCGGCTTATACGTTTGTCGCCAGTGTGATGCACCACTTTATACCTCTGAACATAAATTTGTTTCCCATTGCGGCTGGCCAAGTTTTGACGATGAAATCAAAGGCGCTGTGAAACGTATTCCAGATGCGGATGGTCGTCGTATCGAGATCGTTTGCGCCAATTGCGAAGGTCACCTTGGCCATGTGTTCGAAGGTGAAAGACTCACCGAAAACAATATCCGTCATTGCGTGAACTCCATTTCCATGAAATTCAAAAGCAACGCTTAACTCCCGCCATTAGGGTAACGTGCAAGACAGATACCGCACGTTACCTGTGGTAATTCTTACCCTTTTTCTAGCAAGCTTTACTCTATTCGACGATGAATACCGGCGATCATACAACGCACCGAGCCGCCAGCCGATTCTATAGTGGATACCGCTAATGGCACCAATTTATTCGATTGTTGAATAATCATTTTTTGCGAATCTGTCAGTGCATTAAATGCCGTTAAAGACAATGCCAGTAAACGCCCTGCTTTCCCTTTTAATTCAATGGCATTGCCACAAAAATTTCGTATTTGCTGATGGCTTAACTCGATCACAGTCAAACCACCCTGTTCAAATAACGAATAAAGCCTTTTGCGGTCTTTTGGCGCCACCATGTCCATGCCGATCATGACAAACTGCCTGCTAATACACATCAAAACATTACTGTGATACACAGGAATGCCGTTTTCATCCGCTGCATCGAACAACACGCCTTGAAAACCAATTGATTCACACAGCGAATAAAACAAACGTTCGTGAGTGCGTTTCGACGCCGCGGCGTACGCGACCTTATTGCGATGATCAAACACAATGGACCCTGTACCTTCTAAAAATTCGTGCTGGTTGGCCGCATCACGCAGGTCGACTACGTGAGAATAATCATACACTTGGGTTAAATAATCCATGATATCTTGGCGGTACTCTTGACGGCGATTGGGTGCGTACATTGGGTACTTAACCAAGGTGCCGTGATGATGCGTAGAAAACCAATTGTTAGGAAACACAGAGTCTGGTGTTGCGGCGCTTGTGTCTTCAAACAAATGCACCGTCACGCCTTCTGCAGCCAATGTTTCCACCGCTTGAGTCACTTCGCCATAAGCGGATATCGCAGCGGACTCCGTGTGAGACAACCGCTGGAAAGCGTTGTCCGCCATGGTTTCAGGATTGGAAACGAAACAGTGAGGACGAACCATCACAATAGCTTCTGGGGATTGGGAATGAACAATAGCGTCTGTCATGCAACACATCTCTCATCACGTCAGTGGAGTGGATGCTCATCTTAAAGAGTGCTAGTGTTGTTTAAAATGTCAGCTATTTATAAAATTCGATACGTTTTATTACATTTTGATAAGCCATACTTATCTAATTGCTAAATTTTGTTTGTAATCCTATTTTTTCTCAGTGGTAATCATGACCCCTTATATTTATGACTCATTAGACAGTGCCTTGATCGCCGAGCTACGCAAAGATGGTCGAGCTTCTATTTCTTATCTTTCTCAAGTACTGAAAGTGTCCCGAGCCACCGTGCAAAATCGCCTTGATCGACTGATTTCCAGCGGCGTGATATTAGGTTTTACTGTACGAGTGCATAAGGAAATTGAAAAAGAAACCGTGCGCGCCATGATGATGATCGAAGTCGCAGGGCAATCCACCTCACAAGTCATCAAAAAACTACGCGGTATTCCCGAATTAGTGACTTTACATACAACTAATGGCGCTTGGGATTTAGTGGCAGAATTGCAAACCACTAGCTTGGGTGAGTTTGATCGAGTGTTGCGCAGAGTAAGAGAAGTAGACGGTATCTTGAACAGTGAGACCAGCTTACTGCTTTCTAGCATGTAATTTAACGTAACGCTCAGCTTCACTAAATAAGTGAAAAGAAACGTTACGTCATAAACAAATAATAAGCCCTTTATCTAAAGCCTTAAAAACATTAAGACTTTAGATACACACGCCCCCTAATAAGAATGGACATACGAAATCAGTTTTTCATTGTTTAATGGTTATAGTTCGCTAAGTATTTCAGTATAGCGCCCTGACCCCTTTAGCTTCATTAGACCAGAATTAAACGTTTGAACAATTTCTGCGCCATTATCCACTTTCTTAGAGACAAGTAAGAACATATTATCAATGGTCATAGGGATATTGTGACTGGTAAATTTCGCTGCATCCTCTGGTGAAAAAAGCGTTTTAATTGTTTGTGTACCAACAATTAATGAAGCTGGGTATACATCTACCTCCCCGCTTAATACCTTACGAAAACTGTCTGGTTCTTCCTCCGAAATAATAGGTTCAATACCTTTATCTTGTAATTCTTTAACATGAGAAAACGCTTTTGTGCCTGCTACTTTGTATTTAACAAGATCCGTGTAGCCAAACCAATTAAAGTCGGTAGAGTTTAGGTGAAAAAATACTTGTTTATCTTCTAGAATGGGATCGCTAAAGATAAATTTTCCCGCTCGCTCTTCTGAAAGATACCAAGGAAAAGTACCATCACTTTGTCCATTTTCTACTTGCTCATAACTTTCTGACCATTTGTTATAAGTAAGATTGACCTTTACCCCTTCTAAGGAAAAAGATTCGACAATGATTTTTTCTGCGAGTTTTCCATTTTTATTTGTTTCAGATGTATAGGGCGACCACTCTCCAATGGCAAAAGTAACTTGATCTAAAGCGTAAGCGTTGTTGAAAATGAACAGTGAAAGAAATAATGCAATTTTCTTCATCTTATTTTCCTATAAACAATATCAGGTTAGGTTTAATAAAATTAGTTTGATACTTTGAAAAAGTAAATGAATGTACAAAATATAACATTTCTACTTTCCTTAGATTTTATCGACTCCACTGCTTATCCATTTTGCTTCGCATACCCTTGCCAACCTAAACTCACGCCTACAACGTTTAAATGTCTAGAAAAAAATTATTCAATAAAAAATAATTATTAGGCACTTACACATTTTTTAATCATATATTGTAAGGATGCTTTGGATATTTTACTGGTTTTTTTCCCTAAAAAAGCAGACCTTAATCCCAACCCTTCTACCAAATCGATGATAAGTTCAGCTACCTCATCAACGTTCATGATAGGGTCAAACTGCTTGAGCTCAACTCCCCTAGATAAAACGCTTGATATGGCTTCCGATATTTTTTTTCTGTTCGTTATAAAGCCTTCCGCAATAATAGGATTTCGTATCGCTTCAGTCGTTATTTCAACGGTCAAAGTCGCATTAGGTTGCTGTTGGATATAGTGCAAATATGCAATAGAAAATTTTTCTATTGCGACCAGAGGGTCACTGTACTTTGCGAGTATCCTTTCAAATTTTTCAAGCTCAATCGCTTCAAGAACCGCTATTTCAGCAATAAGAGCGTCTTTACTATCAAAATGATTATAAAGACCCCCAAGGCTAATAGACGCACTGTTGGCAATGTCTCGAATACTCGTCTGATGAAAGCCTTTATTCACAAAGCACTCTATCGCGGTCTCTAGAATTAACTCACGACGTTTTCGAGTAGATTCATCTCGGCTGAGATTTTTATTCAGTATTTTTTTCATATATTGACTCTAACTTGATTTATCAGCATAGTCATGCTTAAAATTACAACGAACGTACGTTCATTCATTTTTTGTTTGATTTTAATAATAGGGTAATGACTATGATTATGCAAAAACATTGGTGGTTAGGATTTCTCGGGATCATTGGGCTATACAAGCTCCCAGAGGTTCTTAACTACTTTCAAGGCACGGGCAGCGCACTGGATTTACTCAACCTTTGCTGGCTCCTTTGGTTTCTATATCTCTTTCCAGAAGAAAATACAGATAAGGTGGAAAAGTAATGAACTATATCGACAAACAATTTGAAGCGTTTGCAGGTGTACTCAGTGTATTAGAAGTAATTGGACTTGCTTTCCTTCTTCTCATTATAGCGGAAACACTCTGGGATTTTACTATAAAAAAACGCATGAGCTTAAAGGAAACCACTGCGAATTTCGTCATTGCTGTTGTTAACCATTTATTAGATCGAACACTCTTTGGGCTCGTTTTTATTCTAGGGTTATTCATCACGCAAACCTACGCTTTTTCTACTATTCCAACAACATGGTGGAGCTGGGTCATGGCTATTCTAATGGCCGACTTCACCTATTATTGGATGCATCGATGTGAACACCAAGTGCGTGTTTTATGGTCGTATCATAGCGTTCACCACTCTTCACCTGAGTTTAACTTAACGACTGGTCTTCGCCTTGCTTGGGTAGAGGGCATGGTTGAGTGGCTGTTTTTTGTGCCAATGATATTAATAGGATTCAGCGCAATCCAAACCTTCATCGCATTGTCTATTGTTGTTCTTTATCAGACTTGGATCCATACAGAAAAAATTGGAAAACTGGGGTGGGTGGATCGGGTTTTTAATACGCCATCTGTCCATAGAGTACACCATGGATCTAACAAGCCATATCACGACAAAAATTACGGCGGCATTTTAATCATATGGGATCGCCTATTTGGCACGTATAAATCAGAACAAGAAAAAGTCGTTTACGGCATTACGACACCTATTAGTTCTTGGAATCCACTGATTATTAATTTTTATGAATTTTGGAAAATCATCAAAGACATTCTGAGGACTAAGAAAATAAGCGATGCCGTTGGCTTTCTATTTTATCGACCTGGCTGGAAGCCAAAAGACCGTGGAGATTAACCCAAACGTTATTTAAAACCGTCCTTTTCCTAAGGACTAAACGTACCTGATCTCTCAAATGATGTATGAGGCCTGTTGTACTAAAAGTCTGCGCTAGTCAGTGACTGCGACCTAAAAAACACACGAAGGTAATGGAGTATCGTTATGTATAAACACACGTATAAAATAATTTTAGTATTATTAACCATCTTTTCAACAGGCTCTTGTTTAGCCCAAAATCATTCAAGCAACTTGGAATTAGGTTTTTTTAGCAATTACTCAACTTCAATTTATAAAGGGGTTGATAGTGGTGTAGAAAGCCTTCCTTTTCTTTCTTATGACAGCGATAGTTTTTTCCTCCAAGGAACTTCCATTGGCTACCATGCTTCAAAAGAAATAGATTTTTCTCTAAACTACAACGAATCTTTTTTTGATCCTAGTAATTCAGATGACAACAATATTAAAAAGCTAGATGAGCGTAAAGGAGGCTTAACCGCTAAAGTTGCCATTGAACTGGGGGTTCTCAAAGTTGAACTAGAACAAGACTTATCAGGAAAATCTGATGGTTTTTCTGCTAATTCATTAATTAGTGTACCTCTTTATCATGGTTCTTATACCTTAATAGGCTCGATTGGCTATACGTACAATAGTGAAAAGTTAAGCCAGCACTTGTATTCCGTTTCTATGGTCGAATCTGCTCGCACTAGTGGCGCTATCGCCACACACACCTCTAAAAGCACTAGCTATATGTCTTATGGCGTAAGCATAATCAAGCCTCTATCGAAAAGTTTCACGGTTACATCCGATCTTACGCACATTCGCTTTAGTGATAGCGTAGAGGCAAGTCCCATCGTTACAAAAAATCATAAAACGGCCGTTGAAGTTATATTGATATATTCCTTTTAAAACCTTGGAAATTGAATACTACCTCTAGTTTTTTGAAGAGCCAGTTTAGCTTTATTCTGGCTCTATTTTATTCATAGTCACTGATAGGAGAGTCGTTTTTTGTTTAAGTCCAGACGACGAAGGCCGTATCAAAAAACGACCTCACGCTGGTATTAGCGACTCTATATCCATACATCATTGTTGCAGTGCGGCCAGCCGTTTCATTTTCACCTCACTGTCCGCGAATGGTTTGCGCTCAATCCCCTTAGGGACGACATGCATTTCTCCACTCTTCAAAGTGACGTGCCCATCACGAGAATCTATACGAAGGGTCCTCTCCAAAGCGATAAAGGTTTCATCGGTATCTTGATGATCATGCCATTAGAAGCACCCTTCTGTTTTTACTATTTTAATTTGGTAATCATTCATTTACGCAATGACCTTTGGTGACCACGGTTCATCACCACCCGTTGTGAGTTTTAAAGCCCCTATTAACCCACAACACACCGATTAAAAATAAAAAGCTTTACTCAGAAGAAGATTCAAATTAAGTTACATACCATACAGTATGGTATGTAACTTAGAGGACATAATATGTCATGGCTTTTTCCCAATATACGATCACTTAAAAAGCCGTTAAGTGATCGTTTAGCAAATAAAGCTCAAGCACCTTACTTTCGTGAAGCTCTAAGTGTACGCATCGAGAAAACAACGCTCACACCAAGCCAATTACAACATAGTATTTTTGCTTATATGCCTACGTGGGTAACCGTTTTAATGCGTATTCGTAACAAAATAGTCAAACTATTTGGGTTCACCGTTGGTGCGGATAACTTAAGACCCACGAGTGACGAGCTCGCTATTGGAGACAAAGCGGGATTCTTAACAATTAGTGAAAAGTATGAAAATGAAATTATTTCCTATTCTGAAGACAGACACATGAGTTTTTACCTGTCTGTTTTAAAACAGTCCGATCAGGTCATCATATCGACCCTTGTGAATCAGAAAACCTTCATTGGGCGCCTCTATGTCAATAGTATTTTGCCCTTTCACTATGTCATAGCTCGTACTGTTATTAACAATGCAATAAAAGACAACAGAATATGAAAAGCGATCAAAAAACAAACAGCAAAAAAAATCATAATGAGGGTAAAAATAGCCAAATTGATTGGCTTGAATTTGCCTTAGAAGTATTGGTTACAAAAGGCCCGGATTCATTAAAAATAACCCCTTTATGCGATTTAAAAGGCGTCACGAAAGGCTCTTTTTATCACCATTTTCAAAACCGAGAAAATTTTATCGATGCATTAATGGAACATTGGTATCAAAAAATGACGCTGGATTTTATAGCTCAAGCCAATACACAAGAATCCGCCCTTGACCGTCTTAACAAACTGGATCAAGTCATTGCTAGTCACAATATACTGGCCGAAATGCATATCAGAGCGTGGGCCTTAAAAGATAAGAGCATCGCCCAGCATTTAGGAAAAATAGACCAACAAAGACAAGACTATTTAGCCAGCTGCTACCTTGAACTAGGGGTGGAAAAACAAACAGCAAAAGACATAGCGTTGATGGCCTATGCAAACTTTTTAGGCATGCAACAAGTGCACCCTACACCGACGTTAGAAACCGTTTTGAGAGTAACCGCTATGGCATCAAAAGCGTTTTTACCAACACCTCCGCTTGCCAATACAAGCGAGCAAATGAAATCAGTTTGATTTAAACCATTAAAGGATAAAAAAATGAAAGCCATGAAATACTCAGGTCATTATTTAGTAGCAACAGGTGTCATCCATAGCCTTATTGGATTGGCATTAGGTTGGAATACCCTAATAGAAATGCATCAAGATCATTGGTTTTCTAGCACAGTTATCAATGGACAAATGTTATTTGATCGAGAGGCAATAGTTTGGTTTTTACTTTCAGGCTTTTTCTGGATTCTATTTGGTATTATGCTTCAAAAAGCATTGAATGAAGGCTTTATACCACCAATATCATTAGCTTGGGGCTTTATTATAATAGGGATGTTAATCGCAATTATCATGCCCGTTTCCGGCGCTTATTTATTTATTATTCAAGGCTTTATTCTTTTACTAGGAATTAAAAAAAACAATAAGACTCCTTTATAAAGGCCTAATAAACAAAGGGAAAACATTTCATCTGCATCTCATTTTTCACAAAAACTGAATTCTTGATGTGCAATAGAGAGTTACCTTTTGTGTGTTTTAATAATACTTCAATCGGTGTGAGATAGTTCAGCGATTTTCTCTGCCTAAAATTTATTAGCATTTGAGTGTCTGCAATCTCCTGTTCTGTCAGCTGACCGATGGCGAATCCCTTAGGATAAAAGCACCTCAACAGACCATTGGTATTTTCATTGAGACCTCGTTGCCATGAGTGATAAGGTTTAGCAAAGTAGGTTTTACATTTTAGTGCTTTGACAATACTTTGATGGTAGCAAACTCGCCTCCATTGTCAAACGTGATGCTATGACAAATATGCTTAAAAGGCTTTAACAGCTTTTTAATGGCTTTAGAAACCAATTTTTTCGTCTTGTTCTTAACACGACAGATCAATAAGAGCTTTGTTACTCGCTCCGTTAACGCTACTAAGTAACCGTCTTGACCGTAGACAGTGTTTCCTTCCCAATGACCTATTTCTTTTTTATCATCAACCTGCTTGGGGCGTTGGTCGATATCGACTCGGTTAGGAATTAAGTGAGCACCTGCCGTCGTGTCTTTGCGTGGTTTATAGCGCTTTCCTTGTCTTGCCAATCTATGGCTCCACCTTTGCTCAAACACAATGTTGTAGACTGTATTGCAGCAGACTTTTAGTGTTGGTATCTCTCTGGCTAGCCGCCCTGCAATTTGCTCTGGAGTGAAGCTCAATTTGAGTAAGCCTTCTACTTTATCGATCAATTCCTGACTTCGTTTTGTAAACTTGCGAGTCTGAGCTCTAATCATGGCGGCATGAGTGTGGGCTGTCTCAGCAAAATATTTACTATTGAGGCATTGTCTCAGTTCACGAGCAATCGTTTTATTACTTCGCTCCATCTTGTTTTCGATGACTCTTGCCGAAAAGTCTAGTTCATTTAGACCTTCAATCTGGTATCGTTCTTTTAGCGTCAGTTGCTTATATTGGTTGTTCATTTTTGGACGACTTGGGTGGATTGTGTGAGAATTCGAAGCCTATAGGCAACTAACTCTCTTACCTATACCAAGTGTGTCGGTTATTCTTGAAATCTAAGATTTACTATTAACAAACCTAATAGTTTCTTTTTTTAAGCCTTTGAACGAGTTATCTAGATTATCAAATCTTGAAAACCACTCTTGATTGCTCTTTTTATTAGTACACCAACGATTGACATTATCCAACTCCCAACAGTAAAGCGCTTTCACGATTATTTTGACATAACCGACAGATGGGCTTTTAAAGAAAACCCCAAAAGAGATATCAAATAAATCTTCAACCGATTGGCTCGTGTAGTAAGCTTTGGATGAGAGTTTTTCCTTTGAAGAAAGAGCAAATGCATTCGATACTATCGCGCCCTTAGCTGATATTGAAACAATATCTATATCAGCTTCTAGTAGCGTTAATAAATATTGAAAAACGTCTGGCGTTCTTGACCCGTAAGCTGATAAAGCAGCCGCATTATCATAGATTGAATCAAGTGGATATCTTGACTTAAAGTCTTCCTTTTTCGATTTGAAAACTTTGTCAATAAACCCCCATCTTAAATCACTTATCTCCTTAAGCTCTTTCTCTTCATCCATAAAAAAAACAAATTCTAACTCTTTATTTAAGAACTGACTGCTATCAAGTAAGTTACAGGCTGTTTCACTTGAAAAAAATCAGGGTAAAGCCAGTAAAGGCAAAACATTTTTTTCGATTCTTTAGCTTCTGATAAAGATGAACACGCAATACCCAAAGAGTCTAGCTGTCCTTTAAAAATCATATTAATTCTTTCAAAAAGCTCAGACATATATTTTTTGTCAAAAATTTCATTGTCAGGTACTTCATCATTTAGAGCATTTTTCAACTTAGCAGATAAATCAACGACTTCAATATTAGCCTCATTATTCATCCCTCTACATTCCAAAATTTCAATGTATTCAGGTGAAGTAAGATGCTTATTAAAATAGTATTCACACTGTTCAAAGTACAATCCATTAGAATCAAAGTTCAAATCTTTTAAGTCGTATAGCATTGCTCTTACAAAGTCTTTTTGTGTATCACCGTTAAAATACTTCCTGTTTTCTATCAGCTCAGATAAAAAATTATTTGCATGAATTTCTCTATCAGATAAATTTGGATCACATGCTACAATATAGCTCAACAATGGAATATCCCTAGATATCTTGAACTTATTATAAAATTCTCCCCATCTGTTATACTTATTTACGTTATTCTTCAACCACATAAGCTTATAGATGAAAGTCTTATTCACTTTAGAAAATATAGAAAAGCATTTCCACCAGAAATCAAAATCATCACCACTAGCGTATCGGTACAGCTGGGTCTGATAAACTAAATATGAACGACGACTTAAAAACAAATCGTCTGATTTTTCTCCATGATTATTCTCGATAACAAAACTATAATCAGACTCTGAGTTTTTAAAAAAGAAAATAGCCTCTTCTATATACCTATTTAGGTTTTCATCTATGCTTCTATCAAACACATCACTCTCAACTAGATCAACCTAAATTCAGATAATAAGTGCGACACTGCAATAGAGGTGTAGAGGAAGCCAACTGCTGAAGTTGGTATGATTCTTCTTACCACAGAATGAAGCAGTACCAACATGAATTATCAGCAGTTGACCGAAGGCAAAAGATACCAGATTTCCGCTCTTTTAGGACAAGAAATATCAGTGGCAAATATTGCACGAACACTGAATTGTCATAGAGCGACGGTTTATCGTGAGCTAAAGCGGAATAAAAAAGTAACAGAATATTGCCCTGACAAAGCTCAAAGCGCTTGTTTAATACGGCGAAAAACATCCGCTAAATATCGTATATCATCAAAGACGATTGATTTTATTCGTATTTTAATTGAAATTGACTGGAGTCCTGAGCAAGTCTCTGACGTACTCAAAAACTGTGGTGTTCCTGTTAGTCATGAATGGATTTATCAGTACATCCATGATGACAAAAGAAACAAAGGGACACTTTATCGCCATTTGAGACAAGGAAAAAAACGCTACCGGAAAGGCCAGCGAACGAAAGCAGAAGTGATTAAAAACAAGGTCTCTATTGATGAGCGCCCAGCCATTGTAGAGACAAAAAAGCGTTTTGGTGATTGGGAAATAGACACTGTTTTAGGCAAACATGGAACAGGTTCTATCGTCACCTTGTTAGAAAGAAAGACGCGCTTTTACCTCATAAAGAAAGTGGATTCGAAATCAGCTAAAGATGTGACTCAAGCGACTATAGAGTTATTGATGCCGTTTAAAGATCATGTACACACGATCACAGCCGATAATGGCCGAGAGTTTGCCTACCATGCTGAGATAGCTGAAGCATTAAATACGAAAGTGTATTTTGCTCATCCATATAGCTCTTGGGAGCGTGGCGCTAATGAAAATAGCAACGGACTTTTAAGGCAGTATGTACCCAAAGGCACTGATTTAAGAGAAGTTACAGAAGAGAGAATACACTTCGCGATGAGACGAATAAACTATCGTCCAAAAAAGTGTCTAGGGTTCAAGCAACCAGCGATGGTTTTTAAAGAAATGTGCTTAGTTGCTTGAAATAAAAAGTGTCGCACTTATTATCTGAATTTAGGCATATAAAGATTTAAAATTTTTTAAAATAACATACAGAAGTAACAAGAAGCAGAATATAAAGTATTAATACACTCTTATAAGTCGTGCTCTGAGGTTATCAGCCACGAAGTTAGGTTGTTGATACGCTGCAAATTGCCCCGCTAGATAACGGGTGTATTGTCGTGCGCTTTGGTGCAGATCAATGAGGCCTTCGGGCGAGTGTGCTTGCCCTCCGAGGTAGCGATTATTCGGATCGAACGCTTGTTCATGCTGTCGCCACCAGTTGGGGACGAGGATCGGATCCGGCATGGGTAAATCAGCATAATCACTGTTCGCGGCTTGGGGCTCAAAATCACTGGCGACATCCAGAGACAAGCTTGCATCATCCAAATGCATTCCAGTGATCACACTAAACACCATGCCGGCTTGTTGGTTGTAAGCCGGATCGTTAATTGCTTCTAACACTTCCGTCATGCGATGCGGTAAACCCGCCACCATCAAAGCGAATAAACGCTGCTCTAGCGGCAAGCCTGTGTGAAACCATTGGTCGAACTGCTGCTCAATGTCAGCCTTCGAGAGCACACTAAACGCAGCGATAACGGCTTCATTAAAATGCTCGTTGGGCTGCTCTAGATATGGCGTTAACCGTTTTACGAAGTCTTTATTACCCAGTCGTAGCGCCGCTCGGATGGCATAAAAGACCTCCGTACTATTGGCCTTTTCAATAGTTAGCAACTGACCAAGCTGTTGCGCGATAGCAGGTGTCGTGGCTTTTAGGTCACCGATTAACTGAAGCGCTGCAACACGCTCTTCATCGCTTCCGGCCGTTAGCCAATGCAATAAGCTTTGCTCGTCAGGGGGCTGTTTGAGAATGCTCAATGCTTCAATGCCACAGGCGCGAACTTTTGCCGAGGCGTGCTTGAGCGTTTGCTTAATGGCTTTGACACTTCGCCCTATGGGCAACCATGTCAGAGCAGAGACCAACTCATTGTATTGGGTATCACGCTCGGCGATGTCATCTAATATGACGGTAAAACGCTCAGTATTGTGTTGCTCTATCGCGACGACCGTCAGAATAAACACGGCGCCCCATGTATCCGGCTCCATGGCCGAAAGATAATCGGCCTTACCTTCTGTATCTAACCGAACAAGCTGCAAGTACTCTGCCAGCTTATGCTCGTACTCTTCAATATGCTGCGGCGTTAGCTGTGACGAAAAGAGCCCATGGTGACAACGAAACCACGCATAGGGCGCATCATGTTTCACATGGGCAAATAGCCAAGGGGACAGTGCCATTTAGCCTTGCCCCTTCGCGGATTTAAGCTTGTCCGCTAATTCTGTCAGTTCATCTAGGTCTTGCTCGGCTTCTTGCGTCAACATCTCAAGCAGCATGGCTTCTTCTTTTGGCGATGGACCGCCGCCATAGAGATATTGCCAACGTTCGCCATCATACAAGGCAACACTGTTAAGGCTGGCCGCAAGCAATAGGCCATGCCCTGCATCCAAACGACGCGCATTTAATGGGGCAATTTGCCCTTCAAAGTCATAAGGCTGACAGCTAAAGGCTTCTGTATTTTGTTGTGATACAAACACGCCATTTTCGCTGCCGAAAAATACACGGCCTTTATAAGCAACGGTATCGCAGAACTTTATATTTTTATCGGTATGGAATACGTCCCATTCTTCACCGCGACCACGTAGGACAATCCCCCATGCGCAGCCGATGTAGACATAACCGTCTTCGGCACAGCATACGGAGAGCGGCAACATTTGTTCATCACAAACATCAATATAACGCCACTTCTCACCATCAAAGTGCCAAATATCATTAGTTCCGCCTACGGCGTACAAATCATTTTTTGAAAACCCATCCATGTCTTCAAACCCACAGCCATTACCACTGGGAGCTTTAATCTCTGTGGAGATACATTCCCATTGCTCAGGGCCTAAGCGTTTAAACACATCGCGCCCCCAGCCAACGCCATACACTTGGTCATCGACTTTTGCTAGCTGATGAAAGCGCGTTTTGGGCGATAGCTGTTTTTCAGCAAACTTATTATCGCCAAGGCCACCGTAGAACCCTTGGCCTGCATCGTCCATAATTAGATATTCATAAGGGGCTGTATTTATAACTCGAGTATTAAAAAAGGAGTGCCTTGGCCATACTTTCCCCCCCCATTCTGGAGGGCTAGTATCTTTTTGCCAATCCGTGAGATAATAACCTAGCATGGTTTTACCACGTGATGAATAATAGTCAAACTCTTCTTCGGGTATAACTTCCTCAGCGCTAGCACAATAATAACTCTCTGATAATATTGCACAGTCATGAATTATGAACTCATTAAAAATATTATATTTTTCGTCTTCAATATTATTTTTTGACATTTTTACAACCCTTGATTACCTATTGTACTAGTACTCGAATCGCTAGTAGCACCTTCACCACCCACTTTATCTTTTACAGTGGGCTTGCAATCCATACTTTTATAAAATGCTTGCAGCTGGGCTTTAATACAGTCAGGGTCACAATGTTTCCCAAACCACCTTTCACCAAAGTCTGTATTCACCGCATTCTGGTGGCCTTCTTGTGCAAGGTTAATTGCCTGATCTATAGAAACTTGTTCACCCAAATGCTTCTTTGACACTTCATCCGTTTTCGTATGAAACGTTCCATGGGTGCCGTCACTATGCCCCACCCCTTCCGCACATACTGTTGGCGCCTTGTTGTGTACTGACTTGCTGTAACCACACTTACTGTCCGATAACCACGCCTCGGGGAGTAGGTGGTGGCCCGTTTGGCCAGGGCAGCAACCGCCTGTCGAGGCATTGCCTAGCTTGCCAAACAGATCATCTGCATTGGTCTTACCCGCACTGCTGGTCTTGGCGACGTTTGAAGAGGCCTCTTTACCGTGCTTTCCGCCTTTTTGACCCGAGTCATAGGGCACTAACATACATTTACGCGTTTTAAGACACTCATTGTCTTCGACGAACTCTTTCATGTCTGCGCGGAAAGACTCCCAGAAATCAGATTTTAATTGATCAATTTCTTTTTGACTGGTTGCACGACTCAGCTGTGATTCATACTCAGCCAGCTTATTCATGTATTTTTTTGAAGTACGCGCTTGATCAACCAATGTACCCGCTTCAAAGCGCATCCCATACACTCCAACCGCGGTACTGCCTGCCGTCCATACACCATCCAGCACATTATATACGCCTACACCAATCTCGCAGGCTGCCGTCCCTGCTGGGGAGAGTACTGTACACCCCAGTGCGCCAACATGCTTCGCCCCAGCTCTGATGGCATAATCCTTTCCTGCTTCAATGGCATAATCTTTTAAGACGCCTTCTATGTCAGCAATCATACCGGTGGCTTCTTCTTTTAATTCACTAAGCCTATCCTCTAACTCTTTAATATTGGTCGGTTTGATCATCACTCCAGTACAATGTTTGTCTTTCCATGTCATATTGCGTGGCTTACTAGCCTTGGAGGAGGAAGCTGATTTTTTCTTTTTGCGCTTTGAGGCTTTTTCTTGGCGCTTCTTAAAACGATCATTATCCTTTTTAGAAACACCGCACTCGTCTTCAACACGCTTTCTATCAGCCTTACAAGCTGCTTTGTCATCTGGCGTATCCAAATATTGCCAGTTACCTGTATTCCCTGGATCAGAGCCGTGGTTATGGGTCATATTATCGGTATGACGACATACGTTATAACCCTCCACAAATACATCCATAGACCATGATCGGAAGTAGCCTTTGCCTGTAATGACTTGGGTTTTTAGGCCTTTGGCGTAGTTATTGGTCGCAGGTTCATTACCGGTACTGGTCGCAAAGAAAGATTGATCTTTCAGAGCGATAGGTTTATTCGTGATAAAGACCGTGGTACTAGCATTGGCTAGATCTTTCGCAAATGTCGTATTCGGGTACGGGATAAGATAGGGACTGAAACAAGGATCTGGAAACGCGGCAGGGGATAAACCAGCCGCCGCTTTACAAGCGATTTCTAATCCATTAGCAAAAACTTGGTTAGCCATGATGCTCTCCTGTGTATTCCATTATAAAAGCACCGCGAGCACTGTCATCATTGCTGCAGTGGGCGATCACATGGGCGCCTGGGGCCATGCTACGCTGATTGGCATAGCGAGCCATCGTAATCATCCCTAACCCAACACTTGCACCAGTTTCACCGATGTAACTGGCTGGCAGCCACAGTGGTTGCGATTCGGTTTTTTGCGTCAGGGCACGGGTCTGGGCCAAGCCCGCCTCTTTAAAGAAATATTGCTCGCCAGAGATGCTCGCCATACGGTAACGGCATTCGTGTAGAGGCGTTGCAGCTCTGTCAGAGACTTGTCGATAAGCCGCTGTTAGCGCTTGCCCCTTCAATACGTCGGATGTGTCGATCAAGGCTCTTTCATATTGAATGCTGGTGCCGAGCACTTTTAAATCGGCTTTATGAGGCTGTCGACTCAAGATCATCCCACCGACCGCTTCACCAGGGATAAAGCCATCGCTGTTGCGCTCAGGTATCAGGACTCTTAGCTTATGAGGTATACGCTCTCTGTAAGGGGGATTAGCAAGCGCAGATAAAGTCCCGCTCATTAAGTAAGTGTCAACAAACAACACTAATACTTTATCGACACTTTGGTTTAGAACGGCATTGGCTTTTTCAAAGGCATATACCAAAGAAGCACGGCCGTTGTTTATAACAGAAAGTGGTTTACCGCCGATTCGTTGACGAATTTCTTCATCATCGAGTAACGCTTCGCTTAGCTGCTTTAGATGAATATCTGCGATCAGGCCCACGCGCGTAGGCTCACTGGTACACAGCAAAACATACCCAACGTCCTTGGTATCGATCTCCCGAATCGAGTCCTTGAGTAAGCTAGTCAAACGACGATAGCCGCGGACTTTACGATCTAATGCACAGCGAGCCACTTCGTCATAGCGACCGTTGTAGCCTAGCATCATCGCAGCACCGTTAATCTCCCAACCACACCCTAATGATGAATAAAAACCGATGTCTTCGATATATAAAGGGGAGTCTGACGTAACCGGTAAAGTGTGTTCTTGATTCATACGGCCTTAGGTCTCTTTAATGATCGGTACTCTTTTCCTTTAGCTCGTGCTCGGCGCCAACCGGGTGTAGGGTGCCCAACAATAAGTTTGTCGATTTCCCCTGGGTAGTATTCGATAGGAACATACGCGCGCCAAGTAATACTGAAACGTCCAAGCTCAGGCTCTAGAAATAAGGTATCCGCGTGACAGTCTAATATTTCCTCTTGTCCACCAGACTTGATAACGGCCATATAAAGCTGTGTCGTTGGTAGCTGAAACTGACGAAACTGATCCGGTGTCACACCAACTAATGTGACCTTTTCCCCTCCTTGCAGATAGTTCATTTGCTGATCTTGAGGCGCAAATTGATAATACTGCTCATCAAAGTCATCGGGTAAAAACGGGCTGACATTATCGAGCCAGTTTTGGTCATAGGTGCCGCCAAAGCTTAAACGAGGCTGTGATCGTCGTGCGATTGGGCCAAATGCCATTGGGCGATAATGTTTTTTATCAGGGCTTTTAATAGACTGGTCAACCGCCTCAAGTTGTGGAGCGGAAGTCCCTACTATGTCTTGTAGTGGCGTTTTTGGCGCATACCCTATGCCAATAGGATTGCTTTCACATTCATGCATTTTTCCTTTGCTATCATAGTCCGTCATATCGACACCACCGAAGGCAAGGTCATAACGTATTTCTTGCTTGAGATAAGGCTGTGCTGTATCAGGCTCTGCGCCTAATACTGTACGTTTCCATGCACGTGGGCCAAACACACGAATGCTTTTATTAATTTGATCGGCAACGGCTAGATTGACCATACGCTCTGCCACGGCCTCATCATTAGGACTATATGCGCACGCATGCATCACCACATCGCATTTGGGCTTAATCGGTGCGAGATCATTTTCATATAGCGTGGGGCTGGAGGCCGGATCGCCCAATGTGCTGTCCGCCACCATGACTTCAACTGGATTATCATATATCGGCGTCGGCGCTTCTCCTTGGCTGGGAATACTCCAAGTGCCTTTTGCCACTAGCACAATCACTTCGCGTCCATCTTTTAACGTACTGCCGACATATCGCGCTTGTAGGTTGGTAAAGTTATTTAGTTCCATCAGTTAATTTTCACCACACCGCCTTTCAGCTGATTTGTACCATAGGCTTGTGTGTTAATCGTGCTACCTTGGACAAATACACCGCCAGTAGGATCTAACACAATTTTTCCTTGGCCACATTTCAGTTCAATACCATGCTCATTTTCTAAAACAAGTGGCTCTTCATCTGTTTCAAATGCAGGATCTTGAATCACGCCAATGATAATAGGCTTACTTGCATCACCTTGGTTAAAAATCAGTGTTACAGGCCGCTCAATGTCTTTCTCTTTCAACTTCACAGTTGATAATGCTTTGATATAAGGAAGGTCACTGTACTCATGAGAAACATAAGGAGCACCCTCTTCGTCGTAGCCAAGTAGGGTTCCCAGAACAGGAACGTTGATTTGCACATGTCTTTGCGGCCCCGAGTTAACGGCAGATTCTACCCAGTTGTCTTGTATTGAAGCTGTTTCGGTTTGCACTTCAGCCTTCGCTGATGAGCCAGTTGTTTGGCCATTCACTTCACTCATGCTAATTAGTTCTCCAAAATCTTCTTGGCTTTCTGGGTGATCAGGCCACTGGCTTTCATATTGGTGTCTTTGGTTGAAACGGTATTGATGTTCTCTTCCGCTTCAATCTTGATATTAACGCCAGAAATGGTGATGGTGCCGTCGGCAAGCATGTGGATGGACGATTTTCCTGTGCGAATGATGATTTCTTCTCCGACATCCACACTCATTTTTTTACCAACACTGGTCGACTGTGTTTGACCAATTGTGTTGGTTTGATTCATGCCTATGGTATTTTGCTGCGCCACACCCACAGTGTTGGTTTCATTTAGACCTACAGAATGCACACGAGCTAAGCCCACAGATTTAACTTCTGCCATGAGCGTAGTGTGCATGCGGTTTTGGGAGATCGTCACCACTTCGTTACTGCCCACGGTTTCCGTTCGGTTGGCACCGATGGCAATGGTTTCGTTTGCCCCGACGGTTTCGGTACGGTTAACGCCGATGCCGATGGTTTCGTTGTTGCCTACCGTCTCGGTACGATCAACGCCAATGGTGATGGTTTCGTTGTTGTCGACAGTTTCGGTACGGTCGTGGTGCACAAATACGGTTTCATCGTTGTCGATGGTTTTGGTGCGATCGTGACCCACCCAGTGGGTTTCATCGTTTTCGACTTCGATGTCTTGGTTTTTCTCGGCATGAAGAAACACCTGCTCCTCGCCGATTTTGTCTTCAAAGCGTAACCAGTTGGCGTTCGCGGCGGTGCCTTCTTTAGTGGAGCGCGTCAGGATACCGCTTTGTGTTTTATTGGCAGGTAGGTCCCAAGGCGGCATTTGGTCCGCATTGTAGACACGACCTGTAATGAGAGGACGATCTGGGTCGCCATCCATAAAATCAACGATGACTTCTTGCCCAATACGTGGCAGGAAGATAGCCCCCCAGTTTTTACCCGCCCAGTTGTGGCTGACACGCACCCAACAGGAGCTGTTTTCGTCGTAGCTGCCGTAGCGGTCCCATGGGAACTGGATTTTGACGCGGCCGTATTCATCGGTGTAGATTTCTTCCCCTGGCGGCCCCACGACCATGGCATTTTGCGGGCCTTGCATTTTTGGCCAACCGGTCGTCATCCGTGGGCGGTAAACGGTCGCCGATGGGATACACTGAAAGCGGTTTTCGTATTGAATTTCCGCTTCGTCATCCACCGTGTAAGAATAATCCTGAGCTTCGTGTCGCACCGATAACAGTGCGTATTCGGCGATTTCACTTGGGGAATCATCATGACGAGAAAGGGTAAACTTATGACCAGAAGTGAAGCTGCGACAGCCACTTTCACCATGAACAATGTCATGATGTGCTTCATCTGACTCGACACGTAAACGCGTCCAACCATCGCCTACGCCCTTTTCTTCATAGCGTCCAGGGTATACGAAGTGTTCATACTTGCCCACGCCGGGGAATTGCATGCTGGCGTTTTCGCCGGTTTGAAGCGTGTTGCGAGGCTTTTTAAAATCGTAATCACGTTTGGCGTAAGCGCCTGTACGAAATTCGTAACGGTGATTCCAACCATGAACGGAATGCGCTGTCTGTGTACCACTGCGATAATCCACAGCCGCTTCATCACATTGACCGTAGCCACCGACGTGATCACTGATAACTAGGGTGTGCGTACCCGCTGAATGCTCGAAGTAATAGTAAATACCTTCTTCTTCAAATAATCGGGATAAAAAGTCAAAGTCACTTTCTTTGTATTGAACACAATACTCGCGTGCGGGGTGTTGGCCCGCCAAGCGAAAGGAGAAGTCACTAAAACCGTTTTCAGCAAAGACCGCTGAAGCGATTTCTTTCACTGTTTTAAATTGAAAAACCTTGCAGTCACTGGTTTGTGTTAAAAACCAAAACCAAGGTACTACAACGGCCGTGTAACTTTGTAAATCTTGTAATTTGTTACCATCTTGACGAAAGCTCTGTACGTAGCCATTAATATAGCGATAGCTACCCGCTTGAAATAACGCATCGTCATCGGTAAGAGAAATTTTTAAAGTGACATTTTTACCTACTATTTGCGCAGGCGGAATATCTTTTAGTAAGGAATATGCTTCGATCTCAAAGCCAAACAGTGTCGAAACCTTCTCTTCCCCGACCAAACGAGTTAATAGCAATGTGTCTGGCCCAAGCGGCGAGTCGATGGCCAAAAGGCGACCTTTTTGGGAGAAATCAGCCATATACGTCCTTGTTGTCCCTAATTAAGAAATAAGAATTAAACAATCCAAACCAAATGCGCTATAAAACAAACCACAGCCCATGGGCTGCGGTTTGTAAACATAGCTTACAGACGTGTACCTGTAGCCAAGTCGTAACCCGATGGTACGCTGCCTTCTGGCTGATGTTTCTCATCCCAAGAGGTGTATTTCATTTCCACTTTAGTAAAGTTAAGAGCGATAGCTTCTACAGGACGATCACCATTAGATACAACGTTGTAACCACTAATAAGCGTGTTAGTCAGCGTGTACTCCATGTACGTCTCGATGCCTTCTGGAGTTGTTTGCACAAGATGAATTTCAGCTTTTTTACCTTGACCAACGCAAGACTCCACAAAGAACAACGGAGAGGTTTTATCCATTTTCGTTGTTATTGTGATCTCACCGATAACAGGTGTTGTTGACTCACGATCTTTACCTTGACCGGGCTTAGTAGATAAGCTGCGATTGATGTTCCAATCTAATGAGTCACATTCAACCCATTTTTCATGACCCGCTGCTGTTACGTCGCCATCAATACCATCGATTTTTAGATAGATTGCCATGGTTTTACACTTCCTTTTTTAAAAATTAATTTACTGGATTTTTACCCCATAAAATAAAACAACCCCGATAACTTAAAAATTAAGCATTGGAATCATTTCACTTTATTTTATGAAATAAATCTTTAGTAGTTAGTAATTTTGGAAAAAACAATAACAGGATGGGGAGTTCTAATATAAAGACATATTAGAACAGACATCCTTGTCTTACTATTTTAGCTAATACATATTTTATTAACTAACCTACATTTATTATTCAAACACAAGGAAAAATCATTTCCCCAACATTTATTTTTGAACAAATATTTTATCGACAAGCTTACCTTCTAATCCGCAATCTTTGCCACTCTCGCACAAAGCGCTGTTAGCAAGGAAGCTATCAAACCATTTAACTTCCTTTACGGAAAACTGAAAGTCTTTACCTTTTCCTGTCTCGTAATGGCTATATATATATGAGCCAAAATTGCTTATATATAATCGACCACGTTCGAATTCGTAGAGATTATCGCTGTTTACCTGTTCACATACACTCCACCAGTTAATATGCTGGCCATCATTGTAGCGTCGAACCTGGCCAACACTTACCTTATAATTTACACAATCTTTTTTAAGTCTTGTCGCTAAAATCGTATTCGCGAAGTTTGAAGGGTTTGATGAAGCCAGCTTCTGTAAATCTGAAGGCATGTATTGTGTTAAATAACTTTGTAAGCGCAAACGCATGTCAGCATTATTTGCGGAAAAGTTAACCAAACCACCGTCTAAATTCTCATTCGCTTGGTAAGACGTCACTTCATAACCTTCAGGTAATGCCACACGAAAGTTATCATTTTCTGCCGCTAACGCTTGCCCTGAAAATAACACAGACATCCCTAATACACCGAATGAAAAGCAATGTGGCGCTAAGCATTTCAATACACTACACATTTTTAGGGCTCCGCTGAAGTTGGTAAGTGAATTGACTGTTATCGTCCATATCAATGGTGACACCTATAATGCTTTGCTCTTCACCCATCGATTCGAGCACATACATTGAAATCTCAGGCAACAAGGTACGATTGATGATGTGAATCGCATTACGCGCCCCTGTATCCACTTCTTTACAACGACTTACGATGGTGTCCACTACACCATCACTGAACTCAAATTGAGCCTTGTATTGCTCAGCTAAACGCTGGCCGACACGATTTAGCTGTAGACGAATAATGTTGCCCATCACATCGTCAGTCAGCGGTAAGAACGGTACCAATCGGGTACGTCCCAAGAAAGCAGGTTTAAAGTAATTCAACATTTCGTCTTTAATCAGACCTTCGAGCTTCTCTGGTGCTGGCGCGGTATCAGGGTCAGCATAATACTGAGAAATGGTCTCGGTTCCAGCATTAGAGGTCATAATAATCAGTGTATTGCGGAAGTCGATATCACGCCCTTCACTGTCTTTCATGCTGCCTTTGTCAAAAACTTGGTAGAAAATGTCTTGCACACCTGGGTGCGCTTTCTCCATTTCATCGAGTAAAATAACACTGAATGGCTTACGACGAACGGCTTCGGTCAGTACACCCCCTTCACCGTGGCCAACATAGCCAGGAGGCGCGCCCATCAACAGTGATACTTTATGCTCTTCTTTAAATTCGGACATATTGATGACCGTAAGATTTTGCTCGCCGCCGTACAGTAAGTCCGCCAGCGCCAACGCGGTTTCTGTCTTACCGACACCACTGCTGCCGCAGAACATAAATACGCCAATTGGCTGCTTCGGATCTTTCAGCTTAGCACTGGCAATACGTACACTTTGGCTGACCGCATCCAATGCATGATCTTGGCCGATGATGCGCTTTTGCAGCTCTGTTTGAACCGTCAGAACCTTTTGAATCTCACTAGAAACCATGCGACCCGCAGGAATGCCTGTCCATGAAGAAATGACTTCTGCAATCACTTGGCTGTCCACATGAGGGCGAACCAACGGCGCTTCACCTTGCAGAACGTCTAATTCAACCAGATGGGCGGTCAACTCTTCTTTCGAAGCAGCCAATTCCAACGCTGGTTCAGCATCAGCGTCACTGATCTCTTGGCGTAACGCTACAATCTGATCAACTAACGTCTTTTCCTTTTGCCATGCCTGCTCAACGATAACTTTCTCAGATTCCAGTTGATCAATCGTCGCGCGCAGCACTTCAACTTCTTCGACAAAGCCACCATAAAGACTGTGCTCACGTTCTAATGCAGACAGTTCACGTTGCTGCTGATCTAAGCTGGCATTTAAATTATCCAGCGCAGCGGGGGCATTGCGGAGTTCTAGATTGACGCGTGAACACGCGGTATCCAGTACCGATACACAAACATCTGGCATCTGACGGCCGGAGATATAACGCTTCGACAATAATACGGCGTCGCGAATAGCTTCATCCAAGATCATGACTTGATGATGGGCTTCAAAATGCGGCGCTAGCGTACGTAGCATACGCATGGCATTCTCAGGGCTTGGTTCATCCACTTTTACCACTTGGAAACGACGCGTTAGTGCTGCGTCTTTTTCGAAGTACTTTTTATACTCTGCCCAAGTGGTCGCGGCGATGGTACGCAACTCTCCTCGTGCCAAGGCAGGCTTCAAGATGTTAGCGGCATCACCTTGGCCACCAGAATTGCCCGCACCAATTAAAGTGTGCGCTTCGTCAATAAAGAGAATGATTGGTTTAGGCGACTGCTTAACTTCTTCGATAACCCCTTTAAGGCGGTTCTCAAATTCCCCTCGTACACCGGCTCCAGCTTGCAGCAGCGTTAAATCAAGAATACGGATATCGACATCTTGCAAAGAGTCCGGGACATCACCATCGACAATACGCTGCGCTAATCCTTCTACGATGGCCGTCTTACCGACACCGGCTTCACCTGTCAGAATGGGATTGTTTTGACGGCGACGACACAAAATATCAATCACCTGACGAATTTCCGCTTCACGGCCGACCACTGGATCTAACTCACCTGAGCGCGCTCGCCCTGTTAAATCAAGCGTATAAGACGCGAGTGCACTGTCCCCATGAGCAGGATTGCCAACACTGGTTTCAGCCGCCCCATCGGCTTGAGCACCTTGACTCCCTCCAGCATTCGGGTTTTCAAGTTTGACAAGATTCGGACCATTGCGAACGAAGTCCTCTTGATCAAATTGAGCCAATGCAGGAAGCTGAGAGGTCAATTGTAATGCCATCGCAGGCTCTTTAAACAAGGCAACCAGTAATGCGTTGCCCGCGACGTCTTCATCGCCGTATTCAAGACTCGACAATAGCCACGCTTTACGAATCAACTCAACCACATTGGGGGAAAACGACGGCGCGCCTGTATGACCTTTGTCAAAGCGTTCAAAGAACGTCAAGATATTACCTTGCAGCTGATCGACATTGACGTTGTAGCGGCTAAGCGCTTGACGTGCACCTGTTGCAGGCGCTTGCGTAAGCGCCAATACAATGTGCTCAAGCTCAACGGCGTAATGCTTATGAGTGACCGCTAAGGATGCAGCGCTTTCAAAAGCGGCTCGGCTGGTTACGGATAATTTACCAATTAGTGCTCGTGTGTTCATTTAACATCCTCTGTTTTGCGGATTACAACAGTTTTATTGCCATCGGTTTCGATCTCAGATTCGCTCAGCTGTGCTTGCTCAATATCTGGATCGGATTCTTTAATAAAGGTTTCCATTTGCTCTGCCAGCTCATTGAACTGACGTTTGGCATAGCCCACTTCGTCTATTTTGCTCACCGGTAAGCGAGTGAAGTAATTACCGACGTAAAGACTCTGCATGGCTTTGCCTAAATGCTTAAATTCGCTGGTAAAAAAGCGGCAAATAAAGAATACCAGTGCAGAAATAAACACGCAGACAAGTAAAATAAAGCAGACTAATACAGACGTTGTGCGCCACCATACATCGTCAATCGAACGTGCTGACAGCCCCATTACGACGCTGCCAATTACCTTGTCGTTAAACAAAATTGGCGCTTTGAAGTTATACACCCGCTCGCCATTATTCACACTGGGAGGCAACTGCGAAACTCGGCTACCTTGAAGTTCAGTCAATGGCTGCAACTCAGCAGGCGCTCGATAGGTGGTACCAATACTTTGCACATCACTAGACGCTTTGATCATGCCACTGTGGTCGGTGATGTATAAGTAATTTATTTGTTCATTAGAGGCGATACGCTCTACTGAAACAGTTAAAGCCAAACCATCATTCAGTAGTAAGGCTTCATCAACTTGCTCTTTTGTCTGCTGTACCAACATGCTGCCGTAATCGCTTAGTACTTGTGTCAGATTTTTTGATAAATCATTCAGCGTGAATAACAAAAACCCAATTAACAAAATACTGCAGGTTCCCGTCACTACGGCGGTATAGAGCCACGTAGCAGTAATGCGCTCACTCCATTTGCTGGCTTGATTGGCCAATTCTAAATCCAATGCTTCTAGTTGTCTGAGCAGCTCCTTGGCATTGTTATAACGGAACGTGGCCTTTTTATGCAGCAAGCGACGAATGACTTTTTTCACCGCATGAGGACAACGAGATGTGTGTAAGTTCACATCTGAGGTTTGAATAAGATTAAACAAATCGCGAATGGTCGAGGCTTCAAAAGGCAAGGTACCAAACACCAATTGATACATGACGACCCCAAGGGAGTACAAATCACTGCGTTGATCGGGCGTTTTACCTGCCAGTTGCTCAGGAGACATATAGTAAGGCGTACCAACAATCGCTTCGCCTTCTTCGGCCTGTTGAACATCGGTCTGCTCATGCAGATATGCAACGCCAAAATCGGTCAAGCGAACACGACCATTCGATTCGATCAGTACATTACTCGGTTTTAAATCGCGGTGCACAATACCCTTTGAGTGAGCGTATTCTAAAGCGGCACCAAGTTGGCCAACAATATCAATCACCGTTTCCAAGGGGACTTCGCGCTGTCGAGTTAACCATTCATCAAGGCTTTCACAGTCGACAAACTCCATCACAATAAACGGTACATCATCGACTTCACCCACATCAAAAATCTGTACGATATTGGGGTGATTCAGCTTTCCAGAGATGGTCACTTCGTTTAAGAAGTAGCTTAGGCGCTCTTTGTCTTGCGCAAAATCAGGTTTTAATACTTTGATGGCCAGCGTACGCTGCAACGCGGGGTCATAGGCTTTATACACCTGAGACATCGCCCCTTCGCCGATCAATTCTTTTAATTCATATCGTCCAAGTTGATTCATGGTCACACCAGATTAACGATTTAAGTTATAAACAGTATCTGCAACATCATGGTCAGCCGGCTCACTGGATAACCAGAGTCCTTCACCAAGCGCTAAAAAAGGTTGCGAGCTAGAGCCCTCTCCTATTTGCAGTGCTGGCCGATCGTTTCCTTTCAATACAACCTGAAGGTCTACCCAATAGTCGGCCCCAAGAAAGGAAAACAAGACTTCTTTAAGACGCTCAAACAAAACACCGCCGGGTCTAATGCGCTGAAATGCAGAATAATCCAGTGGCTCTGTGCGTAATCGCATACTAAAACCCCCTTCGTAAATAGCCCCACCCGCAACAAAGCTTTGACCCAATGCGCAATTAGCCTTACCTAAAACATTGCGCTGACTCGGTTCAAGCTCGAACCAGCGACCAAAAAACTGTTTTAAGGACACATCACATCCCAAGACATGGCCAATGATTTTACGTAGAGCATTGGCATTACGAGGTCGTTGACTAAAGTAGCCCGAAAAATAGTAGGCAATGTCTTCACAACTCGGCACATTTAGCCCGTCATCGGCGGACTCTTCCACAGAGCTATGCTCAACGCTTTCAGATACCGATTCGCCATGGCAAAGCCCGGTGTAACTCATCATCATTTTTCGGGCAAGGTGAATCTGAGTACTCTGCGGATTTTTCCCAGCTTGCTCTTCTAAAATGGCTAAGCGATTCTTCTGCCAAGCACGATATAAAAAGCTAATAGCTCGGGCATTGAAGCCATCCAATAACACTTTTAATGCCGTATCTTTGTCCCGATTACGCTGAGCAAGCATCTCGGTATAGTGCTGAGGTAAAACACCAGACGAGCCGGTTAAACCGAAGCAGGCCACATGGAGCATGCGTTTCTGGTAGCCATGTTCAGCAGGCACCATCTCAATTTTTTGCTTGGCCGCATACGGTGAAACCAAGGATTGTATGACGCAAAAATCCACAAACTCCCGATACAGCGGGTAATCGTACCCAATGGGGGCATCAGCCAGTTCATTGCTTTTACGAGCATCGGCTTCCAGAAGTCGAAGTCGTTGGAAAAAATTGATATCTGGTAAAGCATACGAAACAGAGGCATTCATCATAATAGTGCCTGATCCCCACTGCGTGGCGGCCAAACGCATAACGGCATTTCTCTGCCTTGCAACTCAACCGTTAGCTGCACAAAAGAGTTAATTTGCGTATAAAGACCAAGAAAGCGTTCAAGCACCGCGGCAAATAAATACGGTGAACTACCCGCAAAACGAGACTCGTCTAGTAGCAAAGTCACTTGACTACCTCGACAGAAAAACGGGATACCAGTGCCATCAAGAATGCGCATAGTACTTGGGGATACAGACTGAATTTGGACGGCATTAACCACGCTTTCGTTTTCACCAGTCTCATTAAAATTATACAGCGAGAGAATTTTCTGGAAGGCATTAGAGCCTAACGCCCCAGCAGTCAGGGAAATATGATTCAAATTCAAATGAGACAATAGCTGCCAATAAATATCATCATCGATACGCGGACGAACAGTATCGGTAAAGGCAGTCTCGCTGACAATTCTACCAATTGCTGCCGAGCCAGAGCGCGGTAAAAGATTCGGCTGGCTTTCTCTTTGGTTGATGACATACGGTAATCGACCATTTGAGCAAGTCAAACTAGCAATAAACATACCGCCTTTATTTTTACTAAGCGCCGCTTCTAAATTTATCAGTGATAAATGAAATAAACTGCGAACATTACCTTGCTCTAATTCTTCACGACGTGTGTGCCAACGAACTTCACTCAACTCAGAATTTGGCGTTGCACTAACGCCAAAGAAGGGGTTGATATAATCAATATTGGCGCCGTCTACTGAAATGGACAGTGAATCAATATTGTAAATCTCATCTCGATCCGGATGACGGGCATCAGCAATCACTGGGTATTCGTATATTGAAAAATCTAATAATGACGGCTCAGAGCGCTTTTCAAATAAATTAATTTGAGGTGTTGCGTTTAACACAAAGTTGTTTTTATCTACCGTCGCTTCGATATCCGGCAAGGCTTTGTCTAGATAAAAATACAGCTCAATATGCTGCCCATCCAAAACACCTTGAGCTTCACTGATATCAACATCAAAAAATAAAAATTTTTCTGGGTAAGCAAAATATTCGGTCAGTAGTCGATAACCAACAAACGACTGCTCGGGATAAGGCAACATGCCCTCGTCTTCTTCAAACCCTACTGTTTTGAGCGCAGTTTTCACATCTAAGAATACAGCATCAGGGTCATGCGGACCTTTCGCTACCGCTATTTTCAGACTGTGATTTAAAATAAGCTCATACAACGCAAAGCTATAGTGACGTGTTCCCTTTATGTAAAAACGAACTGTATTTAAATCAAGTTTCTCAGCTTGAACAGCGCTGTTGATTGCGTCCAATCTAATACTCAGAACAGCTTTAATATCGTTGAAACTTCCGGGGTTCGGTGCTTCGACAGGACAGGTTTGTAAGCGCGCGCTACCCACTTTAAACGGTAAAATCTGCGCATCATATATCGTTTTAAAGAAGCATAACTCACTTGAATTCTGTCCACTGTGCTCGACCACTAAACCTTTAGGAACATGCGACACACTGGTAAGGTTTTTTTCCGGCTCAAAGCTAATAATGTTATAGCTTGGCAATGGACGTAAATAATGCGGATAAATCACATCCAATAGCGTCTGACACAATTCAGGAAACTCGTCATCTAACTTTTTACGAATTCGTGCATTCAGAAAAGCGACACCCTGAATAATACGCTCAACATGAGGGTCACGAGCATTATCCTCCGTGATATGCAAACGCGCACCAATTTTAGGATGCTCTTTAGCAAACGCTTCACCACGTCGCTTAAGGTAGCTTAACTCCTTTTGGTAAACATCTATTAGTGCTTGTTTCATTATCTTCCTGACCTGAAATTAAACATTTTTAGCGCGGGTTCGAATAAAGCAGTAATCATCACGGCTTCCGACTCCCCGTAAAACATAAGCTTTGCTTTAATATAAAAACCCAAGCTATTGGTTTCGATTTTTTCTTCACTAAGCGTGACATTGATATCACTTAAGCGCGGCTCATTTAGACGCAATGTTTCCTGTATTTTCCTGCGCAACTCATCACGCCCGCTCAATGACGAAATATTGATATGAGCAAAGTCTGTTACGCCATAAGTCAACAAAACATCACCCTTTACTTCTGAAAATGGGTTAAGCGAACGACAGCGACTGTTTAATAACTCCTGCAGATCCCGCATCACACTGTTTTTATACTGAATGTAATACTCAACCTCAGGACGATGCCGATCGATTTTACTTTCAGGGGCCTCGTCCTGAATCAGCTCAATAAAGGGCAATTGCAGTGAATCATTTGTCATAGCAGTCCTTCCAAAAGAAAAAACACTTAAAAGCATCAAAAAAATTTAATTCCATTTTCGATTTATAGCCGCCTGCACAAGCATATCAACCGTTATTTCATCTACTCTATGCTGATTGCTACCAACTCCAAATATAGAACTAAAAATGGAGAGTGAGTCAAGGCCTTCTTTATTAAAGTATCGATAAAATTCATATCCACATCAAATGCTTCAGCAAACACTTCAATAAACTCTTCCGCCTCGTCACCATCCAAACAAATTTCATGGTAAAGTCTTGTTTTAATTAAAATTTTATCTTCTGAAAAGCCTGTTTCTAAGG
The DNA here is from genome assembly GCF_024435075.2 of Marinomonas maritima. Lineage (NCBI taxonomy): Bacteria > Pseudomonadati > Pseudomonadota > Gammaproteobacteria > Oceanospirillales > Oceanospirillaceae > Marinomonas > Marinomonas maritima. Next base: position 539,091 of record NZ_JAMZEG020000002.1, on the reverse strand, counting down.
CTATAAAGCACTTCAGCTTCCTATTCATTGCGCTTTTAAATACAAGTCATTATTTAAATAAAGGCTGTCCCCATCCCAAAACTTAAATAACGCCTCATTAGAAACATCGATACCTTCAGAGCCAACTGGATATAAAATCATGAGACCTTCATATGCCAAATCTCCACTTTCGTAATAAATCTCAGACAAATAAACATCCTTATTATTTGAAGGCTTTACCAATATGTAAAAACCCGCATCAGGGCCCCCTAACCAAAATGCCTCAGCAGGAATTTTTGCTGATCTTTCTGGTTTATCAGAACTAATTTCAACATCACAACCAGACAAAAAAAGTAATAAAATAAAATAAAATAAAAAAATAGTTTTTTATATTTCTCTAACATTAATATTCTCCTACTCCCTCAATTATTAATTTTCCATTATAAAAATCGAGATCTGGATAATCGTCTCTAAACTCACCTATATAAGAGTTAGGCCTTGGACCAACCATCCAAGGAGAAATAGCATCAGTTACTTCAACTGTTTCTTTAACGAAATGAATGCAGCTATTCCTAAGAAGGTCGTATTCTTTCCTATTTTTTAGTGTATTTTTAGATCTTCGAGCTTCTACATATTCCAACGCCTTACCATACTCATCTTCAACCTCTATATATACACCACTAATTCGTCCAGATTGACCTGATACTCTTGATATAAAAGAAAGCGCTTCTTTAATAGATTTTGTATCTAATTCACCATCAATAACTTTTGCATCAGGAAGATTTTTAGCCTTTAGAACAATCCCTTTTTTTTGAGGGTCGTATCTTCCATATTCATAATATTTAGTTACACCACTTCTTCCATTTATAAATAGAATACCGGCATGCCCTAAATTGGAGATTTTGTCCTTGTATTTAAAACTAAAGTTATCAAATGTTACCCAAGGTAGCACATCAACCTCTTCCTTTTTTACTTCAACTGTTACCCTATAATCAGGAAAAACAATAGGAATCAAAACCTCCATTTTAGCCGTACCTTACCTATGCAAATTGTTTAACTTCAATAATGACTGTATCTGCAGAATCGGTACCAGATCATCGCCAATCAACCAACACTTCTGACCAATACCAGTAACAATTTCTGTTGTCGAGCAAGCACCCCAGTCGGTCGCGCGAGCCAAGGAGGCTTGGGTGTCCGTGCTGCTGGTGCCAGCATATATTGTCGGAACAAACACGTGCATTGGCTGTGCTTCCCCACCGTCTTGTGGTAACAAATACACCATTGCTTTGCGATATAACAAGTCGATCGGTTTTTCATAAGGGAAAAACTCGATACTTTGTATTTCTTGCCAAGGAAGCCATGCATAACCTTGATTCGCCACAAACACTTCTAAGGCAAACGCCGTTAAATCATCCGGCTCAATCAATTCGCCGGTCAGCGTTTCTTCACCTGACTTACATTCAAATAATGGCTGTGGTCGATCGGCCAATAATTCCTGAGCCTGAGCTTTGGTCATGGAACCGTCAGCAACACCTTTCATCAAAGCAAAACTTGGTTGCAAGAACGCTTCGTGCGCTTCGCCCAATGCTGGCATAGTGGTCAATGAAGAAAAGAAAGCACGACGCTGGTTATCTGCTTTAAGCATTTCTGCCATCACTTTAAGTGTCATAAACGAAGGCAGGTCATCTTGGTATTTTTTTTCTAGAATCGTAAGCTGACTGATGGCTTTATCGACTTCGCCAACAAACAAATAAAACTGCAGCAATAGGCTTCGACCTTCATTGCTTTCCGGATTATCTCGAACAAATGTCTTGGCATGTGTCAGTGCAGAGGAAAGATCCCCTTGATCATACAGTTCGCTAATTCCTTTAATATCCATGATTATCCTGTCACTCTGTTGGAGACAACCTCAGCACTAAACTGTATTGAGGTTTCAATTGTTTCTAGTTGAAAGTGCGGTTTTAAGTGCACCACACATGTATAGTTACCACTCACACCCGCCTTCTCATTAACAGATACTCGAGCATCTCGGAGTGGATAACGAGCAAGTAATTCATCACTCGCCTCATCGGTTGCCATCACATAATTCATGATCCAGCTTTGTAAAAAACGGCGACACTCTTCAGCTGTATAAAAAGAGCCCACATGATCCCGTACGATCACTTTAAGGTAATGCGCAAAGCGTGAAGTGCATAACACGTACTGCAACATGGCCGAGTATCGGGCATTGATATTGGCTTGTTCGCTGGTATAAACCGGCGGGCTTTGAATCGACGGAGCACTATAGAACACACCAGAGCCACCGTTAGCACTGTAACAAGCCGAAATAAAACCGTACTCCGTAAGCGTTCGCTCTAAATTATCTGGAATCATGATTTCAGCTGCGACAATCGATTCAAGATCCGCTTCAGATCTATGCTCATTAGGGTTAGCAATTACGCCACCACCAAAATAGCGCTCGCCAGTAATTTCTGCCAACCAACTGGTGTTAGCAAAACAACGAGCCATGACCGCACCTAAAGCAAAAACAGCGCCTGTCTTTAATCGGTCCGAGCGGTGAGATAAACGCTCTTGGTAAACAAATTGATCGGTACGAGTAGGGTTATGCTCATAAGGCCGACGCAAATAAATATTCGGAAGTGTTAGCCCAATAAAACGTGAATCTTCTTTACGACGTAGGCTTTTCCATTGCATAAAATCCAATTGCTGATAGGTACGCTGTAGGTTCAGCAGTGAGTTCATATTAGTAAACTCATCCAGATCTAATAAAGACGGATGTGTATTAAAAATAAACGGGCAAAAAGCAGCCGCTGCGACTTGCGCTAAACCATCCACCAAGCGAAGATCATCAACCCCGTGATAATGCGGTTTCAACGCCACATCGAAATTACACAGCATGGTACTAAAGGGCTCACCACCAGCAATACCAAATTCACCGTTATACACTTTATTGAAGATTTCGCTCTGATCAATCTCAATCGCACGCATCACATCACGATTCAACTCAGACCAAGACACATTCAGCATTTTCACTTTGATTTGATAGCTCAAACCAATCTGGTTTAGCAAAAAATGACAGCCGAGCCAACTTGCTTCTAGCGCTTGAAACTGAGGATGGTGTAATACTTCATCTAACTGAGTTTGCAGTAGGCGATCAAGCTTAGCGATGTGTATTGCCAACAGGTGAATCACTTCCTGCTTGCTTGGCACATAATCAAGCTCATCAAGGCTTAATGCATTGATGAGCTCATTGACCCAAGCATATTGGGAAGCGGATTCTGCTCGTGATATCTGGATTTTCTGATGAAAAACGCCTTGCGCATCCATGGCTTGATCTCCTTTGAACGAAGACTGCTAATTGCTGAAATTGCAGTCCTCGTTATGCCATATCTAGCTTAGTTGCCCATTTGAGGGATACGCGCAACCATACGCATAGATGCAGTCAACTCTTCCAGTTGTAGCCAAGGGCGCATCCACGCGACAACGTTGTAAGACCCAGGACGACCTGGAATTTCAGTCACCTGAACCTTCGCTTCACGAAGCGGGTAACGGGCTTTCATTTCCTGTCCTGAGTCCGGATTGTTGTTCACATAGTTAAGCAACCAGCGGTTTAACCAAGATTCCACATCGTCTTTTTCCATGAAGGAACCGATTTTGTCTCGCCCCATTACTTTCAGGTAATGCGTAAAGCGAGAGGTAGCCATCATGTAAGGTAGACGAGCAGAGATCGCCGCATTAGCGGTCGCTTCTGGACGGTCGTAGATTTTTGGTTTTTGAGCAGTTTGTCCACCAAAGAACACAGCGTAATCTGTGTTTTTATAATGACACAAAGGAAGGAAGCCCAGTTTCGATAGCTCCGCTTCACGACGATCCGTCAAGCCAATTTCGGTTGGACACTTAAGATCCAAGTCGCCATCATCACTAGTGAAAACATGCGTCGGTAAATCTTCTACGCGACCACCCCCTTCTGCACCACGGATAGCAGTACACCAGCCTGTTGTTGAGAAGGCATGTGTCATACGCGAACCCATGACATAAGCTGCGTTCATCCAGCAGTAATCATTATGATCGCTCACACGTGCTGTACCACTTTGATCAATCGGTGCTTCTTCATAACCGAACGCATCAATAGGCTTGGTTTTGTCGCCATAGGGCAAACGAGCCAAGACGCGTGGCAGCGTTAATGATAGAAAACGTGAGTCTTCTGTATCACGGAAACTACGCCATTTAATATATTCTTTAGAATCAAAGATTTTTTCTAGATCGCGTGGACGTGATAATTCAGTCCAGCTTTCCAGTCCGAACAGCTGAGGGCCAGCAGATGCAATGAAAGGACAGAATGCTGCAGCTGAAATGTTAGACATTTTCGACAACAGTTCAATATCATTTGGAGAGCTATCAAACGCATAATCGCCAATCATAGCGCCAAACGGCTCACCACCCGGCGTACCAAACTCTTCTTCGTAAATCTTTTTAAACATTTCGCTTTGATCAAACTCAACAGCACGATCTAAGTCTTTATAAAGATCACGTTTACTAAGATTCAGCATTTTCAGCTTTAACGCAGAGTTTGTTTCAGAGTTATGCACCAAATAGCTAAGACCACGCCAAGAACCTTCTAATGCTAAAAACTCTTCTGAGTGCATGACTTCATTAAGTTGCTCGGAAAGCTTATGGTCCAGTAGATCGATCGCTTGATTGATGGTCTTGGCGATATTTCGATCCCAAACCACAGTACCTTCCATCGCACCATCTACTAATGTTTTAAGTAGATCTTTCGCTACCGTGCTCTCAGTTTGTTTGGTCGCACCGATCACTTGATCAAGTAAACTTGTTTGCTCAAGCGTTTGGGTTTGCGTCTGTGGGTCTAGTGTTGCTGTAGTATCTGTCATCCCTGTTGCCTCTAGTTTACATCACTGTCTTGCAGTTCATTGGAAAGCCTCTGTACGCTATCAGTACTTTGCAACACTTGCTCTAGCAAAGACTCCAACTCTTCAGAGCGATCGGCCTTAGTCAGCAGGTCACGCAGTTTGTTACGTGTATCCAGCAGTTTTTTCAATGGCTCAACTTGCTCGACAACCTGACCAGGTTCGAAGTCATTCATCGAACGAAACTTCAAATCGACTGGAATAGTGCCTTCTTGATCGGTCAATTTATTATCGACTTTAAACGCTAAACCAGGTTCAAGCTTGGCCATCACATCGTTTAGATTGTCACGGTCAATTTGTACAAACTTACGATCTTTTAGGCTCTTCAATGGCGCACCTGGATTATTCCCGGTGAATTCCCCCATGATCCCCATTACAAACGGCAGCTCTTTAACAACAACGGCGCCCTCTGTTTCAACATCGTAAGTGATATGAACTCGTGGCTTACGAACCCGTTCTAACTTTTTGTGAATACTTTCACTACTCATGTTTCGTCCTCGACTATTCCTTTATTTCGTATTTGCTCTGGCTTAAGTGCTTGAACAAACATCTCGAACTGATACGCGTACCACTCAATCGCGCATACAATTTAATTAGCTCCCGGTATTCGGGTTTAAGCCAATTAGGCGGAAGAACTGTTGCCGTGCATTATCATCGTCCAATAGTTCTTCCATTAACTCAGCCAAGCTCATTCTTCCCCAACGCTCTACCCGTTTCATCTGGTGGGACAATGGTGAATGAGGCTCTGTATTTTCAAAAAACAAACTAAGTCTTGAGGTCATCACCAAGGCCTCTTCTCGAGAGGCTGGGTAATAGCTGGCAGGATCAATTGCGCCTACGCGCGTGATTGGTTTTGATTCAATCTGATCGCTTTCCTCAACCTCTTCTGACTCCGGTATGTCTTCAGGATCTACAGAACGAGCTTCAATATGAGCAATAACTTTCAAGGCTTCCTGAGCCACCGACAGCGTATTTTTTATGGCAGACGTTGGCGGTGCATCAAAGCCGCACATGTCATTCAAAAAGCTTTCTAGGGAAATAAAGCTTTCTTTGGCAGCGTGCACTGCATCAGCGGTGGCACGTATTGCCGTTAGGTCATTGCCATGAACCAATTTTTGTAACTGGGCAATGGTTTTCTCACCACTATCTGTTCGACGCTTTAGTTTATTTTGGTCTTGAATTTGGGCCAGCTCACAGGCCTTGATATAATCCCATACCAAAACTGGCTCTTGCTCATTACTGTACATAAAAGGTGCCATGCGAATCGGCATAATTAGGGTGCCTTCGCCGTTGTCACCATTTAAGCCACTTAACGGATAAAGAGTCGCTTGAATGCCATCTTCATCTGGGCGAGGGTACATGTCCCCCCAATATTGACGGATAAGCTGATCTGCTAACTCTAAGGATTGAGCTAGACCTTGGAAGCCTTCTAATCGGATGCTGGCTTCAATAAGCCATGCAAGTACTTCCACATCCTTTGAGCATTGAGACAACACAACAAGACATTCGTCTCTGATAGGCTCCCATTCAGCAGTCAGGCCTTGTAAGTCCTCCAGCTGAACAACTTGTCGCTCTTCTGCTCGAATACGGTTACGCAGGTCACGTAATGTAAAATATTGCTCACTAAAGTCTGCGTGTTCGCGGATATCAAATCCAGCAGGAGCATCTTGGGTGATTGGCGTAAGTACGCTACTAAGTTCCATACCATCCCTGTCATACGAATTTGTTCAGTCAATTGATTCTTGAATCGTTTTCAACCTTTCTAGCAATTGCATACATCTCGCTCGGTAGACACTTGCCTGTGAATAAGTTGGATCTACACTTAGCACTTGATCAAACTCGTTAACGGCTTGCTCAAGCTTTTGCTCTTGATAAAACGTTAGACCACGAGCATAAGGCTGTTCAATTAATTCACGCTTTAAATCACTTAGGACTTGTCGCCCTTCGATAGAAAGATTTGATGCAGAGACTAACAGAGAATAAGCTGTCTTGGGTGAGCCTTTACGATATTCAGACAAACCTTTTACCTCTTTTTTAGACTCAGCAAGAACTTCCTTAAAGTTATGCTTTATTTTCCCCTCATTCGGCTGAGGGTGCTCATTTAAATTGTCGATTTCTGGTGATTGATTAGCACCAGTTTCATTAGAACTTTTATCTAATAAAATTGTTTTTTCCGGCTCAGAAAGAACGACTACGTCAGCTTTTTTAGCTGTAGGCACTGTTTTCATATCGATTTTTTTTACACTTTCCTTTCGATTGGGCAAGCTGGATTTGTAAGCTTTTTTAATAGGTAAAGGTTTTGAAACCTTCTTTTTAAGGGGAATCCAAAGCTGTCTTTTCTCATCTAGGTTTATTCCAGAAAGCTTATTTAAACGCATCAAGAATATTAACCCACCTGTATTGCCATAAAATCGTTCAGCAATGCTTTTCAAATTATCATTTGCTTTGGTGATATAAACGACCTTATCCGCATTCAGGTCAAATCCTTCATTAACCGCTAACACAGCTAATTCGCTAGATATTTGATTGTAAAAATCGATCGCTTCCGAATTATCTTGATCTTGATAGAAGACTTTACCTAACTCAAGACGAGCTTGATCATAATCCGCAGACACATAAACCCACTGCTTCGCTTTTTCTATAAGATCACTTGGACTTTCAGAGGAAGGTGTCAGTGTTATTACACCAATACGCTCCATGCCAATATAGCTGTCGATGCTCGGTTCAATCTGTTGTTGATCCGCTACAGTGACAGTTTGCCAGCTTTTAAGCGCACGATCTTCAGCGTTCTGAAAAGCCGAACACCCTGATAACACCAATAAAGTTGAGAGACTGTACAATACTACCCTCATAGTCACGTCCCTTCTTTATCTACAATTAACGCGGTGACATTATCGGTCGCTTGCTTTGCTATGGCCATGTTGATCAAGTTAGCTATGGCTCGGTTTTTATCTTCGCTGTAATAAATAATTTTTGCCATCTCAAGTTGGCTAATGATGTTTGACAATCCATCGCTGCACATCATAAAGACATCACTGTCGCCTAGCTCAATATCAAGCTCTTCAATTTCACAGTAGGCGCTCGCACCCAACGCTCTGGTTAACATATGATTACTAGGGTGATCAGAATTCGACATATCTAAGACACCTTGATTGGCCAATTCTTGAAACTGGGTATGGTCTTCCGTCATTAACTCAAACGCCAGATCTCTCATGCGATAAAGACGAGAGTCGCCCACCCATAGCACCTTCGCTTGGCGATCATGAATAATTAAAATGACGATAGTCGTTCCTATAACCTCCTGCTCATAAAAGCTGCTGGACATAGCACAAAGAGACTGATTCACCTCATGAATCGTGTCTTTAACCGCTTGAGTCACTTGTTCAATAGAGGCGAACTGTTGGCGCTGTAAGCCTTCAAGACTTTGCGTGGCCAAATGACTGGCGATGCCACCTTCTTTGTGGCCGCCCATTCCATCGGCTATACACCAAACGCCAATCTGATCAAGAGCCGTTAGGCTGTCCTGATTTTCTTTACGAAGTGGTCCAATATCCGTTTGTCCGTGCCCAGTCCAACTTGGCTTAGTCATAGTTAACCTTAGCTTTGCATTGCTTTATGTTTACTTTGAATACTTACTGCTGTACCAGTTAACAAAAACTCATATTCGCTTGGTATTGGTAAGTCACGGCATTTAAAAAACGGTTTTTGATATTTATTGATATCACTTGAAGTCCACAAAAGAACGCCGTCTAACTGCGCCAATGGCCGCTGTAAAAACACATTATTAGACGTGGAAGGTTGCTCACAACTAAACTCCAATGCCTCAGAATTTAGGGAGTTTGGTAGCACTAGCTCTTGACCAAAATTAAAGCCTTCAAGCTTATTAGCTAAAAGTCTTTTAAGTTGTAAAAAGTTAAGCTGCTGCTGTAGCGCACTCATAGCCACCTCTTCCATGACTTTAAACAGATCAGTGCACTCCTTAAACAACCATTCGACTGTCAACGACTTGAACTCTGTTTCAAATACTATAAAAAGCGGAAAATATCGCCCTAAAGCATCAACACTGGGGACCATAACCCCCACCCATTCGTGCGTACGAAGCTCATTTTTTGGCACAACCATGCGCCAAATCGGCGACACTAAATAAGCTGGAAGCCATTTGCTCTCGCTCATTTTCTCACGACTGTGAAACATAACCGTTTGTGCCCAGTCATACAGTTCATTAGAAATGTCGGCATGAAGGGTGTCAGATATAAAATCTGGGTGGGCAGGCACCTTACCATATATACCTACTTTTAAGACTGACATTATTGACACCTCACTTGCTGTAACTCAGACATTAGAAACGGGTTATAAACACTCCCAGCACGTAGCTCAAGGGAGATTGAATAAGTGTTATTAAGGGTAAAACCAAGCAGGTAACGCTCGCTGTCAACACGTCGAATTTTAGCCCGATCAAATAACTTAAACAGCGCCCAATCCCCTTGCTCAGTAATCGATTCTTGACCATCACCTGTGACAATGACTAAGCGAGCCAAACCACGCTCGGCATGCCCATCAGACTCAGGCCACTGAAAGCGCTTCCCTCGTTGAGGACCGTGCGCATAGGTCATTTGCTGTCCGTTAATTATTAAGCTCATCCGCAAAATAGACTTGTCCATGCTGATAGGCTTCAACTCAAAGTTGATATTTGGATTGGGGTGCCCGTTACGATAAAAGGTATCTCGAATCACCCGGCCTGTTTCAAGCTGCGTTAACACCTCATCGGAAAAACCAAGGCTAATACCATTTGTCGTATTCCACTGCCAAGGACGGCGAGTCGTGTCGACATAATCAATCATCACTTCGTCAAAATAACTTTCTACAATTCCACTTGGACCAAAGTAAGCGCTCACATCATCCAATGTTGCTTCTCTTTTGCTGGATTTGTCGAACGGATAGCGCCCCTCAATCATCGCTTTACATTGCTGAACCACATCATTTTCCCAACGACGCTCCATGTAGCCTTTTGCATCGGTGGTCGTTAATCGACGAGCATTATCGGTCACTCGGCCAATGAAGCCGGCTAATGGCTGAGGGAAACGAGAAGCCTCTACATCTATTTCACGCAGGACAGCAGAAGGTCCATTAGGATCAGACGTATTTTGGAAAGCCGCCTTACCTCGATTTAAAGAGCCATCCATTGCACTCATATACACATACAGCTCATCCAAAAGCTTAAGTGTTTCATTAATTGGCGGAGCACTCCCTTCACTGGCCTCAACCATTAAATTAAGGTCTTTAAAGTACGTAACAACTGGGTTTTCTGGCCTCTCAAATTGCTCAACAGGCGCTTTATTGTTAATCGAAGTTAAGACCGATGAAACATTACTCATCACGCCTTCTGTTGACTCTGTTGGCAACACAGAGAACGCTTCAGCTGAGGTGTGCTTTTTAATACCTTGCAACAACCCTATCAGGGGGGAATCATCACGAGACAATCGCTTTAGAAGCAACAGGCTTTCTTGGTTAGAACGCACTGGCTTAAACGCAATGCTTTCAATGTAGCCACGCCACTGAGACAAATAATCCTCTAAATACAAACGCTCAACTTGTCTGAATAATCGGTCGCCATTCACACCAACGGCCGATAAACCATACTCATCCCCCATCACCCACTCATCCGTAAGTTGATCTTGAATCAGGATATGGCGTTGTTTAATAAAGTAATGTTGATACGCAGTTGCGGTATAAAACCCATTAATGCCTGCCGTAAGCTTCTGCCCGTTATTAAAACGGAATAAATAAATAGAATCCGCACCAACAGCGTCTACCAGTCGAAACTCACCCAGTTCAGGGTTATTTAAACCATCTTGTTTTAGATGGGCGTAAAAACGGCGCGCGGGCGGTTGTTTACTTAAAATGGTACGCGCACTGGCAATCAGCTCCTCGTTAGGCTGCAGCGCTGGCAGAGCAGGCATAAATTCCATTAAGGCATTCAAGTGTTCTTGCAAACGGTTAATCAGCTCTTGCTGACGAGCATTGGGCAAACTTTTCTGCCAATCCCGTTCAAACCATCCACTCACCACATCCGCGTCAAAATGCTGCGAGTCAGATAACATCAAGTAAACCCTCAATGTTTCATAAAGCGCATCTGCACTGCTTCGCTCTTGGTACATAGCCTCTTCCAAGCGCGCCATAATGCGAGGCAAGAAGCTTTTATAAAGCAGCCGTTTATAAGCTTCTATCGCCTCTTGACCCAGCTTATCACCTTGATACAAGCCCATTTGGAATACCGACTGCAGACGGCTAGCATCTTTATCAACATAGCCTGTCGTAATATTGCGCACTTTATCTAACGCTGGCAGAGGCGCCATCAGGTTATGATCGTAAGCACTGATATTGCTAATTTCATCCTGCGCTGCCGCAATGTCCTGCCCCACTTGCACAATCAGCTGTTTGTTATCGAAGTAGCTATAGATCCAATAACTGGAGAGTCCTAATGTCATTAGTGCTGCGGCACCATAAGCGGCCAAATGCATCCACAACATACGTCGCTCTTGTTTAATGTTAACGCCTGCAAGACCCGACTCTTTGAAAATTACCTTTGTCATTAAGTTATGCAGGAAGTATGCCTTACCCTTGCCAGCACGATGGGATGAGGTATCGCTCTTAAGGCCGAAATTCGCACCCAATGAGCTGATGACGCGGTCAAGCGTCGTACCATCTTGTGTACCACTGGTGAAATACACACCACGTAACAAAGGTTGCGTTTCATAACGTGTTGGTTTGAATATTTCGCCCAAGAAGGTCGCAATAGGTGCTTGCAGCAACCCTAATGTACGAGGGAAAACATAGATTAGCTCGCGGCGATTCACATCACTTTCCGCCTGCAGTCGGCTAGACTCTCGCGATTGAATTCGCTCTTGCAAAGTACGGTATTCGGTTAAGAAATCAGGTACAACATCCTGTTCTTGATCTTCACTGACAGGGAACGTCATACCCCACACTTGAGCTCGATCTTCTTTGCCTAAATCGTCAAAATACTCACTAAAACCAGGCATTAAATCGCTTTTAGTGAGCGTAACGTAGACAGGAAAACGAATTTTAAAGGTTTCTTGGAACTCTTGGATTCTCTGTTTAATAAACTTAGCGTGAGCAATCAACTCAGATTCAGGCAATCTTAAAAAATAATCCACGGGAAAAGAGACAATCAAACCATTAATCGGCTTACGAGATCGGAACTTTTTCAACAACCCTAAAAAGCCTTTCCATTCAGCCTCATCTAACTCACTTTGATTATTTTGAGTCGTATAACGCCCTGCGGTATCCAGCAATACTGCTTCATCAGTAAACCACCAGTCACAGTTTCTGGTACCGCCCACCCCTTTTACCGATGCGCCAACGGAATCCATTAAAGGGAAATGTAAATCTGAGTTTAATAGAGCGGTCGTTTTACCCGCACCTGACGGACCAATAATCGCGTACCAAGGCAAAACATATAAATAACTTCCTCGTCCGCCTTCTTTGGTTTTTACCTTCTTAAGCGCTTCTAGAGCAGACTCGAATTTACCTTTCAGCTCAGCGACTTCTGCCTCACCAACCGCTGCTTGTGGAACATCTGGCTTTTCAGTCATCTCTTTGGCCAACGCAGCGTTATTTCGCTTGCGACCAATATATTGCTTCAGCTTGTAGCCCCCCGCCATAGCAAACATAGACGCTATGCCGACAATACGTGTCATAGATGATCCAAAAGGCGTACTGCCACCGATACTGATCATTGGCAGAACAAACCAAATCAATATGGCAACAATAACCAGTGCAAGCAGCCACAACAGGCCCTTAAAAAGACGTAGGAATGACGTCATAAAACGCATTAGTTACTCCCTCCTTGGGAACGCCAAATCACATTGGAAAGCAAAGCAATTTCTACTCGACGATTTTGAGCTCGACCATCACGGGTGCTGTTATCTGCCACTGGTTGACTGTCGGCTTTTGCTTCAGACTTAAAGCGTTGATTTTCGTTTGTATAGTCGCGCAATTCAGTTGCTACTGCTTCCGCTCGAGCTTTCGATAAATGCCAGTTTGATGGAAATTGAAGTGTATTGATCGGCTGGTTATCGGAATGACCTTCTACCAATACAGAACCTTCGACCTCAAGTAACGCTTGAGCGACTCGCCTCACCAGAGTGTCGTATTTAGACGTCAGTTGGGCACGGCCTGAGCGAAAAAATAAATCACCTTGCATAATTATTCGTACATTAGCGTTGCGCTCTTCCACCTTAACCAAACCCTGCGCTATCTCAGGTTTCAAGAATTCTCGAAGCGTCTGCAGTGCCGAGACATCAATAATGCGCGGACGATCCAGCGTTGTAACCGTCTGTTCAGATAAACCAGTAAGCTGGTGGTAAGGCGGGTTAGAGGACTGATTTAAAGCATACAGCAGAATAAACAAAAGTAGCGCTAAGACACCACTAAGCACGGCAACAAAGACCCACAACGGCACAAACCGACGCAGCCCTTGATTACTCATACTTTCACCCTGCCAGTTTGCTGAAAGGTAACGTGCTGGATCCTTACGCTGAGTACTGATTAACCGGTACAAGCGTGATTTGATTTGCATAAGCTTACCAGCACGATCTTCCTCAACGGCATAGCGCCCTTCAAAGCCCAGCGAAAGGCAGACATACATCAACTCAAGCAGATCAATGTTGCCCGCGGGATCTTTTTCAAGATTCTCAAGCATGACAAAAAAGTTCTCGCCACCCCACGTCTCTTTATGAAATAGGCTTAGTAATGAATCATTTTGCCAATCACTTTGCCCACCCCAAGGGGTATTCAATACAGCCTCATCTAATACCGTGCATAAAACATAGCGACCAATCATCACTGTGCGAGCATCGATCCCCGCTTTACGAGCGGAGCCTTCATAGACCTCTATTTCCTCAACGATCTGTTGACGTAACAAAGCCAAGCTAGGATTGGTTTGAGACTTACGAATAGCAGGCACCAAAGACAGCAACTTAAATGCAGTACTCTCTAGGCGATTAAGCCCTGAACACGTGAATTTTTCAGGGTCATCAAATAACCCTGACCAATTAACGTCGCCCTGCGCACTTGTAGAGGGTGCTTGCTCTGAAAGGGAAGTTTGCCCGCCAGGCATAGGAATGATGACAGTGCGATTACCATTAAAATCCATTTTCAAACTCTTCCTGTAAGTCGTTATTTAATAACCCAGAGTTCCAAGGAAATACCTGGGAACTGGCTACCTACATGTAATGCAAGGCCTTTACTATCAACAACATCTTGCCACCACTTGCCTTGCGTCTTGAGTTCGAAGTACACAGCGCCAGAATAAAATGGAATTTGTCGAGGCGCAGAGGCCAAAGGATCAATTTGAATACCAGGCAGCTGCTTATTGACCAAATTATTGATTCTTTCGATCGAGCCAATTTTTGCCTGCATAGGTAACTGACGACGTAACTCATCATTCGGCATTTCAGCTCGTGCGCACAAGACAAAACTTGCACTGGATTCAAGCTGAGGAATATAGCCAATGCGAATCCCAAAGCCTTTGTTCTCAAGCTCTATCTGGATGGCACTTTGATCTAATAGCAAGCTCAACGGCTGCTGCAACAATGGTTCAAAGCTTTCAAACGTTACTTGCAAATCATCATGCAAATAAGGTGGCGCGGACGCCAAACGCTTATCTTGATGCGTAAATGTTGCTAGCTCACTAGCAAGCTGAGCAAACAATTGATAGACACGTTCGGGATGAACACTGTCTGCTGCTAAGTAATGCTCTAAAATAGGTTGATACCGATTCAACATCTGCAGCAACAGAAAGTCAGCCATTTCAACGCCATTACCATCAGCTAAAGACTTCAAACGCTCTGCCAACAAAATCGTACGCTTCTGCACTAACCCTTGAACATCCCGAACAATGTTGACTAAGGCTGCACTCGACTGCACGTCTAACGCTGCAGGAATGAAGCGCTCATCAAGCTCTATCGCTTTATTTTTTACCGATTTTACTTTAGCGATTGCAATGGCAGAATACTGTTTCGGTCCATCTCGCTCAGTAACAACGCGTACTTTTTTACTGGCAAGCTCGATGTCGGCAGCGGTATTAGAGCTGCTAACGATATCCGGTACCTCCATATGACTTAGGCGATAACGCGCATTGCTGTCATCCGCATTTTGGCGATCAATATCGTTTGCACCGGCCCGCCAAATAGGTAAGACCAAATATATGAGTAGACCTTCGTCTTTCTCTTGTATAACGATGGGGTCAGGAATGCCATCTTCACTAGGCATATCAATGATGCTACCGTCGGGAAGAAATGCTCGACATTTCTTAATCACAAAGTGCCCTAAACGCAGTGCAGCGACATCAAACTCTAATTCAGATATTCCCCAACCATAGCTGTGTAACTGATGCGTAAGGGAAGCAAAACTCCATTCCAAATGACGATCTTGCTGCTGAAAATGCTGAGGCCGAATAAATGCCCCTTCCTGCCATGCAACTTTCCTGTGCCAACTCATGCAAATTCACTCTTGCTCAACTATTAGGGAAACCTGATCTTCACTGGCTTTTGCCTGTAAAGTCATTCGCTTATGGGAACCGATTAAACGCAGTAAAAAACCCCGTTCATCGCGTACTCGAATGGAGTCATGCCAGATAGCGTTATCTAAATCTCTATAACCTGCCACAACTCCGATAAACTGTGTATTTATGTCTAAGTCTGTATCTACAAAAACCTCTTCACTAGGCTTCACAATAAAAATACGTGTATCCAGTAAACTCGAGGCTAAAGGCTTCTCAGTAAACAAGTCGAAGAAATCGGCTTGATGAAACTCTGTTAAAGAGTTTAGTTGATACAAGCGAATCTCTATTGGTGAAGGTCTGCCTTGTATATCTGGATTGAGGTCCTCTGACGCCTTTATTTTGAACACCAGCGTCACTGCATTTTCATCCGCATCGGAAAATGGATTTAAAGAGCACCCTATCAAGAACAAACAACTAAAAACCATTCCCTTTAGAAGTCTCGATTTCATCGCAACTTCCTCAACTGACTTTCGTAGGCTTTACCAAACTCATTAGAAAATAGATCTTGGAACTCGTCTTCCATCATCGTACAAATATCTTGGTAGTAATCTTGATACTCACGCCAATAATCTGTTTTACCTCGAGCCAGCAAACCTTTGTTATAACGCGGGCGTACGTCAAACTTTTGCACCAGTTTTTGTGGCTCAAAGCGACTCAATAAATGTGAAAACGCCCCCTGAATACCAGACATCATCGCGAGCTGATGGGCTTGAATGTCTTTGAAACCTTCTTGTATCGCATTTTCAGCAGGCAAATACGCTGCCGAATCGGCCATCAACATGGTCTTCAAAGCTTCATCTCCAGATGGCGACAGTTTCAGAGGGTTATTATCAACGGGGCGTATCATCGTTTGCTGTAAACGAAACTCACTTTTTACCATATTGCGAGTGGCTAACGTTTCCGTTGTCCCTTGAGCAAACTGTCTTAACATACGCCCAATTTGCAGTGCCATTTCTGTATGGTCTTTACCTTTATAGAGGTGTTCAGGGAGTCCTGCTTCCTTCATCATTAGCTCAAACAAGTCATTATTCTCTGATGTCTCTTGAGATACCGGTGTTGATTGAGCGGCAGCCTGCGTCGAGGGTTTACTAGTAGGCATAACATAAGGCTCTGCTTTGGGCGGCGTCTCTGTTTTTTCAAGCGAACCCAACTCTTGCGTTGTCAAAACACTCGCTTGGCTCGTTACCTCACCCCCTTCAGCTTGCGCCACAGGTCCTGCAGTTTGAGACATTTCTTCATGAACTGCTGCTGTTTCACTTTCATTTCCAGCCACTAAATCGAGCCAGTTATCAGGAATGGCATCATGACTATTATCTTTCGCATGAGGCGTCTCAGTGTCATGCTTCTGATCTGGCTGAGCAGCAGACTGCACTTTAGGCGGTACGTAGTAGGCTTTTTCTGGCGCAATGGGCCGTAGCAGCTCACTGATTGTAGGGTCTGGTGATAAGGCACTAGCCGGGGCTACGCTTGAATTCACTAATTCACTGACCGCCGTTTTATGAGAATCTTGGTCCGCTTTGACAGGATCAGTATGAGTCAGTACATCTCGAACAACGTCAGACACCGATGCGGATTTCATATCACGCGATTCGGCTTCTTGCATAGCTTCCGCAATAATAGTGCTTTGATCCAACTCTTGGTGGGTTGGTGTTTCGGCCAAGCTTTCTGAATAAGCATCACTTCCGATTATATCGGCATAAACAGTGTACTCACCAATCACTAGCACATCACCCTGCTTTAACACTTGGCTTCGGCCACGTCCAAGAGGGTCAGATGAACCGTTTAGATAAACACCATTGGTGCTGATATCGGTGAGATGAAACTCATTATTCTTACGATGAATCACACAGTGTTTATTAGAAATATGAAGTCTAGGATCGGGCAATACCCAAGAATTGTCGCTTCCACGGCCAATGGAATAGACATCAGCATCCACTAAAACACTAGAGCGATTACCTAGTAACTCTTTTCCCTGATGAGCAGTAAGCTTCAAATCCATGAATAATTAACCCTTTAAAAACACAAAAGCTTTAATCAAAGACGAACGAAGAACCGAGACACTTTGCACCACACTCAACCTTCACCTCTATACGGGTACACTTTTAACATCAGTTACATTATTAAATCTAACTCCCGCGCAAAACATTCATTTTTTTAAAGCAGTCTTTACATTTTGCAGGCAAGAACCTACACAAAACTTTCAAAGCGAGAAACCTTAAAAGAGTGTTGCTTTATGCTTGCCTAATTAACTATGTCACTACAAGCTGTTCAAAATTACGCAGTGCATTGACCAGTGCCTATTGGTGTTCCAAGGCAACAGATACGGTTAAAATACTGGCAAACTTATCCGCTAGATGCACCATACGGCTTTCTAACCAGTTACCGAGATGACGTGAAATAGTATCGGACAAACGCTCAACAAGACCGGGGCGACCTTCCCCAATAAAACTCAGTACAAGAAGCTATGACATGGCTTTTTCCATCAATATTTTTAGAATTTTGGCGTATTTGTTTTTCAGAGATCAATAGCAACTTATAACCTAAATCATTATAAGCATTACACTTCAAAACAAACTCTTCATGTTTGACTTCGATGTATTCAATTTCGCCACTTACCTTAACAACTTTAAAATCTAGCGTGTGGTATGGACCCACTTTAATAGACATCTCATAGCTATATAATAATAAGTAAACATGAGGTGAATTATGAGTGGAAAACGTTATACCGATGAGTTCAAAATTGAAGCTGTTAAACAAGTCACTGAGCGCGGCTATAAGATTGCAGAAGTGGCTGAGCGACTTGGCGTTAGTTACAAAAGTATGCATGATTGGATTGCCCGATACAGCAAACCTGAAGCGAATAGAAAAGCGGACGATTCAGCTCTGTCGGAGATTCAGCAACTCAAAGCTGAACTTAAACGGGTGACCGAAGAGAGGGACATTCTAAAGGAGGCCGCCGTGTACTTTGCCGGGGAGTCAAAGAAAAGTACACGTTCATAAAATCACGGCTCCATGACTATTCTATTATTGTCTTGTGTCGAACGCTGCAAGTCCATAGGAGCGGTTTTTATGCTTGGCTAAGTTGTCCAAAAAGTCGACGAGAACAAGAAGATGACCAACTTGCCATCGACATTAAAACGCACTGGCTTAAAAGTGGTTGTGTTTATGGCTACCGCAACATCACCAAAGACCTAAAGGGAGAAGGCAAGTCTTGTGGAAAGAATCGAGTGCTAAGGGTGATGCGCCGCGAGGGCTTAAAAGCACTAATAGGCTATAAACGTCGCCCTGTTTTTCATCATGGATCTAAACGTAATACAGCCCCAAATACACTCAATAGAGTGTTTATTGTCCCAGAACCAGATCAAGTATGGGTGACCGATTTCACGTACATCCGGACAAAAGAAGGCTGGCTTTACGTGACCGTCGTTGTTGATCTATTTTCTAGATTGATCGTAGGGTGGTCGATGAGATCAAGGGCGACAGCAGAGTCCGTTATTGATGCTTTACTCATGGCGATTTGGCGACGACGCCCCACAAAAAGAGTATTGGTACACTCAGATCAAGGCGCTCAATATACCTCGAAAGATTGGCAAACCTTCTTAAAAGATAATAATCTGGAAGCCAGTATGAGTCGCCGTGGTAACTGCCATGATAATCCTGTTGCGGAAAGCTTTTTCTCATTGTTAAAAAAAGAAAGAGTACGCAATCGAACCTACAAAACAAGAAGTGATGCTCGTTCAGAGGTTTTTGATTATATCGAATGCTTTTATAATCCAAAGCGACACCATGGATCAAATAATGGATTATCGCCACTGCAATATGAGAAGCGGTATTTTACGGAGCTAGAAACTGTCTAGGAAATTGGGTCCATACCATGCCTCTCAGACACCAGAATTAATTTGTATCCCAGAGTGTTGTAAGCAGCCCTTTTGCACTCAAACTCTTCGCGAAACTTCTGAGTAGAGTGAATTTGTTCAGGCTTTATCTCAATATATTCAATCTCACCTGTATCCTTCACGATCTTGAAGTCCGGTGTATAACGGCGAACTTTATTGTCCGCTTGATACTCTATGCCGGTGGGCTGGGATTCAAATGCAGCAATGGAAGAAGAAAATTCAAGATGAAAGCAAGCGTCAAACTCTAAACCGCTCTCACACATAATAGTTGAACGGTTTTTCCTACTAACGAATTTGTAGATATTTTTATTGGGACTTGGGTTGCGAAGGTTGCGAAGGTTGCGAAGGTTGCGAAGGTTGCGAAGGTTGCGAAGGTTGCGAAGGTTGCGAAGGTTGCGAAGGTTGCGAAGGTTGCGAAGGTTGCGAAGGTTGCGAAGGTTGCGAAGGTTGCGAAGGTTGCGAAGGTTGCGAAGGTTGCGAAGGTTGCGATTGTACATAACCCATACCTTTAAGTTGTAACTAAATAACAACTTAAAAATAGACTATGACACCATATAGTGCAAATTTGACAGCTTATGCTTCAATTAATAAGGGAGAGATTAAGGTGGCACCTCTACCAGCCGCACCTCGGCACACAAGTCCACCGCTGTGGCTGCTTCCTTCCGGATCTGACCAGGTTCACGGTTTATCGTTGCGAGGGGACCAGCAGAGACACCATAAAGGAGGCTTGTTGACCTTGGGGCGCAATTATACGCAGCCAAATTGAAATATCAACCGCCTTTCTTACGTATTTTCAAATACTTAAAAAAATACCTCTATTTCATTGTCCTAGTGCTTTTTCCTACGTTGCACCACTCTATATCGACTTATTTATTTACGGTAAGATACCCGCCATTAAGCATTGAGGAGTCGCACGTTGAAGCTATTTGTAAAAAACCTGACCCATGTAGATTTATCGTACTTCGATACGGAACGTGGTCTGTTGGGTGAAAGCTGGCAGACGGACATCGTTCTGACTGGTAAGTTAAATGACGAGAGCATGATTTGCGATTTTAGTATTGTTAAGAAGCACATCAAAAAATGGTTAGATGATCACATCGATCACATGCTAGCCATTCCTGCTGAGCATGTAGGGTCGTCTTTAACCAAGCTAACCAATGATCGCGTTTCGTTTCGCTTTGATCATAGTAAAGAAAACCCAGACGACAGCCGTCGCTTTCAATGTGACGCGCCAACTCAGGCTATTTGCGTTTTACCAATGGCGAAAATTACGCCGGATGCTGCCGCCAAGTGGGTTGAATCACAAATATTGAACTTGTTACCAGCGGAGCTTGAAGCGGTTAGTGTGCGTTTCTCACCAGAAAAAATTGACGGCGCAGAATACCAATATAGCCACGGTTTGAAAAAGCACGCTGGTAATTGCCAGCGTATTGCCCATGGTCATCGTTCTACGGTTGGAATATACGCCGATGGTATTCGTAATGATGCCATGGAAAAAGACTGGGCAGATCGCTGGAAAGATATTTATTTAGGCACACAAGAAGACTTAGATAAATTCATTGAAGAAGACGGCCGTCGTTATCATTGTTTTAGCTACACCAGCCAACAAGGGTTATTTGAACTCATGATAGACAGCAATCAAGTATACATGTTGGATTGCGATACCACGGTGGAATCCCTCTCTGCTCATATTGCAAACGTATTGGCTCAAGAAAACCCTGGTACGCACATTGAAGCTCATGGCTTTGAAGGTATCGGCAAAGGGGCGATTTCAGACAGCAAGGTGTCTCTCTAAAGGCATTTTTTACAAAAGTACTCTCAGCAGAAGGTGCTTTCTACAGAAGGTAACAACATGAGTTTAAAAGCGTACGAAAATCTGGCCAAGGGTGACAAACTGTCGCTAGACACGGTACTAGCGAATTTAAAAACAGATGAACATGGTTTGATCGCCGCCATTGCGCAACAACACGATACTGGCGAAGTATTAATGCTGGCTTACATGAATGAAAAATCGATTCGTGAAACCTTGGATACAGGGCAAGTCTGTTACTGGTCTCGCTCTCGTCAAACATACTGGCGCAAGGGTGAAAGCTCTGGTCATCGTCAGACGTTAGTGTCTATGTCGTTTGACTGTGACGGTGACTGCATCCTACTCAAAGTAAATCAGAAAGGTCCTGCTTGTCATACGAATCGCCGTGATTGTTTCTTTTTTACAGTTGATGGCAACGACGTCGTGATCAGTTCGGCACCCTCTTCTGACAAGTAACGCAACAAACGCACAGAAATGAAGCATTTTGTAGAAATACCACTATGCTTCTTTCTTCATTTCACGTTATCTTTATAAGCATCAGTTTTTATTGCACATTTCACTCTTCTACGAGCCATTGAAATTAATCATTAAAAACTTCGTTAACTGAGCATTCTCAAAACCAATCAAAATTTTGCCAAATTCAGATTAAAAAGTACACGTTACGCAGTCTAGTTAAAGGTTGCATTCCTAGAGTGAAGGAACACAACTTGATTGGCATAAGTATTGCTGGAAAGAGACATCACCAAACATCGTTAATTCATTGGATTTAAACATGCTGAATTTTTCCGTACGAACAAAAATACTCTCACTCATCGCACTTTTTTCATTGGTGATTGTTGGCATGAGCATAAGCTCTGCCCTTTCAAGTAAATCTGTGTCGTCTGAGTTACAGAGCCTCTCATCGCAGAGCCTCCAATTAATGAAAAACCTAGAAAAAAGTCGTCAGTTATTACTCCAACAATCTGTCGAATTTGAGCGTGGTTTTTTCCAAGTGTCTATCGCGAAATCCATGGGTGGATATGGAACGGAGCAAATCGCAGAATCGGCTGAAAAATTTAAAACCTACACAGATGAGATGATCGCTAGTATAGAAAATGTCAAAAGCATTCTTGGCACTATGCCAAAGAATGACGGTTTAAACAGTCTTTTTGAACAAATTACCACCCTTGAAGAGCAGCAAGCGATTTTCCTAGAAGCCAGTACAGAAACTTACAGCTGGTGGGTGAAACTAAAAACAATGCAGGCCAGCAAAGCTCGACGTTTGGCAGATGCCAGCCTAATCACCGTAAACGAACAAATGGAAGTTATTATTGCTTCTATCGATGAATACAACACCGCCGTTGCTGAAAACCAAAATGACAAACTAGACCAGACTATTTATGCCAGCGGCGTATTGGCGGCGGTATTGATTGCTATCGGCATTACGGTCAGCATTATTATTGTAAACGGTATATGCAAACCACTCATTAAAGCCGTACGACGTGCAGAAGAAATTGCGTCAGGTGAGTTAGTTCAATCTAAAGTTGCTAGTACACGTAAAGATGAAATTGGCATGTTAGAAACAGCAATGGACAAACTGGTTGTTCAGCTTAGCAGCATCTTACACGATGTTTCCGAGTCCAGCGCCATGCTAACCAACGCGGCCAACGACCTAAACCGCATTACGGACGAATCATCCGAAATGGTAGATCGTCAGCAAGAAGAAACAAACCAAATATCTCAAGCCATACAAGAAATACAGGCAACCTCCGTTCATGTGTCCGAATCTACTGCCGATGCAAGCCAAGCGGCCCATAATGCCGAAACTGCCGCCAATGAAGGCACGGTTATTGTTACTAAAACCATTAGTAGCATTCAAGAGTTGGCCACAGAAATATCCAGTTCAGCCGCAACAATAAATGAACTTCAATCCAATACGAAAGAGATCAGCAGTATTCTGAATGTTATTTTAGGTATCGCAGAACAAACCAACCTACTCGCTTTAAACGCGGCCATTGAAGCGGCGCGTGCTGGTGAACAAGGACGAGGCTTTGCTGTTGTCGCAGACGAAGTACGCCATTTGGCTCAGAACACGCAAGACGCTACTCAGCAAATCGAAAAAATGATCACCCTTTTACAAAGTGGTACTACCTCCGCCGTAAAAGCCATGACATCAAGTCATCAGCGCTCTACCGACGCCGTAAATCAGGTCAAGCACGAAGAAGTATCTTTACAAAATATCAACCAGTCTGTGTCTAAGATTCGTGAAATGAATGATAGAATCTCTGCAACGGCAGAAGAGCAAGCATCCGTCACCTCTGAAGTAAGTCGTAATGTCGCGAACATCACTGACATTACGTCCAGAACAACGAAATCCATACATTCCATTAGCCAATCGGCGGAGCAATTGGCAGCGTTAGCCACTCAATTATCCGCTAAAATCAGCTATTTCAATGTCTAGCCCTGTCACAAAAATAGCGTTTTAAATTAAGATAAAAAGAGAAGTAAATCGCTTCTCTTTTTATCACTCTAGGAGAAACACATGTGTCGTTGGATGGCGTATCAAGGGGATTCCGTCTACCTTGAGTCATTGCTCTTTAAACAAGAGCATTCTTTAATACACCAAAGCTTAAGCGCAAGAAAATCAGAAGTCACCGTAAATGCCGACGGTTTTGGCTTAGGCTGGTACGATGAACGAGAAGAACCCGGCCTGTATCACGAAGTATTGCCAGCCTGGAGCGATAGTAATTTAAAAAGTCTGGCCAAACATATTAAAAGCGGCTTATTCTTTGCCCATGTTCGCTCTTCAACCGGTACAGAAACCAACCGCTCTAATTGCCATCCATTCAGTTACAAAAATTGGTTGTTCATGCACAACGGTCAAATTGGCGGCTATGAATCTTTACGCTGGCAGTTGGATCGTCTGATTCCCGAGTACCTATATAGCCATCGACACGGCGCGACAGATTCAGAAGTTATTTTTTTGTTGATGATTGCCAATGGTTTAGAAGCCAATCCAGAACATGCGATCAGCGTTACTTTGACGCAAATCATCGACATGATGAAGCTCAAAAAAATTGAAGACCCGCTGCGTTTTACTGCCGTATTTTCAGACGGTGAAGACATTATTGCGGTGCGTTTTTCCAGCGACGAACAAGCGCCAAGCCTGTATTGCAAAGAATTCGATCATCACATTGTGATTGGTTCTGAACCATTAGATCTATCGAGCGATAGCTGGACACTGGTTCCTGCGGGTCACATAGCAAGAATCAATAAAAATAAATATCACATTAAACCATTACCAGAATTATTAAAAATGACCGCTTAGCGGTCATTTTTTTACCCTGCTTTTGGCAACGGCTTAGTCCGTACCGTTTAGCCTTTACCGCTAACGAGAAGGCGAGAATTAAAGCGCTTCATCTTTTTCTCTGTAAGCGTACGTTGCATCAAAACGCGATTGAATCCAATCACCGCTTAATATGGCGTCGTATTTCGCTGGTTTTTGTTCAGTTGCGCAGCTTGGAACGCAAGTGACGCTGGTCTCGTAGTCAGGCTCGACAAAGAACGGAAACGAGTAACGATGAACATCGGGTAAAGACGCTCGCACTCGGTGCGCTGTCGACACGTATTCATCGTTGGTCCAGCGTTGCATCAAGTCACCAATATTCACCACTAGCGCATTATCAATCGGCGTCGCATCGACCCACTCACCTTGGCGGTTTTTCACCTGTAAACCACCAATCTGATCTTGCAATAACAAGGTCACACAACCGTAATCCGTATGAGCGCCCGCGCCATTATCATGGTCGTTTGCTGGACGTGGCGGATAATGAATCATCCGCAATACCGTCACGTGATCGGTAAAACAACGAGTGAAGAAATCATCGTCTAAAGACAGCGCTTGCGCCATCGCTGTTAGCAATTTTTGCGCGACGGTGAACGCTTCTACATAGTAATCTTGTAAAATTTCTACCGTCTTAGGGTTCATTGGGTTTTGATTTGGCCCATACATGGTCGGGTATTTTGCCACCAAGGGATGGTTGGCAGGAAAATCCAACGCCATATCAAAGGTTTCTTTCCAATCCGCATGGCTCACTTCGTCCAGCTGCTCTTCACCAATATTACCGTAGCCACGATGGTTAATGCTGTTCTTGATATCGATGGTATTTTTATCTTCTTGCGGCAGATTAAAGAAGCGCTTGGCTTCGCGCATCAACGCCGCCATCAATTCTTTTGGTATGCCCGTATTGGTTAGGTAAAAGAAACCTATTTCTCGGCACGCGGTGTCTAAACTGCGTATTTCATCTTGGCGAATCAAATCACTCTCATGGGTTAATTTAGCTAGATCAATCAAAGGAATGGACATCTTGTTTCTCTTATTCAAAATTACGTTCGTGAAGACAGTTTAATTAATTGAGTATGTTTCGGATTAAAACGTTTTAGGCCAATCTCGCCAAAATCAACGAAGATCATCTGTTTCTCGCCTTGCTCTTGTCGCACCACAACGCCTTGTCCAAACTGGTCATGACGTACTTTGTCGCCCGGTTTCAAATGACTTTTACCTTCCACCCGATGACGAAAAGTCAATAATGGCGACGGTGTCACGGCATTCAAATAACGCTGAAAAACCGAGCCTTTTTCTGTATCAATGGGATCGTCATTGGCCTCAACATACCACGCTTCACAGATTCGACTGACCGCATAAGGTTGAGCTTCAAACACAAATCTCGACAAGGACAAGCTCTTTAGCGCAGCGCGCGGAATATCACCTTGTTTCATCCGTTTATGCTCATCTGACGTTGGTGTTTCTAGTAACACTAACTTCTGTTTAGCCCGCGTAATGGCCACATAAAACAAACGTCGCTCTGAAGCTAGATCCATCGCGGCTTGCTTATCTATCGCGCTGAGGTCTTCCTCGTAATAAGGGAAACGCCCCTCTTGTAAACCCGACAGTAATACTTGATCGAACTCCAACCCTTTGGATTTATGAATCGTCATCAAATGCACGCCGTGGCTGTCATCGGTATGTCGTTCGTTCAAAGCGGCCAGTTGCTCTAAAATCGATTTTGCGTCACCACCTACGCCGCGAACATAGGCCATAAACGCATCACAGGTGGCGATTTTTTCTTGAGTTTGAATATCCTTACTGCTGGTGCTTTCAAAGTAACGATAAATACCCAGCTTCTCCAAAGTGTGAGCCAAACCTTGTGCGGGATCAGTACGATAAATGGTTAAACTGCGTAACCAATCCGCTCGTTCATACAGTTTTTTGGCGCGCCAACCCTCTGTGGCATCCGCGACGGATTCGATAATTTGTGGCAATAAATGCGGCGATTGCTTGGCTTGCTGAATCAAGGTTTTACGTTGCGCAAACGAACCACCAAGGCTCGGTACGGTGAGTAAATATTCAATATCATCAGGACGAAAGAACGCACTTGTGCTTTCTAAGCCACCAGCAATCACCGCCAAATACGCCATCAACATACGAATTTGACGGTTTTCCAACAATGGCGAATCGCCGTGCAACTGATACGGCACGCCTTTGTGCATCAAAGCCAATTGCACCGGCACCATATCACTGTACAAACGCACTAATACTGCCGTATCACTCAAGGCTTTGCCTTCATCAACCCACGCTTTTAACTCACCTAACAACGCCTTGCCGGTTTTTGGCGCACGAGCAAAGGACACTCGAGTACGCTCCCCCGCGCCAATCACTAAAGCGTCTGGATCATTTTCGCTTATCACGCTCGACGCCATTAACCCCACCGCATGACCAAAACGAAAGCTGGTGCTCAGCGGATACGTCGCAACCTTGGCAAAGTCTTCATCAAATTGTGTCGCCATGATGTCTGGACTTGCGCCACGCCATTCATAAATACATTGCTGCACATCGCCAACAATCATCCATTGGCAAGGCGCCGGATAAAGCTGCTTAAGCAACTCGTATTGGCAAGGGTTAATGTCTTGAAATTCGTCAATAAGAAGATAACGGAAGTCCGGTACCAAACCGCGTATTCGGACTCTCTCTGGCTCGGCAAGTTCGCTAATTAACTCGTAAGGGTCACTGAGTAAATCCGCAAAAAAACGAATATTGTTGCGTTTTCGGAGCCGTTCTAATTCATCGTATAACGCGGGGAAGAACTGACGCTCTTTTGACCAACCTAAGGCTTCAAACACGATAGAAGCCGATAAGTCCGAGGCTTTAACTTGATCGATAAAAAGCAACACGTCTTCGAGCCAGTCTTTCTCGTCTAACATGGCGATTTTTTCGCCGTTTCGAACCAAGCGCTGCAAGGCTTCGCGGAGCATCTTTATCAAGCTAAAGTCATCAGTGACCAGCTTTGCTGACGGTAGCCAACCTTGCTGTTCTAATCGGCGGCAGAACTTCATACCAAACGCATGAAAGGTCATCACACTCGGTGAACGGAAGTGCCCGACCGACATAAGTCGCTTACTCAAACGATCTGCAAACTCTTCCTGAGCGCTTTTATTAAACATGAACACGCCAATATGAGACGGATCCACACCTTGCACCAATAGATGCTCGATACGTGAAATGAGTGTAGTGGTTTTTCCTGCACCCGCCACGGCAATCACTTTCGCGGGTGTCATAAGGTCATGATGGACAACAAGCGTCTGCTCATCGGTTAATGAGGTATGAGCCTCTATTTTAGGTTGTGCTTGTATCAAAATAATCTTGCCTAGTGTTAAAACTTACTAATCTTCGAACGTGCTAGTCTTCGGACGTGCTAGTCTTCGAAAAGGTGCCCAATTTCACGAAAAGCAAGATGCTCCCTACCGGCGATTTTTGCGATGGATTCGCCATACACCACCAAACGTCGTTGCACTCGAGCAAAAAACACACCATTGGTGCGAGCAATCAAAGGGTAACTGGAGGTATCAACATCGTCTTCCATCAGATTAACCACTTCGCCAATTTCCTCGCCCGCTTCGACTTCCTCGCCGATGGTTTTGTGATAACACACAATACCAGCGCACGGCGCTTTCACTAAGTCCATGGCATCTAATGGATAATATTTTACGTCACTGTCGTCAATGATGGGCGCTTCGCCGGACACGACGTCGCGCAGTATCAAATAATCGAACAGCGCTTTGGCATCCTGTTGTGCTAATCCCTCTGAAATGTCATTTTCACCGCGCAATTCAACGGTCAAAGAACGACTGCCCCAAGGCACTAGATGCGCGTAATGGGCTTTTAAATCCCGCCACACGCTGACATTGGTTTCATCAAACGATGCCGCACCGGTTTCTAATTCTGACAAACCAACGTTGGCATCCAGTAACGCCAACAAAGGCCTAAAGTGATCCTCAAATTCTTGTGCCACATACGCATGCATACAAGCTTCGCCAGAACAATGCAGATCGATAATGTCATCGGCGTCCATCGACAACGCCAACAACATCTTTTTCATACCTTGTAACTCGGTATTCTCTGGCAATAACGTCAGCTCTTCTCGAATCGCCTTGCGAATCAGCGTGACATTCGTTTCCGCATCACCCGTCACATCGTCTTTAATGCGTTTGTGTACTTTCGAACCGAGCTGAGGCCAGTTGCGATTAAAATTACCGCCACCATCCGAAAAGGCAAAGCGCCCCGGAATGTAACCGTGGAAATTCTGCGCCAAGCCAATCGGATTCGCCACTGGCACAATAACGATTTCACCTTGGATCAAGTCCGCTTTGTCTGCTTTTTTCAGCAGCTTAATCAGTCTATTCAACACCAAAAAGCCAGGCCATTCGTCAGCATGAAGACCCGCTTGAAAATACACTTTAGGGCGAGCGCCCGCTTCACCAAAATGATGTGCTTTTAAAATGCGCTGGGTACCGGGTGTCGCACTCGGCAAGACATGAGAATAAATTTGATAAGACATAACACCTCGTACATTACTGTGCTCATATTATAATGAGAAAAGGCACAGTGTGAGATTCGCCAATTTCAGCCAGCAACATGGTACGCTAAAACCGATTTTTAATAAAAAACAATTCCCAGAACTGTAAGAAATTGGACATCCATACCGTCTTAGACTCAATAGCCCATAATAATTAGGAGAAAGGAATGAAAAAATCGTTCGTTGCCGCTTCCATCGCCGCCACATTAGTACTGTCCACCTCATCCATGCTAGCTCATTCAGCTCAAACCAGCTCAACGTCAGAAAAGTGGAAAAACACCCTACAAGAAGCCAAAGGACAGACCGTTTACTTTAATGCTTGGGGCGGCGCAGACAACATTAACGACTACATTCAATGGGCAGCAGATCGTATTAAAGACGACTACGATGTCACCTTAAAACAAGTGAAGCTGACCGACACATCCGATGCGGTAAACCGCGTACTCGCTGAAAAAGCCGCAGGTAAAAACACCAAAGGATCCATTGATCTTATTTGGCTTAACGGTGAGAACTTCCGTGCTATGAAAGACAACCACTTGCTGTTTGGCCCTTTTAGCCAAACTTTACCTAGCTACACAAAATACGTCGATGAAAATGCGCGTCAAAGCCTCACTCAGGATTTTGGTACGCCAGTCGATGGCATGGAATCCCCTTGGGGCATGGCACAAGTCATCTTTATGCATGACACCGCAACCTTAAGTAATCCGCCGAAATCCATTCCCGAATTGCTCATTTATGCCAAAGCACATCCGGGTCGAATTACGTACCCTGAGCCACCGCAGTTTCTTGGCTCGACTTTTTTAAAGCAAGCTTTATACGAACTTTCACCGCATCGAAAAGCCCTTTCTCAGCCAGTAGACAGCGTTGATTTTGACAAAATTACCGCGACAATGTGGGCATATCTTGATGAGCTACACGCCGTCGCATGGCGCAGCGGCGAAAGCTTTCCATCCAGTTCAGAAGAAATGATGCGTTTACTGGATGATCAAGAAATAGACGTTGCCCTGAGCTTTGATATTTCGGCGGCTTCCGTACAGATCGACAAAGGCAACTTACCCGATACAGTACGTTCTTATGTATTTAGCGGTGGAACCATTGGCAACACGCATTTTTTAGCGATTCCTTACAACAGCGGCGTGAAAGCTGGCGCACAAGTCGTCGCTAATTTTTTACTGTCACCCGAGGCACAAATCAAAAAACAAACACCAACAGTTTGGGGGGATTTAAGCGTTTTATCCTACGCAAAGCTGTCGAAAGACGACCAAGCTAAATTCGATGCATTACCACGTGGCATTGCAACACTGAACATTGAAGAGCTTGGAAAAACGCTACCAGAACCTCACGCAAGCTGGGTTGGCGCATTAGAAAAAGAATGGCGTCAGCGTTACGCCCAGTAATTCATCATTCAACAAAAACGACATAAGTAATAAGAAGCAAGATGCCGCTAAAACACATTCAATGGATCACAGGTTTTATCACTGTTTTACTGATTTTTCCCATTGTCATTGGTTTGGTCGGCACCTTGCTTCCTGCTTTTCATTATTTCCCCCCACTGGGCGAATATGGCTTTTCTTTATCCCCTTGGCGAAACGTGTTTTCCCAAGGAGAATTTTACGCAGGCCTAAAACTGACCTTAATCACGGGCATTGGTGCGCCCGTATTGGCACTTTGGTTGGCGTTGTCTTTATTAGCTTGGGGTTATCAACGGCCTTTTTTCAAAAAAATAGAAGCCCTGCTTTCACCTATTTTAGCCATTCCTCACGCCGCCATAGCGATTGGTTTGCTGTTTTTATTGAGTCCTTCGGGTTGGATTGTACGACTCTTCAGCCCTTGGCTAACTGGCTTTGAACGCCCGCCGAATTGGATAACCGCACAAGACCCTTATGGCATTTCATTGATCTTCGCGTTAATCATCAAAGAAATGCCCTACTTGTTGTTTGTCATGCTCGCTGCAATGAAAAGCATTCAAGCACGAGAATGCATGCAAGCATGCCAAGCTTTAGGTTACAGCAGATTCACTTTGTGGCGTAAAGTACTCATTCCTCAGCTTTATCCTATTATTCGTTTGCCTATTTTTATCGTCGTGGCATTTAGTTTAACCGTCGTGGATCTAGCATTAGTCATTGGGCCAAATACGCCGTCTACCCTAGCGGTGACTTTATTCCGCTGGTTCAATGATCCCGATTTGGCCATGCGTTACACGGCCAGCGCGGGCGCAATATTCTTAATGATTACGATTTTTTTAGTGCTTGGGGGCTGGGAACTGGCTCATAAAGTGTTTAGCGCCATGACGCGATGTGAACGCAGCAATGGTAAACGTCACGGCGTGTCAGACATCTTGCTGGGCACTGGCGTTATTCTAGGCGTTTTTACTTTACTAAGTGCATTTATAGCCCTTATTCTGCTGCCCTTTTGGTCTTTAGCAAAACGCTGGCGCTTCCCCGACGCACTGCCATCTCAGTGGACTTGGGACAACATAGAACGTGCTACGCCGCTGTTAATGGAACTCAGCGCTAACACCTTGATCATTGCGTTGTTTTCAACTGTGATCGCCTGTGGCATAAGCTTGCTTATGTTGGAAATAAAGCGTCATAGCATAACGAGTTCTGCTACCCCTTCACAGCAACATGCCTTTGACTGGCTCATTTATGTGCCTATCTTGTTGCCGCAAATTGGCTTTTTATTTGGTCTGCATGTGTTACTGATATACCTCAACCTAAATGGTGACCTGTGCGCCATTATCGCCTTGCACCTCATGTACGTATTGCCCTATGTTTACCTCACGTTGAAAGCCCCCTATTTGGCCTATAACGAAGACTATTTATTACAAGCAAATCGTTTAAACCATCGACCTTGGCGTCATTACGTCAGTGTCAAAATCGCCATGCTCAAACCCGCTTTATTTACTGCGTTTGCCATGGGGTTTTCCGTCAGTATCGCGCAATATTTGCCAACGTTAATCGCAGGCGAAGGCCGCTACAGCACATTAACTACCGAAGCGGTGGCGCAAGCCGCATCTGGTGACCGAAAACAAGTCGGCAGCATGGCGCTGTTACAGGCATTCTTTCCCGTTATGGTATTTTGGCTAGCGCAGATCATCCCAAGCCGCTGGACGGCATGGCGACTCACCATCAAAAAACGGCTTAAAAAGGCATTAACAAAAAAGGATAAAACGTGCTGAGCGTCAACGCATTCTCTTTGTCATCGAACGGCAAACCATTGATCCAAAATTTAAGCTTCGACATTGCTGACGGTCACGTCTTGTCTATCATGGGACCAAGCGGCATTGGAAAATCCAGCTTGTTGAACTTTCTAAGCGGCACGCTAGCACCGTCGTTTACCGCTTCTGGCGAAGCGTTTCTTAATGGCGACGCACTCCATACAAAACCGACAGAAATGCGGAAAGTCGGCCTACTACAACAAATGCCTTTGTTGTTTCCGCACATGAGCATCATCGAAAATTTGTTGTTTGCGTTACCAAACAAAACTCGTAAACCAGACCGTCTTGTACTCGCCCACGATGCGCTAAAACGACTCGGTATGACCGACAAAGCCAACGCGTTACCGAAAGAGCTATCCGGCGGCCAACAAGCCCGTGTCGCCTTACTTCGCACATTACTCTCTCAGCCTGACTACTTACTGCTCGACGAACCGTTCAGCAAACTCGACCCAGCACTACGCCGCGACGTACGTGCCTTCGTGCTTACCGAAATACGCCAAGCAAATATCCCCGCGTTGCTTGTTACCCATGATTCTGAAGACGCTAAGGCAATGGAAGGGAAATGTTTGGAGTTGGTTAAAATTTAAACTCAAGGCTTTTCGTTTGCCCATCGTTTATCACCTTCCGTGATAGAGTCAGTACATGGCTGATAAGCCTCCTTATTACCATCACTTTTTATAAAACGTTAGATGATTCTAGGTGGTTGAAGGGCTTAACTTTAATTTTGAAGGCGAAAAAACAACAACTATGTTTTATCTTACACTTTAACGTAAACAACAATATAAGGATCGTCTCTTGTACCAATTATATTTCTATCCATTAAATGCCAGCATGGCGCCTCACTTTGTACTTGAGGAGTTGAATGCTGATTTTGAACTCATCATGGTGGATCGAAAAAATAAGGAACAAAAATCTGCTGGTTACTTGGCTTTAAACCCTACTGGCCGAATTCCTACTTTAATCGATAATGGTTTTGCTATTTTCGAGAGCCCCGCTATCTGCATACATTTAGCTGAAGCACACCCTTCATTTAATTTGATACCGTCTATAGGCGACAAAAAAAGAGCGCTTTTTTTCCAATGGATGATGTATTTAACCAACACCCTTCAAGCTGAATTAATGATCTATTCTTATCCTCAAAGACATACCACAGAGGCTAAGAATGTACCGAATATTATAGACGCTCAAGAAAGTAGGATAACCGACATAATAAAGCTGCTTGACCATGAACTGGAAAACAAAGAGTTTCTTGTGGGGGAAACAATCAGTGTCTGTGATTATTTCCTATTCATGCTGGCTGTTTGGGCTGATGAGCTCAAAACGCCACCTTTATCTTTTACACATCTGTCCCAGTATTTACGTAAATTGGCTCAACGTAAAGCCATCGTTAAAGTATGTCAAACAGAAGGGCTAAGCCTTTTAGACTATCAATAATTTGCATATGAAATTTGAAAAATAAACGATATAAATCAAAATTTTTAAAGTGAAAACAAGGATGCTAATCGTGTCAGATTTGAAAAACGAAAAAGCCATCGCGGAGAACTTTCTCAAGGAAATGCTTGAGGCCGACGATACAGGCAATTATGAGCTATTCATTCAGCACTATGAAGAAAAAGATCTAGTCGATTTTTCTATGGAGCGCTTTCAAAACGACATCAAACACATGCAAGCGCGAAATGGCATGAACCTCGGTTACGAGTATTTTGGTGCCTTACAAGGCTATCGCGAAGGCGATCATGACGGCTGCTTTCGCTTCGTGTGGAAAGGCCTTTATGAAAAACGTGAAGCCTTGATCGTTATTGGCATTCACCGTAAAGACGATACTTGGTATATCAATGAATCCTCGATTCGCTAACGTGAATGCACTGGAATAAAACCTAAGAACCTCAATATTTGCTATGAGTCGATAAACGCAGCGTATTTAAAAGTGTTTTGATGACTTTGTGGCTTATTGTCTTTTGAGACAATTTGAGAAAATAGGTCAAATCAATGTTCCTTCTAAGCCCTCCCCCAAATACATACGGTTTAAAGCGTAAATTGTTAGCATTGTTGGCTTTTTCTGTACTGGTTTCGAAAAAGAAAGAAAATTAGCATTAATGCAGGCCTGTCAGTAAGGCAAATAACACCCATAGCATATTGCTAATAAGTATAATAAAGGAACCTACAATGAGCTTAATTTTCCGAATGATCATGTTGTTGATCGCGTCAAAATTCAAACCGCAATTACCAATTAAGCACCCGAAAAACTCGCTCAAATTACGAGTTTTACCCAATGATTTAGACATTAATTTGCATATGAACAACGGCCGCTATTTGACTATTTGTGACCTATCGAGAGTCGATATGTTTATCCGCACAGGTTTAGCCAGAACCATGCAAAAAGAAGGTTGGATGCCTGTTATCGCAGAGCATACGATGAAATATAAACGCTCACTAAAACCGTTTCAAAAATACGAAGTGACGATGGAAATAATCGGCTGGGATGAGAAATTCTTTCACATGATACACACCTTCTTTGTTGGTGATAAAGTGGTCGCGGAAGGCACGTCCATTGGCTGTGTTATCAGTAAAGCGGGAACCGTTGCGCCTGAGTATGTCATGGAAAAAGTAACGACCAGACTCGAAGCAAAAAAAATCTAACAAGGCTGTACGTTTAAGCCCGTTTACGAAATACTTTGGCAATAAAATAATATACGAGGGCATCATGGACGAACGCAGCCAAACCTACTTAAACCAATACCTACTTTCGCTTCCACTAGGCGCGGCCGAAAAGTACTCTTCTTTTAGCTCAGATTATTTCTGTTCAGATGAAGACAATGCCAATACGTGCGCTGACTTAATTCTACGCGGCGAAAAGCAAGCGTCTTGTAGTATGGATTATTGGTATAGCAACCAAGGCGAAGCCATGCCAAAAATCGGTCATCTACAGGTCGTGACTAATTGGACCGGTGAGCCTATTTGCATTATTGAAATAAACGCCATTTCACGTTGTCGATATTGTGATGTGACCGAAGAATTTGCCGCTGCTGAAGGTGAAGGCGACAAAACGTTGGCTTGGTGGCGAAAAGCCCACTGGGTATTTTTTTCTCTTGAATGTGAAAAACTAAACATCCAACCTAGCGAAGACATGCTGTTGGTCTTAGAACGATTTAAAGTCGTTTACTCATAACTAACTCCTGCTTGAAAGGAACGTGGTAAGAGACATGGATATTCGTCAGAACATTCTATTGATAG
Organism: Marinomonas maritima; assembly: GCF_024435075.2. NCBI lineage: Bacteria > Pseudomonadati > Pseudomonadota > Gammaproteobacteria > Oceanospirillales > Oceanospirillaceae > Marinomonas > Marinomonas maritima. The sequence continues at coordinate 503,544 of NZ_JAMZEG020000002.1, read as the reverse complement.
ACGGAATAGCAGCCTCTTGTGCCGGTGTTGCCGTTATTTCCTCCACAAACTGGCTGCAAGGTTTATATCAGTTACCAGAAGCGTTACTGGTGTCGATGGCCCTAATTAATTTGTCCTATGCTGTTTATTCTCTGTCTCTTTCAATGATAAAAAACCGATCGATGATAGCCATCATTGTATTAGTGGTAGCAAACTCTATTTGGGTAATAAACTGCCTGAGGCTCACTTTTCATTACGCCGATAGCGCCAGTCTCTTTGGCGTATTTCATTTGGTGGGAGAAGCCTTTTTTGTCGGTACACTCGCCTATTTGGAGTGGAAATGGCGCGGCCATTTAACCAAAAAACGAATATAGAGCTCTCCCTTATTAATAACCACACACCTATTCTTACGCATATTAGAGATAACTATGAACAAATATATCATTCTGGTTTTCGCCGCATTCTCTCTTTCCGTTTCCGCGTCTGAGACAGCGATAGATTGTGATAAAGCAATAACAACCATGGATACAAACCAATGTGCTGCCATGGATCTGAGAGTAGCAGACGATGAAATGCACAAATATCTGAGAACAAGTTACCAACACAATGACTACGATCCAGAGCTAATAGTCTCAATCAAACTGGCTCAAAAAGACTGGGAAACTTACATGAAATCGCACTGCGATTCAGTCTATACACAATGGCGAGAGGGCACTATTCGTGGCGTCATGGCTATTTCTTGCAAAACTAAATTAACAAAGCAAAGAACTCACGATATATGGGAAAACTTCTTAACCTATATGGATAGCACGCCGCCAGTATTACCAGAACCGCAAAAATGAATAGAATTATTCGATTAATTGAGCAAGACAAAGTTCGTATAAAAGCGCTTAAAAGCGTTGCTTCTCTTAGCTTACCTCAGTGTTACATAGCGGCTGGCTTTATCAGAAATTTAGTATGGGACTCATTACACGGTAAGCAAACACCCACACCATTAAACGACGTTGACGTAATTTATTATGATGCTAGCGAAAGTAACGAGAATGAGTATTTAGAGCTTGAAGCTCGCTTGTTGACCTTGATGCCAGAGTTAAATTGGCAAGTTCGAAACCAAGCAAGAATGCATATAAGAAATAACGACAAGCCTTATCTAAACTCGGTCGATGCCATGAGTTATTGGCCTGAAAAAGAAACGGCAGTGGCAATTCGTAAACTCGAAAATCAAGATTATGAATGCGTGTCTGTCTTTGGCTTTGATTCGCTATTTGATTTAAAACTGAGTCACAACACAAAACGCACGAAGGCCATATTTAAGCATCGAGTAAAATCGAAGCAGTGGCTAAATCATTGGCCTAAGCTAGTCCTTGTTTATTAGCTATTTTTAAAAAAATAAGCGGGAACTTTAATATCAACCCAAGTCATTGCAGTATTTATTCGTCAATAATACTTTTATTAAGCGTTATTAGTTCTCTCTTTTTTTGCTCTCTTTTTGTCTTGGGTTGAAATTAATCGTCCAAGGTATAAAGTTACACCTCTAATAGTTAGATCTGTAATATTCAATAGAATATAATCCTTACACAACAAATCATTAGACATGGTATCTATTTTTAAACACGACTTTAAGCTAACTGCTTAATATTGGGGCATTCACGCGTATTTTTAGAGAACGTGAAAATGCCGATTTTCGGCATCATTTAGAGAAATAAATGTGAATTTTTAAGTTTTTTTAAAGTTTTTTCATATTTCTCTATGTGTTTGTTTTGAGCGTTTATTTTGATTCTTTCAAGTTTTATTTTCTACAATTTCTGCTTTTTATTGACATTATTTTGATTTTACGCACTTGCAACCCCTTCATTATTTAATTACTACTGTATGAAGTCTTACGAGATTCTTTATCACTTTGTATTTTATTAAGGGGTTCGTTATGCAGGATTCATGGCAAAAAAATATTGCCTTTGCTGAAACCTTGCGTAGGCAATTGCATGCTCATCCCGAGTTGAGCTGGCAAGAAAAAAATACCGCGATACTGGTTCGTAGTCAGCTTGATGCGCTGAATATTTCATGGCGTGCATGCGCAGAAACAGGCACCGTGGCTTGGTTGAATAAAAAAGCTAAAGGCGCGGCAATTGCGTTACGTGGCGATATGGACGCCTTACCGATTCACGAACAAACGGGCAAAGAGTGGCAATCGCTGAATCAAGGTTGCATGCACGCTTGCGGTCATGATGGTCATACAGCAACCCTATTAGCAACTGCCCGTTGGCTCAAACAGTTTGAACATGAATTACCTCAACCGGTGGTATTGATTTTTCAGCCCGCTGAAGAAGGTTTTCATGGCGCTCGTGAAATGATCAAAGATGGTGCATTAGAAGGTGTTAAAGCTATTTACGGTTGGCATAATTGGCCCGCTTTACCTTACGGCACTATTGCTTGTCCAGACGATATTGTCATGTGTGGTAATGGCACTTTTAGCATGGAATTTAAAGGTCGCGGCGGACACGCTAGTCAACCAGAATTGTGCGCAGACCCGCTACTCGCCGCCAGCGCGGTGAATGTGGCATTACAGCAAATTGTTAGCCGACGCATTGCGCCACAAGCAACCGCGGTAATCAGTGTCACGCAAATGAATGGCGGCTCGGCACCGACGGTGATTCCAGAAAGCGCCACGCTAAATGGCAGTATTCGAGTGCCAGATGAAGCAACACGTCAGCTTCTTAATCAGCATATTTCTGCGGTGGCAACACAAACCTCAGCCGCTTATGGCGTGGAATGTGTGGTGCAACATGACACCCGCTATCAAGCCACCATCAACCATAAAGCACCAGCTACTCAAGCCCGAGATGCGTGGCAATCGCTGTATGGTCAACAAACGCTAAACCATGGGCAAGCCTTGCCTATTATGGCGTCGGAAGATTTTAGTTACTACTTGCAAGCCATTCCAGGGGCATTCGCCTTGATTGGCAGCAACGATGGCGAAGGACATGACGTTCCTTGCCATAGTCCTCATTACGATTTCAATGATCGACTGATTGCGGATGTTTGCCGTTGGTTTTGCCAACTGGCTGGCCTTCGTAATCAATCACTTACCAAATAGATAACCAAACGGCTACTTAGGAGACGATATGAGCATTTTTGAACAACGAGAATCCAACATTCGAGCTTACGCTCGCACGTACCCAACGGTTTTTGTTACGGCGAAAAACGCTCGTCAAGTTGACGAAGATGGTAAGGAATACATCGATTTCTTTGCTGGCGCTGGGGTATTGAACTTTGGTCACAACAATCCTCGTATGAAGCAGGCCATGATTGATTACCTGCAAAAAGACGGCGTGTTACACAGTCTCGATATGCAGACACAAGCCAAAGCGCACTTTATGCAGAAATTTACCGACGTTATTTTAGAACCTAGAAACATGCCACATTGCATGCAGTTTATGGGTCCAACCGGCACAAATGCAGTGGAAGCCGCGATGAAGTTGGCAAGAAAGGCCACCGGACGACACAATATCGTGGCGTTTAGCCAAGGCTTTCACGGCATGACGCTCGGCGCATTGGCCGCGACGGCGAACGACTATTTTCGCCAAGCGTCTGGCGTGCCTTTACTGCACGTCAGCCATGAATTATTTGATCAAGAGCACGACAAAGAAGCGGCACTTGACGCACTAGAAGCACTGGCAAGCCAATACCGCGACCCTTCCAGTGGCATAAAACCGCCTGCGGCATTCATGGTCGAAACTATTCAGGCGGAAGGCGGTGTCAACATCGCCAGTGCACAGTGGATGCAGGCGTTAGAAAAACTCGCAAAAGAATTTGGCTCTGTGTTGATCGTGGATGATATTCAAGTCGGTTGCGGTCGTACTGGGTCGTATTTCAGCTTTGATGACATGGGCATTAACCCTGACATTATCACCTTGGCCAAAGGCATCGGCGGCGCAGGCACGCCCATGGCAATGAATCTGGTGCATCCAGATTTGGACAAACATTGGTCGCCAGGTGAGCATACCGGAACATTCCGTGGACAAAACTTGTCGTTTGTCGCTGGTGCAGAAGCCTTGAGTTATTTTGAAGACGACAAGCTGATGTCTGAAGTGACGATAAAAGCGGAGCAAGTCCGTCATGCCCTTGAACCCTTACTCACTGAAAACAGTGTTAAAGCGCTGCGCGGAAAAGGGTTTATTTTAGGCTTGGACATGGGCAGCGGTGAAGTAGCGGCTAAAATTGTACAGCGTTGTTTTAAAAAAGGCTTAATGATTGGGGCTTGCGGCAAAGGGGGTCGAGTGTTGAAGATCATTCCTCCGTTGACGATTCCTGAGGCGGATTTGATGGAAGGCCTGGATATTTTAAAAAGCGCCGTACGCTTTGTTATGGAGGAAGCCGCATGATTGAACGCGATGATATGACATTTACGTTTGCTGAATATCAGCGTCGGTTAGACGAATTGCGCGTACGTATAGCAGAGCGCCGTTTGGATGCCATTGTGATCACCGATCCAGAAAACATCACCTATTTAACCGATTATCAGACGACGGGTTATTCCTTCTTTCAGGCGTTAGTGATCCCGCTGGATAAAGAGCCGTTTATGATTACTCGGGCGTTAGAAGAATCTAACGTGTTTGCGCGCACTTGGGTGGAAATAACGCGCCCTTATCCAGACACCGGCGATGCCATCCAAATGCTGGTCGATGCATTACGTGAATTTGGCTTAGGCGACAAACGCATTGGCTATGAAAGAAACAGCTATTTCTTTCCTGCGTATCAACAAGATTGCATTCATACCACCTTGAAAAATGCCAAATTAATGGATTGCTTCGGCATTGTGGAAGAAGGTCGGATTTGTAAGTCGCAAGAAGAAATCATGGTCATGCGCCGCGCCGCGCTCGCCACGGAAGCGGGTATGAAGGCAGGTATTGAAATTTGCCGACCGGGTATTACGGAGAATGAAATCGGCGCCGAGATTGCGGCGGCTATGTTCCGTGCGGGTGGCGAAACACCCGCCGTGATGCCGTATGTCACATCCGGCCCGCGAACCATGATTGGCCACGCAACTTTTGAAGGCCGCACCGTTCAAGATGGCGAACATGTCTTTCTGGAAGTAGGCGGCTGTTATCGTCGTTATCATACCGCCATGATGCGCACGGTCATTTTAGGCGAGCTGTCGGACGCCATGTATCAATCACAGGAAATAATGAAACGCGCACTCAATGAAATTCATCGTGTGGTGCAACCAGGCATGACTGTGTCGGACGTAGATAATATGGTGCGCAATATCATTATGGACAACCAAGTAGGAGCGAGCCTGATTACCCGCTCGGGCTATTCCATTGGCATCGCCTTCCCTCCAAGCTGGGATGAAGGCTATATCATTAGCTTAAAACAAGGGAATTCGGCGGTGTTAAAACCCGGTATGACCTTCCATATGATTCCATGGATGTGGGGCATTGAAGGCAATAAAACCTGCGGTATTTCGGACACCATTGAAATAACTGAAGACGGCTGTCGATCCTTTTTTAATATGGATCGTGACTTCACCGTGAAACCAACTCTTGCTGATCAAACGTCCGCCATTGACCTTTCAAGTGCGTTTCCAGCCAAAAATGCCGCAAAGAAAACCAAGGCGAGCAACAAGAAAGCCGCCAGCTGATAAGAGGTGACTATGCTAGAAACAACGAACCCAACCACTGGACAAGCTTTACCCCCTTGTCCAGCAATGACTTTAGAACAAGCTCATTCCGCCATCAATAGCGTGGCAGAGGGGTTTACTCAATGGAAAGAAAAAAGCATGGCGAAGCGTGCGACAATGTTACAGGCTGTCGCTGCCACTTTGCGTAACAACAAGGCCGAGCTTGCGGATTTAATGGCCTTAGAAATGGGCAAGCCTATTAAAGAAGGTCTTGCTGAAGTAGAAAAAAGCGCATGGTGTGCCGAGTATTACGCCGAAAACGCCGCGACTTTTTTAGCACCCGAAACACTGGAATCGGATGCTAGTCACAGTTATGTGCAATACCCTCCTCTTGGCACCGTATTGGGGATTTTGCCTTGGAACGCACCTGTTTGGTTGGCGTTACGATTTCTTGCCCCCACGTTGATGGCGGGCAACACCTGCGTGTTAAAAGCCGATCCAAATGTGCCTGCCACAGCGAAGAAATTAATGGAGTGTTTTTATCACGCCGGCGTACCAGAAAACGTGGTGACAAATTTAACCGTACCGAATTCGGTAGCGAGTAAAATGATCGATCACCCTCTTGTTAAAGCCGTGTCTTTTACTGGCTCAAGTAAGGCTGGGCAATCCATTGCATCACAGGCTGCCGCAGGATTAAAACCCGCGGTGCTTGAGTTAGGTGGCTCCGATCCTTGCATCTTAATGGCGGATGCAGATTTAGAGAAAGCCCTAAATGTGATTACGCTGTCGCGGATGGTCAATGCGGGGCAGTCGTGTATTTCCGTGAAGCGCTTGTTCGTCGAACAGACAATTTACGATGAGGTATGCGAAGCGTTACGACAGCGCTTTAGCAAACTAAAGTGTGGTGATCCAACAGATGAAAGTACGAATCTAGGGCCATTGGCTCGAGAGGATTTACGAGACCAACTCCATCTCCAAGTAACACAGAGCATCGACGCTGGAGCACGTTGCTTAGTGGGGGGGGATTTACCCTCTCGCTCAGGCTTCTTTTATCCACCGACTCTGCTGGTGGACATGAAACCCGGCATGGCCGCCTTTGATGAGGAAACCTTTGGCCCAGTGCTAAGCATCAGTCCGATTAAAGACATAGACCAAGCCCTTGAACTGGCCAACAATACGGAATACGGCTTAGGCGCCAGTATTTGGACACGAAACCAAACCATCATTGATCAAGCGATTAATACCTTACAATCGGGACAAATTGCGGTGAACGGTATCGTCAAAAGTGACCCTCGCTTACCGTCTGGCGGTATTGGAAAATCAGGGTATGGCCGCGAGCTTGGCCCACAAGGAATTCGAGAGTTCGTCAATGTACAACAGATTTGGGTAGCCTAACTTTATATTGCTATCGTGTTTAAGAATTATCTAAAGAGTCTCATTTGAGGCTCTTTTTTCGTGTAAACAAAGGCTATGATACACCTCACTAACCAGTAGCATGAGTAGAGAGCAGCATGGAACCGCTACCGTATTTAAAAACAATCGAATTAAAAAGAGAGTTGATCGACTCTTTCGACGTTTATCCTTTTTCTATCCCTGCGGTAAAAGAGCTAGATTTTATTGAGTTTGATAAAGAAGTAACCATTTTTGTCGGCGAAAATGGCAGTGGCAAATCGACCCTGCTCGAAGCGATCGCTGTCAGCTTAGGGTTCAATGCAGAAGGCGGCACCAAAAACTTCAACTTTGGTACTCGCAACACGCATTCAGATCTACACAGCTACCTTCGCCTTTCAAAATCTTTTAAACGCTACCGAGATGGTTTTTTTCTTCGAGCGGAGAGTTTCTATAACGTTGCTACCAATATTGATGAATTGGATGAAGAGCCCAGTTTAGGTACCCAAATTAAATACAGCTATGGTGGAAAATCATTGCATCAACAATCCCACGGTGAATCTTTTCTAGCACTTATGCTGAAACGCTTCGGGGGAAATGGGCTTTATCTCCTTGACGAGCCAGAAGCCGCGCTCTCCCCGACAAGACAATTGGCTGTATTAAGTCGAATGCATCAACTAATCAATGATCACTCGCAATTTATTATAGCAACACACTCACCGATTCTTATGGCGTATCCAGGAGCGAAAATTTATCAGATCGATAAAACGGGAATTTACCCAATAAAATACGAAGATACTGAACATTATGAAGTCACCAAAGCATTCCTAAATAACCCAGAGCCAATGCTTAAAGAGCTCTTTACGACGGAATAAAGTACATAGAAAAAAAGGGGATAGAATGAACGCTGTAAATAAGCAATACAAAATGAAAGGAATGCTCATTACCGATTATGAACTAGAGGTTCCTCTGGATTGGCAATCACCCACCACCAGCCCAAGCATTATACTCTTTGCCCGCGAAGTCGTGAGCTTGAACCGAGCTGATGACGAACTGCCATTGCTGCTATTTTTACAAGGCGGTCCTGGTGGGAAATCCCCTCGTCCCATGCCAGATTCACTGCCTTGGATGGTCGAAGCATTAAAAACTCACCGCGTCATTTTAATCGATCAACGAGGCACAGGTAGAAGTAGTCGTGTTGATAAACATCTGATTAGTAAACTGTCTGCTGAAGAAGGCCGAGATTATCTGCTTAAATTTCGTGCCGACAGTATTGTGGCGGATTGCGAGCACCTTCGTAAAACGGTTTATGCAGGTCGTTTATTTGAAACATTGGGTCAAAGTTATGGTGGCTTTATTACCCTCGCGTATTTATCCCAAGCGCCAGAAGGTCTTGCTGCTTGTTATATCACAGGAGGGCTTGTTGGTTTAGAAGCCTCGGCACACGATGTTTATCAGCTAACGTATCAGAGCGTGATAGAAAAGAATCAAGACTATTATGCTCGTTACCCTGATGACGCTAAGACCATGGCGAAAATTGCAACGTGCCTAACGAGCGAGAAAGTACTTTTACCCGATGGTGATGTACTCACACTAGAACGATTCCAAAGTATTGGTATTCTTTTAGGCATGGGACCCGGGATCGATCAAGTTCATTGGTTTATTGACGAAGCCTTTGCTGGCAGCGATAAAACTCAACTCAGCGATGTATTTCTAGAGCAAGCCATGAACTTGACCAATTATCACGAAGGCCCTCTTTTTGCGGTGATTCATGAGAGTATCTATGGTCGGCCTAACGAGAGCACCCGCTGGGCAGCAGAACAGCTTCGAGGACAATACAACGAATTCCATGCTGATCATTCCCCTTTAATGTTAACAGGGGAAATGATGTACCCGTGGATGTTTGAGCAAATTACGTCATTACGCCCTTTTGCTGGGGCCGCTAACGCCCTTGCTGACTACCAGGATTATGCGCCGCTTTACGACCTCGACAAGCTTGCGCAAAATAAAGTGCCCGTTGTCGCAGCTGTTTATTACAACGACATGTATGTGCCACAGGCGCTTTCTATGGCGACAGCCAAGCACGTCGGTAGTACACAAGTGTGGCTAACAAACAGTTACGAGCACGATGGCGTTCGTCAATCCTCTGAGGTTTTTTGTAAACTACGTGAGTTGCTTTTAGATCAAGGCGGGGCTTTAAAAAGCTAACGATTGATACGACATGTATTTGAGGTCTTTGCTCGGCGTCACGAGCGGTGCCATGTAAAGGCTATTCTTTACGTCTTGTTGTTTTAGGGTATTGTTTGCCTAAGAATTTCTTAAAAGCCGAATCGATTTCATTCGTTTCCAGTTCTGACTATTGAGTTTTTTATACATCCACAAACAACCGATGTCGAAACCAAAATAGAAAACACTGATACCGCTTGGTGGATTGCTACTAGTAATAAAAGAGATTGTTGAAAACCACGTATCAGGCCAAACCCAACAATCGTAATAAGTACCAAGCAACTCCAAATACACCACCATGAAAAACATAATGAGAAAGAACAACTCATTCCCCGTTTTCTTCTTCAGCAGTAACACCACTGCTAGCATACAAAGAAAGCCAAGCAAGTCTTGATCGAAGATTAACCAAAGACTGGAATAAACAATCATTCCCCAATACAACACCGAGGTGATCATCACTTTATGGCGTTGAATAACTTTTTCTTTGTGTATATAAAACACCGCAGCGTAAACCAAACTGTGTCCCAAAGGCACATAAATCGGGACATTCGCTAAACGATATTCATACATACCTAAAATAATCGAAAAAACGACTTCACCCAAAAAGGCCAAACCGACACCATACAACATCAGCTTTTTTATTTTTCGTGTGACGCTGAAATACACCCAAATGAAACACAATAAAACCAATCCGTTGGTCAGCCATTGACCGTACTCCAGACGGGCCACCACCACTTGGCTGTCTAAAAACAAACCCAGCCATAGCACAAGGAAAACGGGAAGATAAACGGATTTATACTGAAATGTTGAGGTCATTGTTGGGATGATAAGTGAAGCATGTGACTCGCACCAATGAAAAAAATACTTTTTTATCGATGCGCCTGTTCTGAGAGCTCCTGCTCCAGCTTACCTTTAATATAGCGAGATGGTGTAATACCCGCAATTAGATGACATTCACGCGTCATATGAGCTTGATCAGCAAAGCCGTATTCTAGAGCGAGCTCTGCTAGTTTTGTGTGTTTTCTAGGTTGCTGTAAGGCAAGAAGTACGGCTCTGACTCGCCTCAATCGTTGAAAATATTTTGGAGACATGCTCAACCGACTCTGGAACTGTCGCTCGATTTGACGCTGACTAAGAGGGAGCATCCCTAACATGTCCACTTTTGAAGATTGTTGTAACAACTCGGTCGCTTGCTCTACAAAATCAGGAAGGTGATTCATGCTATCAACCGCATTATCAAACACCTCGTTTAACAACGACATTCGCTGTTTGGCATTAAGGCTTATCTCTAGTTTTTTAAAGACAGATTGGATGAATACAGACGTCTGGGGAGAGTCTGAAATCACACTGCCTTCATCCATTTTCTCCAAGAATAGACGACCCATTCCGGGTTGGAATCGCACACCAACTAATTCAGTCCCCGGCGATAACTGAATAATATGCGCCTGCTTATTAGTCGGTTGGAACATCACTTGGTCACTGAATAGCCGATGATCAATAGAAATAGGTTGCCCAAGGTTAAACAGCAAACCACTACCGGCATCAGCAATTAAGCGGCGAGTGACACTTTTTTGATCCATCGGAATTTGTGCCGACCAAATAGCCTGTAACCATGTAGACAGAGGCCCCTGTGGGAAAATGATGTCAAACAACAAGGGCGATGTCATATTAGTCTCCTAATGTACCAATCCGTTGAAAAGTTTCTTTTTTCAACGGTAACTACCCACCTTAGGTTTGAATACTTTTACCATTCGATTCCAACTAGAGATGGCGTTTATCGCTATGATCAAATAGGTTAGTCCAGATTCACCAAAGGTAGCCAGCATTTCTTCATATTTAGCATCGTCGACAGAATGTCCGGCTACGAGAAGCTCAGCCAACGCTAAAGCATAACGCTCCTTCTCTGAAAACAACGATGAATCTTGCCACGCATTGAGTGCAATCATTCGCTCGTAAGTCTCCCCCATTTCTAACGCTTGGGTACTGTGCATATCCAAACAAAAAGCACATTGATTGATTTGCGAAACACGTAACTTGACCAATTCCCAAATGGTCATACCCAATGTTGGTATGCCACTAAACTGCTCACCTAAAATACTTTCTTGTTTAAATAAAATCTCCATAGCATCTGGTGCCGCTGCATAATAATTAATACGTTCCAACATAAAAACCTCTAATACATTAAATTTGAGGTTCAATCTTAGCGATAGAATATTTTTTAAAATTGAAGAAAATCGACATTTCAGAAAAAATAATGGCGCACAAAAAATAAAACACGCCAATGCGACGTGTTTTATTTTTGCTTTAGTGACTAAAGTAAGTGGCGTGTTATTGAACGAATTGCTCTGCCCAAAACGCAACAGGCGAGGCGATCAAAATTGTTAGCGCCACACGTTGGTACCAAACGATTAGCATTTGCTTAATATTCAACGGAATCTCTGTTGATAGGATGCAAGGAATCGACGCGGAGAAAAAGAGTATCGATGAGATAGATACAACACCAACAACGAACTTCACCACAAACACACTTTTTGCTGCGATTAATGCGGGCAAAAACATTTCTGCTAAGCCGGTTGCAGACGCTGTAGCGACCATCATTGGATCGGGTAATTGGGCAATCCAAGCGAACGGGTAAAATAAATACCCTATCCATTCGAAAACAGGCGTGTATTTCGCTAACAACAAACCACACAAACCGACAGACATAATAGATGGCAAAATACTCATCGCCATTAACATGCCTTCTTTAAGGTTTTTTAGAATGTTACGACCAATAGAATCCGCATTGCTGGCCACGTCCAAACCTTCCAATAAGGCTTGCTTAAAGCGCGAGTGTTCAAATACTTCGATTTCACGATGCTCTGCTGTGTCATCCATTTTGCTAAGCGGAAATAAACGCACCGTGATGGCCGTCACGACGAAGGTGATCAATAACGTAGCCCAGAAAAACACGTTCCATACGTCCATCAAACCAAGGGTTTTCGCCACAATCACCATGAAGGTTGCGGATACTGTGGAAAAGCCCGTTGCGATAATCGCTGCTTCTTTTGCTGAATACTGACCCGATTTATACACTCGATTGGTGATCAGCAAACCGATGGAGTAACTTCCTACAAAAGACGCTACCGCATCAATCGCTGACTTACCCGGTGTTTTGAAGAGCGGTTTCATGATCGGCTGTAAAAGCACGCCAGCAAATTCCAATAAGCCATAACCAATTAAGAAGGCTAGAAACACCGCACCAATAGGAACAATTAAACCTACAGGAACCACCAATTTACTAAACAAGAATGGCAGCATGTCCTTTTCGAATAAAAACGCAGGACCCATCGATAAAAATGCCATCAAGGCTGTGATAACACCCAAGACTTTAAAAATAGACAAGACAGTTTGTGTTTTGCTTACACGCCACTTTCCTGTAATGAAAGGATATGCGCCACCGGCAAGCACGGCTAAAACGGCATAAATTTCAGCGGCTTGAGCAAAGTCTTTTCTTAGCCATGAAACGATATGATCCAGTGGAATTGTTTCTTTACCGCCAATGTCGATGGGAACAAAAAAGAAGAAAATACCGATACAGCTATAAACTACCAACTTTAGAAGCGATAGCGGTGATAGACCTTTTGGGGTTGAATCTGTTGCATTCATATTGTGACTTCCTATGAGAACGTTATTAATCACTAAGTAAAAAGCAACATACATACCAACATGTATATACATTTAAAATATTTGTATGAACACCGCTTTATAAACAGAGATAAATAGAGTTTTGTTTTTATTTTTTAACGCTAACACCGCGAGAATCGCACAAGTAAAGAGCAAAATAAAGCGTTATGCACTAATAATACACAACAAATATAGACAGCATGCCTTGCTGTTGACATGAAGAAAGGTATTCAGCACTAGGAAATTAAGATAGGTTGTCTATACATAACAAACGCGTTAGCCATTCATTTTCTTAATCAGCACATCATAGTGTGGTAGCAGCGCTTTCGCTAAATATTGACTAACAAACGGGGCTTTTTGAGCATTTACAACAAGACGCTGAATTAGGTCAACCGCCGCTTTAGCCTCTATCTGTGTATTTTTAATGTCACTTGCATACAAATATTCGTCGCCAAATAGCTCAGGATACACCTGCCGATTGGGCAATACAGGAACACAACCAAGTGCAACCGCTTCAAGAACAGAAAGACCTTGAAACTCATGTAACGCGGTAGACAGCACAATGTCGGCTGACGCCAAAAAAGCCAAGTAGCCTACTCTACTTTCAGCAAAGCCAAATTGCGTAATACGATGTGAGAATTGGACCTTGATCTGATTGAACTCTTCTGGAATAGAACGAAATTGCTCTCCAAGTATCGCAATCTCATAAGCAACATCGCGGCGCTCTAACTCTTCTAAGATGGCAAGCAATCGGTCTGGTCCTTTATCAAACTCCCAACGCGCAGACCACACCAATTTAATGGTCTGTGCTTCTACTGGCGTTAGACTACCGCTCTTTTCTGGTTGACTCTGAATATCCAGCGGCACAGGCAGTACTTGCGATGTTTGCTCAGTATTGATCAACCAATCTGGTGAAACGTAATCAGGTAGTTTTTTTAACAATGCTCGGGCACCATCAAAAAAAGAATCTTTATTGAACTGACTATTAAAGACACATAAGTCCGCCGCCAAAGCACTGTATAAAGTCACCATTTGCATTTCGATCAAACCTTGTTGTTTGTCACTGGCAGGATAGGCAAATTGGTTTTCGTGAAAATAGAGTAACCAAGGAATATTTTGTAAGTCGGGGCAAAAAGCTTTTAGACCAACACAATCCGTCATCGACGTGGCGATCACCAAATCATAAGGCTGTTCCAGCGTGGATTTGAACCTAGGATCAAAAGCAAAACTCATGGCATTGCCTCGAATACGCCAAGCAAAATGTCGAGCAGGTAAAGACAAATAGCACCAGCGATGCTCACTCAGACCGTTCATTAAGGTGTTTGCCCAAGCCTTATGGCTGCTTGCTTCGTAAGCGCTGATCAATAAAATTCGCACGCATTCTTCTCACTTGTTTTTTTGTCGATTTTAAATCGAGTACTTTCAGCCTTTCCGAAGCACATTATTCGCGGCTTACTGCTAGCTCATCTGTCTTGGGTCGAATATCATGTAGGAAAATAACGAATCGTTTAAGGAAAACCATGATCATTCAACGACACGATCAAGATATTAACACGCCAACTGGCACCATGCGCTGTACTGTTTATCGTCCTCAAGCCGACGGTCGCTTTCCTTGCATCTTCTTTTATTCTGAAATTTTCCAACAAACAGCACCTATCGCTCGTTCCGCCGCGATGATGGCAGGGCATGGTTTTGTGGTTATCGTTCCAGAAGTGTTTCATGAGCTTAATCCAATTGGCACCGTCTTGGGCTACGATGATGAAGGCAAAGACAAAGGCAACTCCGACAAATTCACTAAAACGCTTGAAGCCCACGACAGCGACACTGTTGCTATGATTGGTTACTTTGAACAGGAAGATTACTGCACCGGCCAATTTGGTGCGATGGGCGTTTGCTTAGGCGGTCATTTGGCATATCGAGCGGCTTTGAATCCTTGTATCCAATCGGCTTTTTGCCTGTATGCAACTGACATTCACTCCAACACCATCCCTTGCGAAAAAGACAACGACTCCTTCACTCGTACCAAAGACATTCAAGGGGAATTGGTTATGGTGTGGGGCAAGCAAGATCCGCATGTTTCAACACAAGGTCGACAGAAAATTTATCAACAATTGATCGAGACAGATCGCTTGTTTACGTGGCACGAGTTTAACGGTCAACATGCGTTCATGCGAGACGAAGGCGATCGTTACGATCCAGCCCTCGCCTTAGAGTGTTATAACAAGGCGGTTGCTTTGTTTCATAGCACGCTACACAAAGCCTGATTCGGTTAAGATTACAACAATGTGTCGAGCGAGCTTATGCCTCGCCTCGCCACATTGGCGTTAACGCGCATTCACCCAACTCACCCGAAATCCACATTTCACCGTCTTGAATGGTGACATTCAGCTGCATAGAACGCGTACAAATTTTCGCCAAAGCTTGTACTTGAACTTCCGAAAACTGCAACACTCGCATGTTATCAAAGCGGCTATTTTTGCCTTTATTTTGTTCCCACCAAATATCTGATTTGTCGTTATAGTTGACGATCACAACTTGTCGAGCTCGACCGCACGCTTTCCGTAGGCGTTTTTCGTCTGGCTGGCCCAATTCTACCCACAGAAGAATTTCATCAGAATAATTTTTCTGCCAAAGATCAGGCTCATCTTCCGTGCTAATACCTTTAGAAAAACCTAACTGTTCACCACCTTCTTTTTCATCGGCTAACAAAGCAAACGCGGCCAAACGAACCATCATTCGCTCTTCGGTTTCTGAAGGGTGTAATGCCAAGGTTAGATCATAACTTTGGTAATGATTTCGATCCATATCGGACACTTGAACCGATGTTTTATAAACTGTTGCTTTTGTTGCCATGGGGGTCTACTACACTGATTAAATACAAAAAAGGACAATAAAAATCGCGGTAAATTGTACAGCAAAAAGCCGCAGCAATATCACCACCAGCCAACTGTTTTTATGACAAAAAAGAAACCAACGGAAAGAACTAAAATAAAGAAACATTATTTCGGTATAAGCAATTGACATAAAGCATCAAAGAAGGCTAAATCAAGAAGCTCAAAGAGCAAAAATTACACAATCGAATGCCAAACAAAGATGAAGGAGAAGACAAATGAATAAACAAACACTGAATCATTATGCTTCTTCTATGACGACTTGCTATACACGAGTACGTTCCATTTTGTCTACGCGTTCAATGCCTGTGTAATTCACCATTGACCGCGAAATTTACGCGGTCACTTATATAAAAAAACCTCGTAAATTTCGCCAAAAAAAAATTTGGAGAATATTTATGAGTATCATTGCCCTATTCAACGCTGCTAAAGACTATTTCGAAACTCGCCGTACCAACCAAGTTTTTCGTCAACTTGACGATCACTATTTAAAAGACATTGGTTTCTATCGCGACAACGGGCATATTCGTCCATTGGCGGGTAACAAAGACATCGAAAAGGCAGTAATAGGAAAGTCTCAAATACCGCCGGGGGAACAGCCGAGCGACGGATAACTACATCGTCACCATAGAAGGCTCTAAAGTGACGGTAAAACACTAGGCTGGATGGCCAATACGCCTTTCACTATCATGTAGTGAAAGGCGTTTTTATTACAATAGATAAATGTTAACCACGATCCAACTGACGAACCACACTGGTCACAACACCAAATATTTCTAAGCTCGACGTTTCTGATGTGACAACAGGAACAGCGCTTGCCGCATAAGCTTTGTTTTTAGGTCGAAGCAGTACATCAGGTTTTAACTCCAATATCATGACCGACATCTTGCCATGCTCATAGGCAATAACAATATCCCCATGGCGAGCGGTTAATGAACGATCCGCTACCAACACATCACCCGTTTGAATATCGACTTTGGCAATCGATTCACCTTGAGCTCGTACAAAAAAGGTCGACGTCGGGTTTTGGATACACAAGGTATTAAGGTCCAAAGATTTATCTTTAGACGGCTGACTCTTCGGAGAAAGCTTAGCTGACTCCGAGTAAAGAGGAATTCGAATACTGTTTGCCGCAATGAAAGCAGCAGACTCTGAAGAACCAAGATACGAAACGCGCATAAAAAAACACTCAAACTGTATATCTGTACAGTATGATTTAAACGCCGCTAATAACCTAGTAAATTTTAATAAACAAACATAATTAAACGGCGATTGATTAGATTAGAAACACATCATAATGATTCTGTTTAATTAACACTCAAGATATCCTCTCATGATCTTGCAGAAGCTCACTTTCAGTTACTTCCCCCTTAGTTGCGAATGAGGCTCGCCGTATATATTTGGCAGGGCAGCGCTTATGGACATGTAGCCAATTCCAAACATGAGCTTGTTTCACACCTAACATTCGAGCAAGTGCCGTTTGACTTCCTACAATGACGACTACTTTTGCAATGGCTGACATATAACCTCCTTAACAACCTTTGCTGTATATAATAACAGTTTTTATTGTTTGTCAAATACAGATAAAGTTGTAATCATTAGGAAATGACTATAGCTGACCGTGTTAAGAAAAAAAGAATAGAACTAGGACTAACTCAAGCAGAGTTAGCAAAACGTGTTGGCATCACACAGCAATCGTTACAAAAAATCGAAGACGGCAGAACACAAAATCCTCGAAAATTAATAAGCCTATCTAAAGAGATTGGCTGTGATCCTGAGTGGCTATTACTTGGAACTGCATCTGAAGTCAGAGAAAATCCGTCCAGTTATAACAATGACAGCCCTTCCCAGCAGTCACTATTAGATAATCAACGACCTATTATTACCGCTTTGCAAGCAGCGGCATGGCCTGCACAAAAAAACCTAAGTAATCATTCAGAATGGTTAGATTCACCTCTTGAAACATCGATAAATGCATTTTGGCTAACGGTGAGTGGCGATAGCATGACGTCAGTTTCCGGTATTAGTATTCCAGAAGGGTACCTTATCCTTGTTGAACCGAATCAAAGCGCCAAAAATGGTGATTTGGTTGTTGTCGATACAGAAGACAGCAATGAAGTTACCTTTAAAAAGCTCGTCATTGACGCAGGTCACATCTACTTAAAACCACTAAACTCCAACTACCGACCGATTGAAGTATCTAAAAAAATCAATATCATTGGTGTTGTCAAACAAGCAAGAGCCCTCTTTTAGGCCATCCAGAAAGCACAAGACTCCTAGAACCCCTAACTTATTAAGAAATCTAAAATGGTAAACTGTTGACAAACTAACAACATAAACTGTATTTTAAATATCGCCTACAACCAATAAAGGAATGGAATCATGCTCGTAGTCACTCGACGCCCCGGCGAGAAAATCATTATCGGAGACGATACGGAAATCATGGTAATCAGTGTACAAGGCCCTCAAGTTCGCATTGGCATTAAAGCACCAAAAGAGGTGAGCGTTCATCGAGAAGAAATTTATAAACGAATTCAATCCTCCCAGTCACAAAAAACGGATCCATCTAATCAAAAAACAAACACCGCGAGCTCGTAACTATAAAATGGGGTTATATCACCTAGCAAACTCTGGTCAGCCATCGGTCTGATCAGCTTGTGCTTAAATACAATTAGTAAAAACGACTTGAAACACGGTTACGTCCTGCATTTTTTGACTCGTACATAGCAAGATCGGCGCGCTTGAATGCATCACCTTCCTCCATGGTATGATTCCAACTAGAAACACCAAGCGAAATAGTAATGGGTCTGGAAATTTGCGGTATCACCTTTTGCTCCACAAGCACGCGTATTTCTTCGGCTAAGTCTATCGCGTGCTGTGGTTTTTTACCTGGCAGTATTACTACAAACTCCTCCCCACCTGAACGGATTAAAATCCCCTCATCATTTACTTTTTGACTGACTATTCTGGTAAGAGCTTTAAGCACATCATCGCCAATATCATGGCCAAACTCATCATTTACCTGTTTAAAATGGTCAATATCAAAGAAAATCACACTAAAGGGCGTCAACTGCGCAACCAAACCTGCAACAAGCTCATCCATTGCACGACGGTTCATCAAACCAGTTAAAGCGTCTTTTTTTCGATCTTCATCAAACCTAGACACTTTCTCATTCAAAAAATCGATTTCCTTCCGAATGACTTTTTTAAGTAAATAAGCTTCATAAAACCAAGCTTTTATTTTGATCGTTCTATCTCGGCTTGTTGTACTTTGAGCTAATTGACGAAGGGGCCTAGCAATAAAATAAGCCGAGCCGACAATAAAGGTAAGGATAAGAATTTGCATAGGGATAGCCTGCTTCATCACTAACCATAGCTGTCTATCTAGCTCTTTCAAGACTGTGGCTCGTGGACTTTGAGCAACAATCCCCCAACCTGACTCTTTAACATACGCGTAGCCAGTGACCATAGGAACGCCTTTTGAATTAACAACTTCCAACGAGCCACTTTGACCTTTTGTAACGCGATTTATAACCTCGTTATTGGTTACCTTTTCCCCTATTCGGTTTTTCAATGGATGGTAAATAAGATCTTTCTGTGGTGATACAACGTAGACATAAGAATCATCTACATAGCCATGCTGTGAGAGTAAACGATCCAAAAGTCGGTTTTCGTGAAGGTAGATAGTCCCCAGCAAGTCACCAATATACTCACCAGTTTTACTAAATATTGGGTGTGATAAAAAAGAGAGGTAAGTTCCTGTGGGTCCAGTAATAGGACCAATGAATTTTGCTGAGCTAACTTCAAAGTTATTGGTTATAGAATCGCTTAAACGACTACCTTCCAGGCGGATAGATTTAGGTGAAATAGACAAAATCACACCATTTCGGTCTAATATAGAGACAGAGTTAAAACCTTGGCTCATATTTCTAATTTGATCTAACCCTAATTGTAATTCAGCAGATTGAATGACTTTACGCTCTAACATAGGAGCGACAAATACAGCACCAGTACCCAGCTGAGATTTAGCATTTTCTAGAAAGCTCTCTGTCATATGGGCTAACTTCTCCGCATAGACTCGGTTGGATTCTAGTGATACATCTATCAGAAGATTCTTTTGTAATTGATATGTTGAATAATACCCATTCCCAATAGTAAATAAGACACCTGAGAGAGAAAGTGACACAATCAAAAACCTAAGTGATAACATAAATTTCAACGTCGCTCTCCGTCTTGCACAACCATAGTCTTTAAAGTCTTACTCATGATTTTCTCATACAAAACCTTTTATATAAATCAATAAGACCTAGTTCTTAGAACGATAAAGAGTAAGCGTGGCTGACCTCCTTTATCCATTAGCATACCCTTTTTATCTAATTAGCTAGGGTTAAATATAGGTCAAAATACTACAAAAAATTAAATAACTATTTTATTTCTACCATTATTCTTAGCTTGGTATAGCTTCTGATCTGCTTGTTCAATCAGACCTTCCGCAGAAATAGATGAACCTTCACTGACATGAACAACGCCAAAACTCATCGTGATGTATTCGCTTTTAACCACTGGAGTACTAGCACATTCTTCTCGAATGCTATTAAGTCTTTTTTCCACTTGAGCAACATCAGTATTTAGAAACACCAATGCAAACTCATCACCACCATAGCGCGCAACAATGTCTATAGTAGCTCGTGTATATTTCTTAAGATGCATGGCAACAGACACTAGAGCAAAATCACCCACTGTGTGACCAAATTTGTCATTAATGTATTTAAAATGGTCAACATCACACAAAACCAAAGTGAACTGCTGTTTGTTTTTCTGAACATTTTTTAAGACTTGATCAAATGCTAGGTTGAATCCGCGGCGGTTATATAAGCCAGTTAACTCATCGGTTAGAGAACTCTCTAGTAAATGTTCATTTTCACCTTGTAGATAAGAGGTTCTTTCCGATACTTTTTCTTCCAAATTCTGCATTATATCAAAAAGATTATCTGCCATTGAGCTCAACCCTTGACTAAGAGAGTTGATCTCTCGAATTCCACTTAGAGGCTGAGGCAGAACTTGAATACTCTTGATATTATTATCATTTGCTGCTTTATTGAGAAGCTGAATTGGCTTGCCAATATAGCGAGCAATCAATGAACCAATTAACCCAATGCATACAAACAATACCAGCGTAATAATAATCGTACTGTGGGTGTAGTCTGTTAAAACTTTCTTATGATATGCACTAGGAATTAAAATACCTATCAGCCAGCTCTTTCCGTATTTTAGCGTTATCGGTCGAACATAATATAAATACTCTTGTCTTTTAATATTAAGCGTTTGCGCTCCTTCTTCTAAGTTCTGACTCGCCAACTGAAACACTTCATTAGAATGGTCATTAAGATTAGCTCGAGTCGTCACACCGTCAGCGGTTCTGTATAGCTCACCCTGCTCCGACGTCGCAATTAGTGCTCCATTTTCTTCGGCCAAAAATATATAAGCTCCATCGACTAGTTCTAGAGATTCAAGATATTGATCCAACTCGATCAGGGCAATGCTTGTCGCGGTAACGCCTAGGAATTCTCCTTTTACATTGTATATAGGAGCAGACAACCCAATACCAAGTGCGGGATAACCATAGTAAGGATGAATGTCACTCCACGTGATTCTTCTTTCTTTTGTAGCATCCGTATAAAATGGTCGTGTTCTGGGGTCATAACTAAAGGTTGGATCAGACAGTATCTTAGCGCCAATAGCGTTTGCTTGATCGTATTCAAACCCTTCCATTGTGAGTGCTTTGTGAACAAAATTAGCTGCAATATTATGCTGTCCTCTTCTGATAGGGTCTTGCGCTGAAGCAAGGTAACGCCCATCGACCGTTGCAATAGAAATAAACGTCATTTGCGTATGAGGCATCGCTTGCTCGTAAAATCGGCTCGCTATGGGAGTCAGATCATCAAGCAGCTCAGGTCGATGAGAAAAAGCATTGAAATTAACCTCAACAATATTATTCAACGGCGCCATGAAATTTTGTACACGATCATAAATACGCCCCTCTACCTCTTTGATGTATTGTATTCCCACCGTATTTGCAATATTCGAAATGGTTATCGTGGAAACCAAATACATCGTTACACCCGATATCAATGCAAGCACTACGAATGGGGCAACAATCAACCATCGTAACGGAACAGTCTTCATATGTAGTTAACTCAATTTATGATGTGTCATTTAAACTTAAGTATAACCAGAAAATTCGTCGTACTTAAAAACCTCTATCATTAAACTATAACCTCCTTTCATGACGAAAACACATGACTCGAATATTATTTGTTTAGAAACTTGAAATCAGATAAAGCTAAGACACTATCATTGATAGCCCCATACCCGAAGGGCCAAAGAAGTACATCAAACTCAGGACCTCTTTCTTTGCAGTATGATTTTTTGAGGGGTGGATATGCATTTTGGTTACAATATGGTCGCAGATTCGCCATATGAGCCTTTAAAAAGCACGATATAGAAGATCAAAGAAGCAATAGAGGAAAGAAAAAAACGTAAAATATTTGATGAAAAAGTTATAGCTTTGATTGGAATATAAGAAATGGTTGCGGGAGCAGGATTCGAACCTACGACCTTCGGGTTATGAGCCCGACGAGCTACCAGACTGCTCCATCCCGCGACAAGTTAAACTATTGATATAGCTTACTTTTTGGTAATGTGTTTCTGAATATTTGTACGACCAAATCTGATATTTGGTTGCGGGAGCAGGATTCGAACCTACGACCTTCGGGTTATGAGCCCGACGAGCTACCAGACTGCTCCATCCCGCGACAGATTAAACTATTGATTTATATATAGTTTATATGCAGAAAATAAAGATAAATTGTGTGGCCAAAAACACTAGATTTTTGGTTGCGGGAGCAGGATTCGAACCTACGACCTTCGGGTTATGAGCCCGACGAGCTACCAGACTGCTCCATCCCGCGACACACTAAGCTATTGATATAGTTTAGATTTTTATCTTTTTTTACGTTGAACTGTTGTGACTAAATTAACTTGTATGGTTGCGGGAGCAGGATTCGAACCTACGACCTTCGGGTTATGAGCCCGACGAGCTACCAGACTGCTCCATCCCGCGACAAATTAATTTTTTCAAGAATCACTGACAATTTCATTTGATTAGTTGGTTGCGGGAGCACTTTTCTAATATAAAGTGAACCTACGACCTGCCATCTAAAATCTCTTTAAATGGTTGCGGGAGCAGGATTCGAACCTACGACCTTCGGGTTATGAGCCCGACGAGCTACCAGACTGCTCCATCCCGCGACTAATCCTCATTAACTTTAATCATTTATTAAATGTTTAATTGGATAAGAAAACCACCTCACCCGTGTTAACGAGGTGCGTATTATAGGTAAACTAAAGTAGGAGTCAAGAGAGATAGAGTATTTACATGCGATAAGTTCAAAAAACTTTAATACAAACAATCCATTACTAAAATAGCGGCCATTGTTAAAGTACTTGAATCCTTTACTATCACAAGGTAAAAGAAAGCCATCCAATAGTTTTGATTACGATGTTAGGAGATGAACATGACCAATAAGATTGAAGATATTCTTCGAAAGTCCACCATTCCAACTGACAAAGACGCCCTTCCCGGCAGAGACACACCTTCAAAAGTGTCAGGTATACACGCTGTAAACAATGAACCCTTTGACCGCAAACCCAACAACAAAGAGTCCGAAGTGATTCTTGGTATGGGGTGTTTCTGGGGAGCGGAAAGAAAGTTATGGAATACAAAAGGCGTACTCGTAACATCTGTTGGCTATACCGGTGGTTACACTAAAAATCCAACGTATGAAGAAGTCTGTTCTGGTCAAACAGGACACAGCGAAGTAGTACAGGTCATTTTTGATACCTCCATTATCACACTAGAGGGCGTCCTAAACGTTTTCTGGGAAAACCATGACCCAACTCAAGGAATGAAACAAGGAAACGACATAGGCAGTCAATATCGCTCGGTTATCTACACTAAAGGCGAGCAAGATTTTGCGATAGCAAAAGCAAGCCAAGCAGCGTATCAAAAAGAGTTATTAGCCGCTGGCCACGGCATGATCACCACAGAAATTGAACCACTAGACACTTACTACTTTGCGGAAGAATATCACCAACAGTACCTACACAAGAATCCAAATGGTTACTGTGGATTGAATGGAACAGGAGTTAGTTGCCCTATAGGCCTGTCCAGTCATTAACCACAGGTTCAAGAGATGAAAAAGCCGAATTGGAAATTCCAATTCGGCTTTTTAGTTAGTGCTATTTATTTACTAGCCATCAATATTGATGCTGTATTCTTCATTATTGTAAATTACTTTAATGCTATCAGAGCTATTTACAAGGCCATCGTTATTCGAATCGAAAGAAGATGTTTCCTCTATAAAGGTAGCAACGTCTTCACCATCTACTTTAACATTGCCATCTGTTACCTTGACATGTTGTGACAAGAACTCAGCAATCAGATCCGCATCAGCATCTTTATCAGGACTTCCTGCTATACCTGTCAATAAGTCCGTTAAGTCTAATGCGTCTTCCGCTGCATTGAAGTCAGTAATCGTATCTATATTCAATACATCCGTCGTGTCATTCAATATGAAAATATCTTTACCTTCTCCACCTGTTAACGTATCTGATGTTTCGTCATCACCACCAAATAAGATGTCATCTCCCAAGCCTCCGACTAAGGTGTCCTCATCTTGAGTGCCGACAAGATAATTATCCTCATCTTTAGTCGTATCGACCACACTAGGCGCATAAGATACGGTACTGGTTACTACTAAGTCTGGTAATGCACTATCACTTAATACATTAAGATTTTCGATAGTTGTCTGACCATTGGTAATTTCAATGTCATAATTTCCATCAGAATTAGCCGTTAGTGTCTCGCCGTCCAGCGTAAGTGTCGCTGTTGATGGAATACCAAACAACGTCAACATGGAGGTCTCTGTCGTGCTACTAGTGCTATCTATATCAACAGATACGCTATAACTAAATGCAGAAGAGCCATTATTAAAGCCACTTGAGTCACCTTTAACAATTCCATCGCTCATCATAATATTTTCAAAGCTGATAACCCTCGACTTAATGTTATCAACGTTATTGTTATAATCGTTTTTAGTATAAGAAGCTAAATAGATAGAATCACTTCCTTTACCTCCGTCAACATCACTATAAAGCTTACCGCCTATGGTGATAACATCATTTCCTTTACCCAAATCGATCTTGGCATCAGACCAAACGTTACCGTGGATTATGACCGTATCATTTCCATTTTCGCCTTTAATTTCTCCAGAAATGTCACCTTGAACCAATAGTACGTCATCACCCTTGCCCAACTTAACATCACCACTGGAGTTAATATTTCGACCAATTTCAACAGTATCGTTACCATTTCCAGCATCGATTTCACCGCTTAGATCATGTGCAACGTACGCAGAATCATTTCCATCACCTAAGTCTATTTCAGAGTTTGAGTTAACACTCCCCCCAATAGCTAAACGATCATCTCCATCAGAAAGGTCAACATCTGCATTAGTATTCCCACGAATTTCTACAGAGTCATTACCTGCACCACTATATATTGATCCGTTTGAATTCAGTTCACCTTTCACTAG
This sequence comes from Marinomonas maritima, assembly GCF_024435075.2. Taxonomy (NCBI): domain Bacteria; kingdom Pseudomonadati; phylum Pseudomonadota; class Gammaproteobacteria; order Oceanospirillales; family Oceanospirillaceae; genus Marinomonas; species Marinomonas maritima. The sequence goes on along the minus strand of NZ_JAMZEG020000002.1, from coordinate 478,117 downwards.
TAGATTATCATCACCATCACCAGAAAAATCCCCTGAATCAAGCGTTAAAGTACGGTTAACATTGCCTGTGATTACTATTTCATCACTACCATCACCGGAGCTAGCAGAATAATTCAAATCTCCATTTAAATAATACGTGTCATTTCCACCTTGGGAGTTTCCATGATTAGCTAATACTCCAGACTCAAAATTACTATCCTGTCCTTTCCATGCATTAACATCGTAATCCGGCGTATTTTCTGCTGTCGATACAGTCACTGTCGGTAGAATGCCATCAGCTGTTACAGTAACTGATGCCGTTGCCGTATCTTTTCCACCTCTCCCATCTGAAATTGTGTAGTCAAACGTCGCCACTCCAGTAAATCCTTGTAATGGCGTAAAGTGGATAACACCAATTGAATCCAAATATGCATACCCATTTTGGACATTGCTAATGCTCGTCACAGTTAGAGCGTCACCATCAGCATCAGTATCGTTTTCAAGCAAGCTATCAACACTTATCTCTAAGGTTTGTTCTGATAAAGTAACCAGAGAGTCAGAAGAGCTGTCATCTTGAGCTGAAGGCGCCGTATTGGTATTGGTATTGGTATTGGTACCAACACTAATAGTCAACGTCGCTGTTGATGTACTTCCATCCGAATCTTGTATCATATAAGAGAAAGTTTCAGTCGCACCTGTTGGAATATTGGAAACGCCAGTTGTGACTTCATAGACGTAACTACCATCCGTCTCTAACACTAAGTTACCAAATTGTCCTTTAATGCTTTGACCAACGTCCGCATATCCCAAGCTAACCGTCTCACCAGCAGACACACCAACGACGGTAACGCCGCCATCCTCACTCAACTCTAATTGATCCGCACCAAGCCCATTATCGTCAAAAACATTACCCGTCGTTTCAGGCAAACTATAGCCTTCACCTTCGACAACACGCACTACCAATTCATAACTTGTGGCTGCATTTTCATTGGTATAAATAGAAGTAACCACCTCACCATCAGGGTTACCTACCTCTCTAAAGCCAACAACTTGCAACGTGTAAATACCACTTTCCCATTCAAACGTTACGAACGTATTCTGAACAGTCACTATGTCTCTTGATGCTTCGGCATTTGATGTATTTGGTGTTTCGTTGTGATCAAAATTCACCGTTAACGTTACAGGTTCACTCACTCCTGTATCATCAGTAACCCCGAACGCCACTTCCATTGATGCGGCCGTAATAGCACTACCTGAAGACACTGGATAATTATAATGGGTAAACGTACCAACAATAATGTCTTCGTTAAGATCAAGCTTACCGCTTAATTCCGCGTCATTGTCAATAAAGCCATAGCCAGATTGATGTCCTGAAGATGTTCCCCAACGAATTTGGTCTTTGCCATCATCGTTGTCTATCCCACCATTAGAGCTAGTACCATCAAAGACCTTAATGGCTGAGCCATTAGTGTAGCTAATCCAGTTAGCTTCAACTCCGCTCACTTCAAAGGTCTCATGTCGAACAACAATACTATCTTGGTCATCTACGGCCACTGGAGCAGAGTCTTGAATATCAAGATTCACAATAAAGGTACGACCATCTTCAAGCGTAATAGTGGCACTGTCTTTATCAGAAATGGTGTCACCATGGTCTCTGACAGGTGCATCATATCGATACTCACCATCGCCACCTAACGTAATCGTGCCGCCAAAGTTCGTAGTAACCTCTGTTGTACCATCAGGGAACTCAAAGCCTTCTGGTAGATTAGTTAAAACATGTTGTTGGCCTTCAGCTAAACTAAAGTTTGCTTCTGCTGAAAGATCAACGCTATGTGTAGAAGTGCCAATACTTTCGACCTTATTACCCGCTGCATCACTGGATGTAACCACCACATCAAACGCAGAATCAGCTGCCAAATCACTGCCCAATACACCAGCAATCATCCAGATGCCGCCAGCTTTAACCGTTGTAGAGTATTCGGTATTATTAATCGTCATTTTAACGATATCACCTACCGAAATATCACCACCAACAGCCTTACCAGAGATAGAAATTGTTTGGCCTAATTCAATACCATCAATCGTGTCATCTGACGTAATCGGATCAATTGTTACTGTTCCTGAATCTGCAACCGTATCTTTCTCAATAAGCTGCGGTTCCGAAGAGCCGGTATTGCCAGAAGCATCAACAGTATTCACCACGACACTTAACTGTCCATCCGCCAAGGTAGATACATCGACATTTTTCTCGAAATAGTCCCAGCCACTTCCATCATCTTCGGTGGATATACCATCAGTAATGGTAATGGAGTTGCCGTTACTGTCTGTAATTGTAATAGAAGTCACGGTGCCTTCTGACTCTACCCATCCCCCGACAGTTAAATTACCAACCTCGTCAAGATTGATGACATTGTCTCCGCTTGCTTCAGAAACAAAAACATCAACATCTGCAAAAATATCAACTTTATAAATCTCTGTACTTTGAGCTGTAAAAGCATTTCCAGCGGCATCCTCACCCGAAACAGTGACAACAATAGATGGATTTACTAAAGTTGTATTCGCCAAATCGGAGCCCAAAACATTAACGGAATATAAATATTTCCCATTGCTATTTTGATCCTCAGAAACCGTACCCTGACCAATCACAACACCATCCAACGTAATACTTATTGTGTCTCCAGGCATTGCATCATTGCCAACATAGCCTGTGATCGCCACTAAATTACCGGATGATGATTCATCAGAATTAATAACACTATCAGAAGTAATACGGTCGACATCAATCTGACCTACTGCCGACGTATCAACGGTATGAGTTGAAGATCCTCACTTTATCGCCTGGTGCGATATCGCCACCTGTCGCCGTACCTGTCACCGCGATGGTTTGTCCGCTTTCTGCCGCGTTGATCACGTCATCAGACGTAATCGCATCAACCGTCATGTGCCTTCTGTCCCTTCTAGAACGACATCTCTGAAGATCCTGTTGAGGTCACTGGGTTGCCCACGTCGTCCGTCACTGTGAACACGGTGTCGGCCGCAAGGTCGCTCCCGCCACATCCACTGTCCAGTTGCCATCGGCATCTACCGTGGTTTCGTAAGGCGTACCTGCGATCGTCATGGTCACTTTATCGCCGTTTCTGCCGCGTTGATCACGTCATCAGACGTAATCGCATCAACCGTCACTGTGCCTTCTGTCCCTGTTGAGGTCACTGTCTTTCTGCCGCGTTGATCACGTCATCAGACGTAATCGCATCAACCGTCACTGTGCCTTCTGTCCCTTCTAGAACGACCGTATGCTCTGAAGATCCTGTTGAGGTCACTGGGTTGCCCACGTCGTCCGTAGACGCCACGTTCACATCGAACACGGTGTCGGCCGCAAGGTCGCTGCCCGCCACATCCACTGTCCAGTTGCCATCGGCATCTACCGTGGTTTCGTAAGGCGTACCTGCGATCGTCATGGTCACTTTATCGCCTGGTGCGATATCGCCACCTGTCGCCGTACCTGTCACCGCGATGGTTTGTCCGCTTTCTGCCGCGTTGATCACGTCATCAGACGTAATCGCATCAACCGTCACTGTGCCTTCTGTCCCTTCTAGAACGACCGTATGCTCTGAAGATCCTGTTGAGGTCACTGGGTTGCCCACGTCGTCCGTAGACGCCACGTTCACATCGAACACGGTGTCGGCCGCAAGGTCGCTGCCCGCCACATCCACTGTCCAGTTGCCATCGGCATCTACCGTGGTTTCGTAAGGCGTACCTGCGATCGTCATGGTCACTTTATCGCCTGGTGCGATATCGCCACCTGTCGCCGTACCTGTCACCGCGATGGTTTGTCCGCTTTCTGCCGCGTTGATCACGTCATCAGACGTAATCGCATCAACCGTCACTGTGCCTTCTGTCCCTTCTAGAACGACCGTATGCTCTGAAGATCCTGTTGAGGTCACTGGGTTGCCCACGTCGTCCGTAGACGCCACGTTCACATCGAACACGGTGTCGGCCGCAAGGTCGCTGCCCGCCACATCCACTGTCCAGTTGCCATCGGCATCTACCGTGGTTTCGTAAGGCGTACCTGCGATCGTCATGGTCACTTTATCGCCTGGTGCGATATCGCCACCTGTCGCCGTACCTGTCACCGCGATGGTTTGTCCGCTTTCTGCCGCGTTGATCACGTCATCAGACGTAATCGCATCAACCGTCACTGTGCCTTCTGTCCCTTCAGAACGACCGTATGCTCTGAAGATCCTGTTGAGGTCACTGGGTTGCCCACGTCGTCCGTAGACGCCACGTTCACATCGAACACGGTGTCGGCCGCAAGGTCGCTGCCCGCCACATCCACTGTCCAGTTGCCATCGGCATCTACCGTGGTTTCGTAAGGCGTACCTGCGATCGTCATGGTCACTTTATCGCCTGGTGCGATATCGCCACCTGTCGCCGTACCTGTCACCGCGATGGTTTGTCCGCTTTCTGCCGCGTTGATCACGTCATCAGACGTAATCGCATCAACCGTCACTGTGCCTTCTGTCCCTTCTAGAACGACCGTATGCTCTGAAGATCCTGTTGAGGTCACTGGGTTGCCCACGTCGTCCGTAGACGCCACGTTCACATCGAACACGGTGTCGGCCGCAAGGTCGCTGCCCGCCACATCCACTGTCCAGTTGCCATCGGCATCTACCGTGGTTTCGTAAGGCGTACCTGCGATCGTCATGGTCACTTTATCGCCTGGTGCGATATCGCCACCTGTCGCCGTACCTGTCACCGCGATGGTTTGTCCGCTTTCTGCCGCGTTGATCACGTCATCAGACGTAATCGCATCAACCGTCACTGTGCCTTCTGTCCCTTCTAGAACGACCGTATGCTCTGAAGATCCTGTTGAGGTCACTGGGTTGCCCACGTCGTCCGTAGACGCCACGTTCACATCGAACACGGTGTCGGCCGCAAGGTCGCTGCCCGCCACATCCACTGTCCAGTTGCCATCGGCATCTACCGTGGTTTCGTAAGGCGTACCTGCGATCGTCATGGTCACTTTATCGCCTGGTGCGATATCGCCACCTGTCGCCGTACCTGTCACCGCGATGGTTTGTCCGCTTTCTGCCGCGTTGATCACGTCATCAGACGTAATCGCATCAACCGTCACTGTGCCTTCTGTCCCTTCTAGAACGACCGTATGCTCTGAAGATCCTGTTGAGGTCACTGGGTTGCCCACGTCGTCCGTAGACGCCACGTTCACATCGAACACGGTGTCGGCCGCAAGGTCGCTGCCCGCCACATCCACTGTCCAGTTGCCATCGGCATCTACCGTGGTTTCGTAAGGCGTACCTGCGATCGTCATGGTCACTTTATCGCCTGGTGCGATATCGCCACCTGTCGCCGTACCTGTCACCGCGATGGTTTGTCCGCTTTCTGCCGCGTTGATCACGTCATCAGACGTAATCGCATCAACCGTCACTGTGCCTTCTGTCCCTTCTAGAACGACCGTATGCTCTGAAGATCCTGTTGAGGTCACTGGGTTGCCCACGTCGTCCGTAGACGCCACGTTCACATCGAACACGGTGTCGGCCGCAAGGTCGCTGCCCGCCACATCCACTGTCCAGTTGCCATCGGCATCTACCGTGGTTTCGTAAGGCGTACCTGCGATCGTCATGGTCACTTTATCGCCTGGTGCGATATCGCCACCTGTCGCCGTACCTGTCACCGCGATGGTTTGTCCGCTTTCTGCCGCGTTGATCACGTCATCAGACGTAATCGCATCAACCGTCACTGTGCCTTCTGTCCCTTCTAGAACGACCGTATGCTCTGAAGATCCTGTTGAGGTCACTGGGTTGCCCACGTCGTCCGTAGACGCCACGTTCACATCGAACACGGTGTCGGCCGCAAGGTCGCTGCCCGCCACATCCACTGTCCAGTTGCCATCGGCATCTACCGTGGTTTCGTAAGGCGTACCTGCGATCGTCATGGTCACTTTATCGCCTGGTGCGATATCGCCACCTGTCGCCGTACCTGTCACCGCGATGGTTTGTCCGCTTTCTGCCGCGTTGATCACGTCATCAGACGTAATCGCATCAACCGTCACTGTGCCTTCTGTCCCTTCTAGAACGACCGTATGCTCTGAAGATCCTGTTGAGGTCACTGGGTTGCCCACGTCGTCCGTAGACGCCACGTTCACATCGAACACGGTGTCGGCCGCAAGGTCGCTGCCCGCCACATCCACTGTCCAGTTGCCATCGGCATCTACCGTGGTTTCGTAAGGCGTACCTGCGATCGTCATGGTCACTTTATCGCCTGGTGCGATATCGCCACCTGTCGCCGTACCTGTCACCGCGATGGTTTGTCCGCTTTCTGCCGCGTTGATCACGTCATCAGACGTAATCGCATCAACCGTCACTGTGCCTTCTGTCCCTTCTAGAACGACCGTATGCTCTGAAGATCCTGTTGAGGTCACTGGGTTGCCCACGTCGTCCGTAGACGCCACGTTCACATCGAACACGGTGTCGGCCGCAAGGTCGCTGCCCGCCACATCCACTGTCCAGTTGCCATCGGCATCTACCGTGGTTTCGTAAGGCGTACCTGCGATCGTCATGGTCACTTTATCGCCTGGTGCGATATCGCCACCTGTCGCCGTACCTGTCACCGCGATGGTTTGTCCGCTTTCTGCCGCGTTGATCACGTCATCAGACGTAATCGCATCAACCGTCACTGTGCCTTCTGTCCCTTCTAGAACGACCGTATGCTCTGAAGATCCTGTTGAGGTCACTGGGTTGCCCACGTCGTCCGTAGACGCCACGTTCACATCGAACACGGTGTCGGCCGCAAGGTCGCTGCCCGCCACATCCACTGTCCAGTTGCCATCGGCATCTACCGTGGTTTCGTAAGGCGTACCTGCGATCGTCATGGTCACTTTATCGCCTGGTGCGATATCGCCACCTGTCGCCGTACCTGTCACCGCGATGGTTTGTCCGCTTTCTGCCGCGTTGATCACGTCATCAGACGTAATCGCATCAACCGTCACTGTGCCTTCTGTCCCTTCTAGAACGACCGTATGCTCTGAAGATCCTGTTGAGGTCACTGGGTTGCCCACGTCGTCCGTAGACGCCACGTTCACATCGAACACGGTGTCGGCCGCAAGGTCGCTGCCCGCCACATCCACTGTCCAGTTGCCATCGGCATCTACCGTGGTTTCGTAAGGCGTACCTGCGATCGTCATGGTCACTTTATCGCCTGGTGCGATATCGCCACCTGTCGCCGTACCTGTCACCGCGATGGTTTGTCCGCTTTCTGCCGCGTTGATCACGTCATCAGACGTAATCGCATCAACCGTCACTGTGCCTTCTGTCCCTTCTAGAACGACCGTATGCTCTGAAGATCCTGTTGAGGTCACTGGGTTGCCCACGTCGTCCGTAGACGCCACGTTCACATCGAACACGGTGTCGGCCGCAAGGTCGCTGCCCGCCACATCCACTGTCCAGTTGCCATCGGCATCTACCGTGGTTTCGTAAGGCGTACCTGCGATCGTCATGGTCACTTTATCGCCTGGTGCGATATCGCCACCTGTCGCCGTACCTGTCACCGCGATGGTTTGTCCGCTTTCTGCCGCGTTGATCACGTCATCAGACGTAATCGCATCAACCGTCACTGTGCCTTCTGTCCCTTCTAGAACGACCGTATGCTCTGAAGATCCTGTTGAGGTCACTGGGTTGCCCACGTCGTCCGTAGACGCCACGTTCACATCGAACACGGTGTCGGCCGCAAGGTCGCTGCCCGCCACATCCACTGTCCAGTTGCCATCGGCATCTACCGTGGTTTCGTAAGGCGTACCTGCGATCGTCATGGTCACTTTATCGCCTGGTGCGATATCGCCACCTGTCGCCGTACCTGTCACCGCGATGGTTTGTCCGCTTTCTGCCGCGTTGATCACGTCATCAGACGTAATCGCATCAACCGTCACTGTGCCTTCTGTCCCTTCTAGAACGACCGTATGCTCTGAAGATCCTGTTGAGGTCACTGGGTTGCCCACGTCGTCCGTAGACGCCACGTTCACATCGAACACGGTGTCGGCCGCAAGGTCGCTGCCCGCCACATCCACTGTCCAGTTGCCATCGGCATCTACCGTGGTTTCGTAAGGCGTACCTGCGATCGTCATGGTCACTTTATCGCCTGGTGCGATATCGCCACCTGTCGCCGTACCTGTCACCGCGATGGTTTGTCCGCTTTCTGCCGCGTTGATCACGTCATCAGACGTAATCGCATCAACCGTCACTGTGCCTTCTGTCCCTTCTAGAACGACCGTATGCTCTGAAGATCCTGTTGAGGTCACTGGGTTGCCCACGTCGTCCGTAGACGCCACGTTCACATCGAACACGGTGTCGGCCGCAAGGTCGCTGCCCGCCACATCCACTGTCCAGTTGCCATCGGCATCTACCGTGGTTTCGTAAGGCGTACCTGCGATCGTCATGGTCACTTTATCGCCTGGTGCGATATCGCCACCTGTCGCCGTACCTGTCACCGCGATGGTTTGTCCGCTTTCTGCCGCGTTGATCACGTCATCAGACGTAATCGCATCAACCGTCACTGTGCCTTCTGTCCCTTCTAGAACGACCGTATGCTCTGAAGATCCTGTTGAGGTCACTGGGTTGCCCACGTCGTCCGTAGACGCCACGTTCACATCGAACACGGTGTCGGCCGCAAGGTCGCTGCCCGCCACATCCACTGTCCAGTTGCCATCGGCATCTACCGTGGTTTCGTAAGGCGTACCTGCGATCGTCATGGTCACTTTATCGCCTGGTGCGATATCGCCACCTGTCGCCGTACCTGTCACCGCGATGGTTTGTCCGCTTTCTGCCGCGTTGATCACGTCATCAGACGTAATCGCATCAACCGTCACTGTGCCTTCTGTCCCTTCTAGAACGACCGTATGCTCTGAAGATCCTGTTGAGGTCACTGGGTTGCCCACGTCGTCCGTAGACGCCACGTTCACATCGAACACGGTGTCGGCCGCAAGGTCGCTGCCCGCCACATCCACTGTCCAGTTGCCATCGGCATCTACCGTGGTTTCGTAAGGCGTACCTGCGATCGTCATGGTCACTTTATCGCCTGGTGCGATATCGCCACCTGTCGCCGTACCTGTCACCGCGATGGTTTGTCCGCTTTCTGCCGCGTTGATCACGTCATCAGACGTAATCGCATCAACCGTCACTGTGCCTTCTGTCCCTTCTAGAACGACCGTATGCTCTGAAGATCCTGTTGAGGTCACTGGGTTGCCCACGTCGTCCGTAGACGCCACGTTCACATCGAACACGGTGTCGGCCGCAAGGTCGCTGCCCGCCACATCCACTGTCCAGTTGCCATCGGCATCTACCGTGGTTTCGTAAGGCGTACCTGCGATCGTCATGGTCACTTTATCGCCTGGTGCGATATCGCCACCTGTCGCCGTACCTGTCACCGCGATGGTTTGTCCGCTTTCTGCCGCGTTGATCACGTCATCAGACGTAATCGCATCAACCGTCACTGTGCCTTCTGTCCCTTCTAGAACGACCGTATGCTCTGAAGATCCTGTTGAGGTCACTGGGTTGCCCACGTCGTCCGTAGACGCCACGTTCACATCGAACACGGTGTCGGCCGCAAGGTCGCTGCCCGCCACATCCACTGTCCAGTTGCCATCGGCATCTACCGTGGTTTCGTAAGGCGTACCTGCGATCGTCATGGTCACTTTATCGCCTGGTGCGATATCGCCACCTGTCGCCGTACCTGTCACCGCGATGGTTTGTCCGCTTTCTGCCGCGTTGATCACGTCATCAGACGTAATCGCATCAACCGTCACTGTGCCTTCTGTCCCTTCTAGAACGACCGTATGCTCTGAAGATCCTGTTGAGGTCACTGGGTTGCCCACGTCGTCCGTAGACGCCACGTTCACATCGAACACGGTGTCGGCCGCAAGGTCGCTGCCCGCCACATCCACTGTCCAGTTGCCATCGGCATCTACCGTGGTTTCGTAAGGCGTACCTGCGATCGTCATGGTCACTTTATCGCCTGGTGCGATATCGCCACCTGTCGCCGTACCTGTCACCGCGATGGTTTGTCCGCTTTCTGCCGCGTTGATCACGTCATCAGACGTAATCGCATCAACCGTCACTGTGCCTTCTGTCCCTTCTAGAACGACCGTATGCTCTGAAGATCCTGTTGAGGTCACTGGGTTGCCCACGTCGTCCGTAGACGCCACGTTCACATCGAACACGGTGTCGGCCGCAAGGTCGCTGCCCGCCACATCCACTGTCCAGTTGCCATCGGCATCTACCGTGGTTTCGTAAGGCGTACCTGCGATCGTCATGGTCACTTTATCGCCTGGTGCGATATCGCCACCTGTCGCCGTACCTGTCACCGCGATGGTTTGTCCGCTTTCTGCCGCGTTGATCACGTCATCAGACGTAATCGCATCAACCGTCACTGTGCCTTCTGTCCCTTCTAGAACGACCGTATGCTCTGAAGATCCTGTTGAGGTCACTGGGTTGCCCACGTCGTCCGTAGACGCCACGTTCACATCGAACACGGTGTCGGCCGCAAGGTCGCTGCCCGCCACATCCACTGTCCAGTTGCCATCGGCATCTACCGTGGTTTCGTAAGGCGTACCTGCGATCGTCATGGTCACTTTATCGCCTGGTGCGATATCGCCACCTGTCGCCGTACCTGTCACCGCGATGGTTTGTCCGCTTTCTGCCGCGTTGATCACGTCATCAGACGTAATCGCATCAACCGTCACTGTGCCTTCTGTCCCTTCTAGAACGACCGTATGCTCTGAAGATCCTGTTGAGGTCACTGGGTTGCCCACGTCGTCCGTAGACGCCACGTTCACATCGAACACGGTGTCGGCCGCAAGGTCGCTGCCCGCCACATCCACTGTCCAGTTGCCATCGGCATCTACCGTGGTTTCGTAAGGCGTACCTGCGATCGTCATGGTCACTTTATCGCCTGGTGCGATATCGCCACCTGTCGCCGTACCTGTCACCGCGATGGTTTGTCCGCTTTCTGCCGCGTTGATCACGTCATCAGACGTAATCGCATCAACCGTCACTGTGCCTTCTGTCCCTTCTAGAACGACCGTATGCTCTGAAGATCCTGTTGAGGTCACTGGGTTGCCCGTCGTCCGTAGACGCCACGTTCACATCGAACACGGTGTCGGCCGCAAGGTCGCTGCCCGCCACATCCACTGTCCAGTTGCCATCGGCATCTACCGTGGTTTCGTTCCCTTCTGTATCAACGGTATGAGTTGAAGTGGTAGTTCCTGTGTATGGGTTACCAGCACTGTCCTGACCTGCAACAGACACTTGAAAGGAATCATCTTGAGCAAGGTCACTACCAGAAACTCCCACGCTCCATGTTTTGTTTGCCAATACAACAGTGGTGTAAAGGGTTCCATTAATAGTCATCGATACCGTATCGCCAGCGGAAGCGTCTAGACCCACACGACCAGAAACGGTAATTGTGCTATTACTTTCCTCTGCATTAATTACATCGTCAGAAGTAATTGAATTAACACTTATTGTTGCTCTAGAGCTCGTTTTTACAATAAAGCTTTCTGTTGAATCTGCTGTACCTTGCTGTCCAGCACCATTCGTAACAACCACACTAGCATCTACTATACGGTCAGAGTCCGCACTCAAATCAGAGCCAGCAACACCTACAGACCATGTACCATTTGGATTTACATTGGTGCTGTAAGTAACACCATTGATGACAAGCGTAACGACACCACTACTGAATACATCACCATTAACCACACCAGTTAAAGTAACAATCCCGCCAGCCTCAGCCGCATTGATAATGCTGTCTCCAGTGATCGGATCAATATCCAAATTTATAAGCAAAGGGTTTTGATTAAGCGCACGAGATAAAGAGGGGTCAGAATATTGACTTTCACCCCCTTGACCACCACTACCGTTGCCTGTGTCATAACCGTAGGTTGGAAGACTGTTTTGTGCGTCATTTCGCTCAATAGACACATCGAAACGTTGCTGGTCAGCAAGTGCGTTACCTGCTGCTGGCGCATCTTGAATAAGGGTAGGGTCATCACCCGCTAAAATGGCACGTTGTAATGCATCAATTTCGGAAGAAGAATCCGCGACAAGATCTTCATTATCGCCTGTATTATAAATTTCGTCCGTCATCTCTATGATAGAGTCGCCACCGATGACCACATCGGTGCCGTCAATAAACTCGATCGTAACGCTACTATTACTTCCAGTAACAACCGTCTCGCCAAAGAAAATTGGATCACCTAGCTTTACTATCCGCTCTTGCCCGTCGATAGATTCAATCGTTACAGAACCGTTTAATTTAGTAACGAAACCGATGGCATTACCCATCGTTGCAAAAGGAATTTGATTGTCGCTCATGGTGAATCTCCTGGACTCTAGATAAGACGGAATAATTTAATGATTACTGACAAGATAGAAGAATAAAAGCAAAGTATCTATTGTACCTTGGTACAGTCGATACGCTTATTTATCGATTAACGCTATCTTTATAAAAATCGCGGCCTTAAACGGGCTTACGATTGCTAAAAAACCATCAAATCTTTATAATTTCCGCAATTTCGGGCACAGGCCTTAGCGTTACAGCCACTTTAACTACGCCCGTAACCTATTTCTGAGTCTATTCTTGACTCGAGCAATGAGCCCTTAAGGCAACGTCATGCATTTGCCACAAGGTGGCGCAATAATCCCAAGCTTATTTTTTTATAAAAAGCGACAGCGTATTTTTCTTTTAAATTCAGAAGGTAGTAAATGATCGATTCGATAAAACGAGACTGGTTCTCGAACATTAAAGGCGACTCCCTCGCTGGTACAGTGGTTGCACTTGCTTTAATTCCCGAAGCCATTGCTTTTTCCATCATTGCGGGCGTAGATCCTAAAGTTGGCTTATACGCATCTTTTTGTATCGCCGTGATCATCTCTTTTGTTGGCGGTCGTCCTGGGATGATTTCTGCAGCGACTGGAGCCATGGCATTACTAATGGTGACATTGGTAAAAGACCACGGTTTGGAATATTTACTTGCTGCCAGCCTATTAACCGGTGTTATTCAAATTTTTGCTGGGTATTTGAAACTTGGCTCCTTGATGCGATTTGTCTCACGATCCGTTGTAACTGGATTTGTAAACGCCTTAGCCATTCTCATATTCATGGCTCAGTTACCGGAGTTAACGGATGTCACTTGGCACGTTTATGCAATGACAGCCGCTGGCTTGGGCATTATTTACCTTTTCCCTTTGCTTCCTATTATAGGTAAAGCCCTTCCTTCTCCATTAGTGTGTATTGTTGTACTGACTGTTTTTGCCATGACTTATGGATTAGACATTCGTACCGTATCAGACATGGGCGAACTTCCAGATACCCTACCCATTTTCCTATGGCCTGATGTTCCACTAACACTGGAGACATTGATGATTATCTTGCCTTATTCTATCGGCCTTGCGGTTGTGGGTTTATTGGAGTCTATGATGACAGCCACCATCGTTGATGAATTCACCGACACAACCAGTGATAAAAATCGTGAGTGCAAAGGCCAAGGTATCGCTAACATAGGTTCAAGTTTACTTGGCGGCATGGCAGGTTGCGCCATGATCGGACAATCGGTTATCAACGTAAAGTCTGGAGGACGCGGTCGTTTATCAACATTTATTGCTGGTCTCCTATTGTTGATCATGGTGGTTTTTCTTGACGATCTTATTGGTCAAATCCCAATGGCCGCTTTAGTTGCCGTGATGATCATGGTGTCTATCGGTACATTTTCTTGGGAATCGGTCATCAACCTGAAAAAACACCCGTTATCGACTAATATTGTTATGTTGGCGACCGTTTCTATTGTGGTCTACACACACAACTTAGCGTTGGGAGTGTTTGTCGGCATCTTGCTTGCCGCTTTGTTTTTCGCACACAAAATCGGGCGCTTTATGGTGGTTAAAAGCAATCAAGATAAAGTCACAAAACACCGCACCTACAAAGTTATCGGCCAAGTATTTTTTGCGTCATCAGACCAATTTACTGCATCTTTTGACTTTAAAGAAGCCGCCGAAAAAATCACTATCGATCTATCTGACGCACATTTTTGGGACATCACGTCAGTCTCTGCATTAGATAAGGTTGTCATCAAATTCCGTCGTGAAGGTGCCGAGGTTGATGTTGTGGGAATGAATGAAGCCAGTGCGACCGTCGTCGATAAATTTGGTGTTCATAATAATCCTGAAGAAGTCGAGAAAGTCATGGGCGGCCACTAATAATAAGTGGCTACACAACATACTTTCTATACTTTTAAATAAGAAAAAGAAGGAGTGCAACAATGACAAATATTATTGCCTGTATCGATGGTTCTGCTTTATCAGAATATGTCACCACCGCATCGGTGTGGGCTGCCAAACAAATGGGCTGCCCACTGACTTTGCTGCACTCCTTAGAGAAAGAAGCCCTGCGAACCAATGACGATTTGTCTGGATCTATTGGGTTCGGTAGTCGAGAGCACTTGTTAGATGAACTTGTCGCTTTAGATGTAAAGCGCGCTAAACTGGCACTAGAGCATGGAAAACTCGTTCTTGAAAACGCCAGAGAATTAGCCAGAAAAGTCGGCGCTAAACTTGTAGAAGAGTTACAGCGTCATGGCGACCTTGTTGAAAACCTTCTTGATCTTGAAGAAGAGACTAGATTGGTTGTTATAGGTCGACTCGGCATCAGCCATACGATGGACGCTCACACGGTTGGTTCACACATTGAACGTGTGGCGCGTACTTTACACAAACCTATCCTGATCAGCGTCGGTAAATTTAAAGCACCAAAAAACTTTATGATTGCTTATGATGGTCGCGAAGCCGCAGACAATGCCATTGCGCGGATTGCTCAAAGTCCATTATTGATAGGTCTACCATGCCATCTTGTTATGGCGGGTGATAATACGCCTGAAAGACGTGCCAAACTAGAAGAAGCGCAAGCCATTCTTGAAGAAGAAGGCTTCGACGTTATATCAAGCATTCGACCAGGTAAGATTTATCCAGTATTAACCCAATACCGTGACGACAATAACATCGAGCTAATGGCAATGGGGGCTTATGCACATTCAAAAGTTCGTCAGTTCTTTGTCGGGAGCAACACCACTAAAATGATCATTGAAAGTAACATTCCTCTTTTAATTCTTCGCTAACCATTCAAAAATTTCTTTTAAAGGGCGCCTTCTTCGGGATTCGCCCTTTTTAATTACCCACATCTTGTACTTTGAATCACCCACATCTTGTACTTTGAATCACCCACAAAAAATAAATATGACAGTTAGATTAAATATATTAAAAATCAAATATATGATTTTACATATATATGCATTAGACGATATACTTCAAACAACGCTATAACAGAGTCAAATTTAAATGACCCCCGATCTATTTTATAAGGCACTCGCAGATGACACTCGCTTGCGAAGCTTATTACTAATTACTCAATACAATGAACTTTGTGTTTGCGAGCTCATGGCGGCGCTTAATGAAACACAACCCAAAATTTCTCGACATCTCGCCCAGCTACGAAAAGGCGGCGTTCTGAGCGATCGCAGACAAGGACAATGGGTGTTTTATCGACTTCACCCTGAACTACCAAGCTGGGCCAAGAATGTCTTAAAAATCACGTTAGATAATCAGGTTTTGTGGCTGAAAGGCAATATTAACCAACTCGAAACCATGGGCGGCCGACCAAAGCGAACAGGCACTTGCCGCTAATCACTTAATGTATTTTCACGAGGACAAATAATGACGATTAAAGTAGGAATAAACGGATTCGGACGTATGGGTCGCCTTTCGTTTCGTGCTGCCTTTGACTGGGACGACATAGAGTTCGTTCAAATCAACGACGTCGCCGGTGATACGGCTACGCTCGCTCACCTGGTTAACTTCGACTCCGTTCATGGCCGCTGGACACACAACGCCACCAGTGAAGGCGATAATATTATCATCAATGGAAAAACCATCGCCTGCACGCAGAATCGTGATATCACCGCGACAGATTGGTCACAATGCGATGTGGTTATCGAAGCAACTGGCGTAATGAAAACCAAAGCCCTTTTACAAGCCTACCTTGATCAAGGCGTGAGGCGAGTGGTCATCACAGCGCCCGTAAAAGAAGACGGCGTACTGAATGTTGTCATGGGCGTCAACGATCAAGACTACGACCCAAGCCAACACCCTATCGTCACCGCCGCATCATGTACCACAAATTGCCTAGCGCCAGTGGTGAAAGCTCTGCACGAATCCATTGGCATTAAACACGGTTCAATGACGACGATTCACAGTATCACCAACACCCAAACCATCATTGATGCGCCGCACAAAGATTTACGTCGCGCTCGCTCGTGTGGTACCAGTTTGATTCCAACAACAACCGGCTCCGCGACCGCTATTACACATATATTTCCAGAACTAAAAGGCAAACTAAACGGCCATGCCGTGCGCATACCGTTGACGAATGCCTCGCTAACCGATTGCGTATTCGAAATGAATCGCGCGACCACGGAAGTAGAAATCAACCAGATCCTAAAAGCCGCCAGTGAAAACGAGTTGAAAGACATATTGGGCTACGAAGAACGCCCTCTGGTGTCAGTCGATTACAAAACTGACCCTCGCTCTAGCATCATAGACGCGCCAAGTACTATGGTGGTCAACGGCACGCAAGTGAAGCTGTACGTCTGGTATGACAACGAATGGGGTTACGCCAACCGCACTGCCGAGCTTATGCGTAAAGTAGGACGCTTAGACCAAGCGGTTTAAACCGCTTTCATTTAAAAACCATAAAACTGCAAAAAACGAAGCGAATAACCGCCCTATGCTTTCACAACTATCAAATGATGTTCGCCAATATCTTATCGTAACCGGTAACTATTGGTGCTTTACTCTCACCGATGGCGCTCTGCGCATGCTGGTTGTTTTGTATTTTTACGAACTGGGCTATGGCGCATTAGAGATTGCCTTGCTCTTCTTATTTTACGAAGCTTTTGGTGTGGTAACGAATTTGTTTGGTGGTTGGCTCGGCGCACGATGGGGCTTAAACCGAACCATGAACATAGGGCTTGGTCTGCAGATTGTAGCTCTCAGCATGTTGCTCGTGCCGACGCCTTGGCTCACGGTCGTTTGGGTCATGATCGCACAAGCGTTGTCTGGCATCGCCAAAGATCTCAATAAAATGAGCGCTAAAAGCGCTATTAAAGTCTTAGTACCAAAAGGAGAAAATAGCCAACTGTACCAGTGGGTCGCGTTGTTAACTGGATCAAAGAACACTTTAAAAGGCATTGGCTTTTTTCTTGGCGGCCTATTACTCACAACGGTAGGGTTTCACCAAGCCATTCTAATCATGACCATAGCCCTTGGCGTTGTATGGCTGCTTAGTCTATGGAAATTGGGAGACGACATTGGTAAAGCGAGCAACAAACCCAAGTTTTCGCAGATTTTTTCGAAAAGCCCAGAGGTAAATATTCTCTCTGCTGCGCGACTCTTTTTATTTGGTGCTCGGGATGTGTGGTTTGTGGTCGCGCTACCCGTGTCTCTAAGCAGCCAATTTGGCTGGGATCATTGGAGTGTTGGTGGTTTTCTCGCACTTTGGGTGATTGGTTACGGCATAGTACAAAGTCTAGCGCCGCACATTACTGGCAAGCGCAACAATCAAATTCCCAGCGCCAAAACTGTTACACTTTGGGCATTGGCATTAGCAGTCCTGCCCGCCGTCATCGCAATTGGTCTGCAACTGGCATTTTATCCTCTGATTGTTTTGCTAGGTGGTCTCATTCTATTTGGTGCAATCTTTGCCATTAACTCGTCTTTACACAGCTACCTGATCATCCAATTCGCCAGTAAAGAAGGTGTCTCTATGGACGTCGGTTTCTACTACATGGCCAACGCCATGGGTCGATTAGTCGGCACTTTATTGTCCGGCTGGGTCTATCAGGAGTTTGGCTTAATCAACTGTTTATGGGTATCATTCGGCTTTTTACTGCTCGCCAGTGTGATTTCACTTTGGTTGCCAAAAGACACAAGCCAGTCATAGAGCATTAAAATAAAAAACGCCAAGCAGATGAAGTGACCCCATAAAGTTGGACACTTTATTAACCTGCTAACAATGCCTGATTTCGGTACTCTACCGGAGTCAGGCCATTTAACCCCATTATTATTCGTTTTGTATTGTAGTAATCAATATACTCTTCAAGTTTTTGGATCAGATCATCTGCATCCTCGAAGGTTTCACCATGGAACATTTCCGTTTTTAGTAATGCAAAAAAGTTCTCAGCCATAGCATTGTCCAAGCAATTTCCTTTTCGTGACATACTTTGTTGTAGTCCATGTTTCTCCAAAAGATGCCGTGTTTGCTTTTGCTGGTACTGCCAACCCTGATCACTGTGTAATATCGGTGTTTCTCCTTCTTTTAGGCCACTCATAGCTTCTTTTAGCATGTCAGTCACGAGCGGTAAATGCGCTGTTTTTTTAATCTGGTAGGCAATCACCTCTTGATTAAACAGATCAATCACGGGAGATAAGTATACTTTTTGCCCTTTAATATTAAACTCTGTCACGTCGGTGACCCACTTCTCGCTCGGCCTGTCCGCTTTGAAGTTTCGGCATAAGAGATTGTCAGCGATACGTCCTATTTCGCCTCGATAAGAGCGATAGCGTTTAGGACGTACTTTAGATTTAAGCCCCAATAATTTCATCAGCTTTTGCACTTTTTTATGATTCAGTTCTATTTTTGCTTTACGAAGCTCTGTGGTGATACGTCGATAACCATAACGGCCTTTATGTTCATGGAAGATCTCTTGTATCTTTTTCTTCGCTTCAGCATACGAATCAGGCTGTGCTAATCGTTGACAGTGGTAATAAAACACACTTCTCGGCAATGACAACGATCGAAGTAAATTCGGTAACTTAAACCGATCTCTTAACCCTTGGACGATTGACGCTTTTTCTTGGCTTGTTGGCGTTTCATCTCGTCCAAGGCTTCTAACTTTTTTAAAACAGCTACCTCCGTTCGACGATATTCCAGCTCCTCACGAAGCTCTTCTACGGTCATTTCATCAATAGATTTATCATTTGATTCTTGGCTCTGTTTTTTCATAGAAGTGCACCCTCGCTGTTTAGGTTGGAGGCCTTGGAATCCTGATTGATCAAACTCACGTAGCCATACCCAAAGCGTACCGGGAGAGGAAAGATTGTAAAAGGCACTTGTGTAATGTAATGACCAATTTTCTGACCACATTCTTTTAAGAATATCGGCTTTATCTTTAGCGGTACGAGGAGATTTTGGTGGTAGAAAGGATTTTTTACCATTGAAGCTATAGACCTTGCTCCAATAGCGAATCTGACTGTGTGGAATAGACAGCTGTTTTCCAAGCGCCTTTGGTGATGAAACACCATTAAGACATTGTTGAGCTAATGCGACTTTAAAAGTACGACTGTATTTTGACATAAAAAAGAACCCCCAATATTGGTTGTCCAACTATTGGGGGTCACTTCACAGGATCACTCCCACTTGGCGTTTTTCTAGCGCCTTTTATTCAATAAATTTCTCTACTCAGGTTCGACCGCTTTGATGTGCAGCTTACCAACCTCGGCTTCTGTCACTTCCACTTTCGTTCCTGCTGCAATCGGCTCGTCACTGATCAAAGCCCACTCCACACCTGAATAATGGTGCTTAGGAGACTGCGTCGATGACACCGCTTCTTTTAAGATAAAACGATGGTCTGTAAAATCGCTCTTGATTTTTTTAGAGCTCACATTCGATTGCATGCGTTTCAGAGGCTTCCATAGTAACAACGCGGCGATCAACGTAAGAATACCGGTACTAAACATGGCACTCAATATACTGTCCGGCAATATGCCCAGATACAGCAAAGCACCAGTTACCATTGAGGCCAAGCCAACAAAAAACAATACAAAGGTCGAGAAACCCAACACAGTGACTTCAACAACCAAAAGGATCAAACCAACAACAAAAAGGCTTTGCGCCAGATTATTGGTAAAGAAATCCATACTTAGCTCCCTTTCGACAATTTCTGAATAATCGTCATGGCTTGAGCCACTACAGCAGAAGCATCCGTTGCGCTATCGGGTAACAAGACAACAGAGGACTCTTTGGCAATAGCGTGCTTCGCTTCAATCGCTTTTGTCGCCAAATCCAACTGAATGGCTTTTTGGCCTTCTTCCGTGACTGCAGCTTCACCGACTTGACGCAAAGCTTCTGCCTGAGCCGATGCCACAGCGACAATGGCTTTCGCCTCACCTTCAGCACGTAACACTTGCTCTTCTTTATCCGCTTCTGCCGCCAAAACCACAGAGGCTTTTTTACCTTCGGCACGGTTAATCGCCGCTTGACGATCCCCTTCCGATTCCAAAATCTGCGCACGCTTTACACGTTCCGCTTTCATTTGGGCTTCCATTGCTTCCATCACAGATTGTGGTGGCACAATGTCTTTAATCTCGTAGCGCAACACCTGAATACCCCAAGGGCCCGCAGCCTCGTTGATAGACGTCACAATATTGGTGTTAAGAACATCGCGCTCTTCGAACGTTTTATCCAATTCCATTTTACCTAACTCAGAACGCATCGTTGTTTGCGCCAACTGAGTCACCGCGAAAACATAATTGTCCACGCCATAAGTTGCTTTGTATGGATCTAGCACACGGAAGTACAATACCCCATCCACACTAAGTGAAATATTGTCTTTAGTGATCGCACTTTGCTCAGGCACATCGACAGCCTGCTCTTTTAAAGAGCGATCCGCTGAAATACGGTCAATAAACGGTAGGATGAAATTCAGCCCTGCCTCTTTCGTTGATTGATACTTACCAAATCGCTCAACAACATACGCCTGATTTTGTGGCACAAACTTAATTGAATTCTTTAGTAATACAACCACTAGTACGAGTACCAGAACCTGCACGTTTAATACATATTGAAGTAACTCTTCCATAGTCCAAAATCCTTTATCATTCGAAATGAAAATTTATTTCTGTTTTGCTTTCAAAAAAACAAGCAAGACGATACGGCGACTGTCTGATTAGACAAACCTATCGCCCGCCTAGTAGGCACTCTTCATGATGAAAAGTCATTAACAAAAACACCCTATCTCTCAAAGCGCATTGCTGCGAAATGTCGAGCACACTCAACAAACGCTTCGACACCTTCTGGCGGCGTTCTAAAAGACGTAACAAGACGTATGACGCCCTCGTCCCAACGACCACCGTAGAAAGCAAAACCTTCAGCCAACAAATGATCTGCCATGCCTTCTGGTAGGGTACAAAATAACATATTTGCTTGGGCAGGCGTGTTGATCCTCACACTTGGAATCGTAGCCAAACCGGCCTGCAACAAAGCCATCATAGCGTTAGCATGTTCAGCATTTTTTCGCCAAAGATCATCCGTCAAATAGGCTTTCATTTGCGACGATAATAGACGCATTTTTGAGTGCAAATGCCCACCACGCTTACGACGAAACCCTAACTCTTTTGATAATGTTTTGTTGAACACCACAATCGCTTCCGCCGCCATTGTGCCGTTTTTCGTGGCCCCAAATGACACAATATCCACGCCAGCCTTCCACGTCATTTGAGCAGGAGTACAATCCAACGACAGTAAAGCATTCGCAAAACGAGCACCGTCCATGTGAACCAGCAAGCCCGCTTCTTTTGAGACATGAGTAATCGCTCGAAGTTCCTCTAATGAATAAACACTGCCCACTTCCGTGACTTGCGAAATACTCACCGCAGACGGCTGACAAGAATGCACATCACCAACTTTTTGATTTACCATTTTTTTAAGCATGACGGGGTCTATCTTGGCGTCCACCCCACCAATACCAACAAAACGAGCGCCACCCGTATAAAACTCCGGCGCGGTACTTTCATCATTCAATAAATGACTTTCTGAATGGCACAACACACTACCCCAAGGCGGCGTCATCGCACTGATGCTCAATACATTCGCTGCCGTCCCTGTTGACACCAGAAACACATCGACCTCACATTCAAACAACGCCGACAACATAGTCGTCACTTCCGCCGTCGTATCATCGTTACCATATGGCATCGCATCGCCTTGGGAAGCTTCCATCATGGCTTGCCATACAGAATCAGACGCACCGGCAATATTGTCACTGGTAAACGCAACCTTCATAACACCACTCCTTGATTAATCCGTTTCATATCAACGAACAATACCATGCCAGCATTTAAAACCAAGTGTTTAGAGTCTTGTGTAAAACGGTGTAAGAGGGGCTAATAGCATTAGCCCCTTTCTATTACAGATAAAGAGGAAAGTGAATTATTGCTTTTTCAAAACAACCGTCGCCTGTAGACGACTTTGTCCAAAACGGGACATTTTTTCAAATTCATTGCGCGCGATGGGAACGAATTGGCAATCAAGTGGACTTGGCGGATCATCAGCCAATTTAGTGTCATCGTCCAAATCGGGATCATGCACCAAAATACAATGTTCGTCGTAACCCGACATCACCACCCAATGCGGGGCTTTTTTACCATCCATACGAAAAGTACTAATCAAAATAATCGCCAGCGCGCCTGAGTCGAACGCTTCAATTAACTGCTCTAACGGCATCACAGAATAATGAACGGCCACATCGGCTTCATCACATTGTTTAACAAAACTTTGATGTACGCGTGTAATTA
Source organism: Marinomonas maritima (assembly GCF_024435075.2). Lineage (NCBI taxonomy): Bacteria > Pseudomonadati > Pseudomonadota > Gammaproteobacteria > Oceanospirillales > Oceanospirillaceae > Marinomonas > Marinomonas maritima. The sequence continues at coordinate 455,450 of NZ_JAMZEG020000002.1, read as the reverse complement.
CGTCTTTCTTAAGCTCGTTACGCACACTGTCGACAAACAACGGCCCTTCTTCGCTCAGCCAAACATCCGCCGATAAACCACGTTTTTTGGCCGCCAACGCCAAGCCCATAGGATGACAACCACCGTGACCCGACGTCATGAAAATCGTCGTCGCTTCTCGCCAGATTTCTAACTCATCGTCCGGTGTGGCTTGATACTCAGGGTGCAGCGCAGACAACACCATTTGCAACGACGCCGGACCACAAGTAAATGGCGTACCTTGAGCCAACCAAGGCAAAGGTCGCGTGGTTTGCTCGCTCGCCCCATGACGAAGGCGTTTTTGCATACGAATGGCGTCAGTCTGGTCTTCATAATAGGCATCGTAATGGCCGAATTCTCGGTAACCCATGGTCTGATATAACGCGATGGCATTCTGGTTTACATCACTCACTTCTAAACGAAGCAAGATCTTGCCCTTTTTAATGGCTTTTTGTTCGCACGCTTGGATCAAGGCCTTGCCAATACCCAAGCCTCGCGCTTGTGGCGACACTGCCAAAGAATACAAACGCGCCAATCGCGTACCTTGTCGTAGATGCAACAACGCATAACCCAGCAGATTTTGGTCTTCCCCCACCGCCACCAACAACGCCGACCCTGTGCTGGTAATCGCTCGACGGAAACTACGACGACTCAAACGGTCGCCCGTAAAAGCGCTGTCTTCAAGCGCCAACAAGGCTTTTAAATCATCCACACTGGCCGAACGAATGTCGACGTGAGAAGACTTTTTTTGCGTCGTTGCGGCTTCCGTATTTGTCGTCGGGTTAAGGGGGATCGCTGCAGTGCTGGTTTTGGTCATTAAATCGCCTCAGAGAAGGGCAAAAGATCGCTAGGGTCGTCCATTTATTTGGCTATAAAAGCTGAAAAAATAACGATGATAATTTTCGCGCATTCTAGGGCGAATATATTTAAAAAGATAGCGTAACTTTTCTAAAATAACAGATTATTTTCTAACCAAAAGAAATTATTTTTTTTATGTTTTAGTCTATTGTTAAAACACAAAAACAAGCGCACTATTCGCGAAAATCCACAGCACATAAAAAACGCTGAAACGCCCTTCAACAAGGCAACATAAACAGATTTTATTGATTCTATTTAGAAGGAAAAGCAAAGCCAATGTCACAGACGTACATTGTTGTTGATCAGGCCAAAGATTGGTCCGCATTTTTACCCAGTGATCGAGTGATCACGTTTACTCAATACCTGAACTTGGCAACCAAAAGCCAAGGGCGTACGCGCATTATCAACCTTTGTAAAAGCAGCAAATATCTATCCGATGGGTATTATTGCTCTCTGCTGGCAGAAAGCCGTGGTCATCACGTTATGCCTTCCGTGCGAGTATTGAACGACATCAGTAAAAAAACCTTGTACGAGATGCAAGTCGCACAACTATTACCAGCGTTAGCACAAAAACTCGGTACACCAGATGCGCCAACCGAGCTTAATTTCCATTGCGTATTTGGCAAAACCACACAACCAGAAATGAAGGAATTCGCACGCAAAATGTTCGAAGCCTTTGCTTGCCCTGTGTTGGAAGTGAAATTAAAATTCCGTAAAACTTGGCAAGTGAGCGATTTACAAATCACATCGCACAAAAACTTGAACGACGAAGAGGAAACATTATTCGCTGAGTCCTTAGAAGCTTTTAGCACCAAGGTTTGGAACAAAAGCCGCGCCTTGCGTACGGCAAAGTTCGACCTTGCCATGTTGGTCAACCCAGAAGAAGCGATGCCACCAAGTGACATACAAGCCCTGAAGAAATTCGTACAGGCCGGTAAACAACTTGGCATTCAAGTCGACATGATCGGTCCAAAAGACATCATGCGATTGCCGGAATACGACGGTCTATTCATTCGTGAAACGACCAACATAGACCACCACACCTATCGTTTCGCCAAAAAAGCCGAAGCCGCAGGCTTGGTAGTCATGGACGACCCGCAATCCATCATGCGCTGTACCAACAAAGTGTATTTGGCCGACTTGTTCAACACTCACAAAGTACCCTGCCCAAAAACACGCATCGTACATAAAGGTGAAAAAGACGTAGAAGGCGCTTTAGAAGCCGTTATTAACTACCCAATGGTGGTTAAAATCCCTGATGGCGCGTTTTCTAAAGGCGTGATCAAGGCAGAAAACCGCGAAGCCTTAACAGCAAGCCTGAACACCTTGTTCAAAAAATCGTCTTTGTTATTGGTGCAAGAATACCTGTATACAGAATTCGACTGGCGTATTGGTGTGTTAAACAACAAACCTATCTTTGCGTGTCGTTATTACATGGTGAAAGACCACTGGCAGATCTACCAACACAGCGAAAGCTCAAGCGAAAGTGGCGGCTTTGACACACTACCTACATTTGAAGTGCCACGTCGCGTATTGCAAGCAGCCATTGCCGCAACCAAACCGATTGGCGACGGCTTATACGGTGTCGACGTGAAAGAAATTAACGGACGTGGCTACGTTATCGAAGTAAACGACAACCCAAGTATCGACCGTGGCGTAGAAGATAAATATCTCGGCGACGAGCTTTACATGCACATCATGTCGGAGTTTTTACGTCGTATGCAGATGAAACGCAGCGATAAGCCCGCTTATTAAACTGGAAATATAAAGATTTGAAAGGCGACCGATCGGTCGCCTTTTTTGCTCTAGTCCTGCAAGTAGTAAAAAGGGCTTTGACCCTGAGTATCAAGTCCCTTCCCCTTACTTCAAGGGGAAGGCGGAGAATGGGATTGTTCTTTTGGTTCTAACAAGTACGTCTGTTTACAGTCACGATTTTTAACACCTATCACTTGAAAAGCACGAACGTCACAAAGACAGCTACCGAGATAATAAGCATACAAAGCACTCTTAACAAAAACCGTTGAAAAGAGTTTTGCGTGTATTTCAGAAAAAACTTATCAACTAAAAAGAATCCTAAAGCACTCAAAATGCCGGATGGCACACCAAAATACAAAGCTATAACAGGCCAGCCAGTATACAAGTAAGCAATCGTCATTCCCAAAATAATGGCCACGAATAACCAAGCAAGGTAACGAACATTCAACGCCAGTGTAAATTTCAAGAATGTGTCTTTTATTAAGAAGTTAATCTCAAGTAGACCACAAGAGGATTCTTTGAGGAAAGTGATATCGAGCCACTCTTGCGCAAAAGTCCGGTTTTAACGTAGGAAGTAATGTTTTACTCATATAAAAACGACCCGTAGGTCGTTTTTATATGAGTAAATATCGCGCTCAATAAAGCATTATTTGTAGATCATATCGCTGCGCATTGGGGCGAGTACTTTCAGTACTCGATTTTGTTGCGGGTAGGTTAAGCCGGCTTTTGCCATGGCGCTGACCAATAAATCGACGGTGGTGTTAAAGTCGGTTTCGTTGATCTTTTGGCCTTGATGAACTTTCAGCATGGTATCGCCGGTGTAAGTGCAAGGGCCGCCGGTGCTGACGCAAAAGTGCTCGATGAATTTTTCGCGAAAGCGCTTGATATTGGTTTTTTCAAAGTAACGATAAATGGTTTCGTTGAAGCTAACTTCATTGATGAAGTTATTGGTAATGGCTTCTACCGTTGCTTGTCCGCCGATTTCTTCGTACAGGCTTTCTGGCGCTTTAGATGGCGTTGCACAAGCCACTAAGAATAAACATAAAGCCAAAAGTGATGTTTTTATGAGCGTTACCATAAGTACCCCGTCATTGATAAATAGATGCCTTTTTGGTCTTTCTTCGTAGCAACTGTGCCCAAGTCAGCATAAGCCGCGGTGATATTGAAGTTCTTATTGGGAAGGTAGCTGACAAAAACATCGGTCCAATCGTCTTCTTCCACACTTGATAGATTGTTCGGTTTTTGACGATACTCCATGCCAACCACCCATTTAGGCGATAGCAACATCCCTACGCTGCCTTCTAACATGACTTGATAGTCATTGTTATCTGGACCACCATAACCCAACAAGCCCATTTCATTGGCCTTGGTAGCGCGAGCGGTAAGGTTCCACACGAGGTTATAACCAGCCACAGCGGCTAAATGCACTTTGGTCGCAGCAACATAGAAATCCGTACCACTGTCGTCTTTTGCACCAAGGTAAGAAGCAATAAAGTCGCTGTCTAACTGTTTGTGTTGTAAACCAACGCTGACTTGAGGGTAAGTGGAATATACGGCATCACCGTATAACCGCACTTTTACACCGAGAATATCTTGTTTGATTTCACCTGACTTAAGACTTAATCCAGTAATCAAAGATGCGGGTAAGTTAAACGTTTGCTGAGCGTAACTAAGCTCGACTCGATCGTAAAAACTGGCGGCCGCGCCGATTGACGTGAGTCGATAATCGGTGACGTTTACATCGGTCATAAAAGCCGACGCTGCAATGTCGTCTTGGCTATCGTACCCCGCCAATGTGGCCCAAGGAACAAGTCCACCACCACCGCTGCCTTCTAGTTGTGAAAGCCCCGCTGTGGCAAGAAGCTTGCCATCAGAGGCCAGAACAGGAAGTGCGCACATCAGTCCACCGCTGACGCCTAGTACTTTGATTATTACTTTATTCATCACGTTCCTACTTTTATAGCGTTTCTTTCATATTACGTTTTAGCGTTCTTTTTAATGACTCTTTTATACAATGACGCCCACCGGATTTACCATTGTTTTTTTCCAAAACCGTACCCCATTGAGTGACCCATTATTTCAATGGGCGGCAAAAACTCTAGAGAGAGACTTTGCTCTGTGTCATTCGTGATGTTGATTTGTTTTGTGGTATTAACACCCTCGATAAACCTTTCACTCCATAGCGTGACTGTGTCACCTTGTTTAACAGGTAAGCTGGCTTTGCCGTCTTTATCGGTTTTTATCACATAACTATTGTCAGCGACGATAATATAACCAATCATATCGTCGTGTATGTTACAGCCCAACACTACCAGCCCCGGTTTATCGAATGCTATCGGCGGAATCTCTGACCCCTTGTAGAGTTTAATCTCGAAGGCTTTCGGTTTAGAAAAACTGTAGACGTGATGTCGAATGTCATCACTGTTAGGGAAGTTAACATATTGGCCTTTTTGAATAACCAAAACACGCGGTACAAAGGATTCATCAATTTGATCCATTATCGCGACGGCATCAGGAGTGCTCACGGATTCTTTAGATAACAGTATGACCGCATCAGAGACCGGTTTATTATCTTGATCCATGATGGTTAATGTCATGTCAGCATAGACATTTTGAAAGGTAAAAAAACACATTAGAGCGATCAAATAACGCATCATATTTCCTTTTGATTTCATTCAATTTCTTTTAAGTCATAATGACAGCAAAGTAGTTATAAAATCATGATACTTTCTGTAACACGATTATCTATTAATCGATAAATATATGACAAGGAACAATGGCCGTGCGCGACTCAATCGAAGTGATTTCCTATCAAAACACCGCTAACGCGCATTTGCATAATCATACTCAAATTGTATTGCCACTTTCTGGGCGTCTGATTTTAGACGTTGAGAATAAACAACAAACCGTACAATTTGGCCAAGCCTGTTTTATTTCCACCAGCCAAACACATACCCATTTAGCGCAAGAAGATAATCGCTGCTTGGTGCTTAACGCCCTGCCTATTTGGGACAGCAAGATTGAAAGCGAATTCAGTTTTATCGACTTAACACCGCAAGCTCAGGCCTATTTGCCTTTTTTATCAAGCTTGGTAAGCGACACAAGTAACCGTTTAAAAACACATCAAGCGCTTAACTTACTCGAACATTTATTGCCAATTCCTCAAGAGAGAATCATCAAAGCCGACGTTCGTTTAGCAAAAGCAAAACAGTTGCTCGACCACCACTTTGAAGAATCATGGCACTTAGCAAAGTTGGCGTCGGAGGTTCATTTAAGCCCAAGCCAATTGGCCGTTTTGTTTAAGCGTCATTTAGGTATGACCCCAAAGCAATACGTATTACAACGTCGCCTAAGCGAGGTAAAAATATGGTTATCGTCGACAAACAAAAGCTTGGACGATATTGCTCACAAAGTAGGAATAAGCAACGCCAGCACCCTCGTACGCTTATTCACTAAACAGTATCAAATCTCGCCTGGACGCTACAGAGCTAATCATCCTCGCTGATTTCTAGCGCCATTTCCCAGTTACGAATGAAGCGTTTTTGCTTGGCATAATCGCGCCCAACCAATAGCTGCTGATCCAATTCAATCACACCTGTTGGTCCTGGTGCATTAACGACATAAGGATCATTAGGGTTATTTAAATCGGGACGAATTGGAAACAACAAGCCTTGCGTTTGCATCATTCCTTGCGCTTTGTCGGATAATAAATAATCTAAAAAAATACCGGCATCTTCTGAATTTGGCGCACTTTTAGGAATCAAAGCCACACGCATCAGCATCAGGGTATAATCCTTTGGCAGAATCATTTTTAGTCTATCGTCATCTCGCGCCCTTTGTGATGCGTAAGAACCGAGCAGGTTATAACCCAATACCAATTTACCTGACGCAACATCGTCGATAATCTCATGAGTGCAGCAATAGGTTTGTATATCGTGACTGCCAAAAGCCTCCAATAACCGCCCCCATGTCACATCAGCTTGGCGCGCATCTTGGCTTGCGAGTAAGTAGCCCACGCCACTTTTTCGGATATCGTAGGTACCAATGCGCTTAGTTACGGCTTTTTCATTCTGTCGAATCGTTTGCAATAATGACTGCCGATCTTCTGGCAAATTGCCCGGAAAGGCTTTTTTATTGACCAACATGACAATGGGTTCCAGCGAAAATGCAAACAACTGGTTTCGCCATTTAAAATTTTCAGGCAAGCGATCGGTAAAACTAGATTGGTAGGTTTGTGCATAACCATCGTTGACTAATTTAAGATGCAAATCCATGGCACTGCTAACAACTAAACTGGCTTGTGGTTTTTTTTGCTCCTTGATCGTTTGGTAATACAATTCCAATGTATTTACGTCTCGATAGGCCACTCGAATATCAGGATGGAGAGCAACAAAGTCGGTTAAAATCGGCTCAAAGGATGCCAAATCCATCGCGGAATTAATATATAAAACACGCAACGCATCCTCTTTACCAAACCATACCGGTTCCTCGGCCCATAATTTAGCGCCACTGACACTTAGCATTAGGCTCATGCAGAAAAAAAACCGCTTCATGTTGTGCCCTTATTTAACGTAAATTTAGCAAAGTCCACCTGAAACGTGGTGCCTTTTGGCTCTGTATCCAGTATTTGGATTCTGGCAGAGTGATGATCAACAATGTCTTTTACCATTGCCAAGCCAACACCGCTGCCAGCAATGTCATAGCGCCCTCGATAAAAACGCTCAAATACCCGCTCTTTTTCTATGTCTGGAATACCGCCGCCGTAGTCGATCACTTTTATACGATAAAAGCGTTCGAACTCATTCACTTGGACTATCACTTCGGTGGCGTGTTCAACACCTAGCCCACTATAGCGCACGGCATTTTCGATTAAATTTTGCATCATTTGCTGAATCGAAAAGCTGTCGCCCAATATCAAGGTTTTTTGCAATTCACAATCTAAAGAAAGATGCACACCTTGATGCAAGGCCGTCACCGCCTGCTCTCGACACGACGCTTTAATCGGCTCCAATAGATCAATAGGCTCCAATCGGTGTGTTTGCAAGCGATGAGAGACCACCGCTTGATTAAGCAACAAGGTCACCGTTTGACTCAAGGTATCACATTGTTTAACGATGTTTTCTAGCGTCTGATATTGCTGTTCAGGGGAAGTATTATGGACTGATGTGTTGTCTCGTGCATTTTCTGCCAGTGCTTTCAAGCTTGCTAATGGCGTACGTAATTGATGAGCCGCGTCCGCCGTATAGTTTTCGAGTTGCTCTAAGTTAGTTTGAAGTCGTGCCATGAAGTGGTTAATGGCAACTTTAAGGTGATGCGTTTCTTTCGGCGTATTAATGTCTATCGGCGTTAAATCCCCCATGACTCGTTCTTCTAACGCCCGCTCGATTCGATGCAAAGGTCGTAGTACAAGATGGCTACCAATGATGATCAAGGTGATCGCAACCAAGGCAATAAACACAACCACTTCAACGGCTTTTTGCGTTACAGCGGACGCCATTTCTTCTCTTGATAAACGCGTTTGACCCAACACAATACGCACGGTTTGTGCTGTTTCTGGATCCGTAAGATAGCGTTCAACCCAAGCAAAACGTACCAATTCACCAGAATACTCTTGATTATAGAATTGTATTTGATCTAACACCGGTGGTTTAGGCGGCATGCTATTAAGGTCTTGATAGCCAGTAATAAACCCCTGCTCTAAACTTTCGACCTTATAAAAAACTCGGTCTTCTTCTGCTTGCGCCAAGGTAGCAAACGCCGACCACGGGATATCGATACTCACTTCGTTACGTATTAAGCCGACATTTTCGTCCATTTGCAGCAAAGCACTGCGCAATAAGCGATCATAGGATAAATCGGCCAGCTTTTGGCTGTAATCAAAAATCAAATTGATGGCCAAACTGGCAATAATGCCAATAACCAACACCCCACCGACAATAAAACGAAAGCGCAGTGACGGCGCTTTTCTTAAGGCGTTTCTTTCTTCCTCTTCACTGAGGTTTCGATGATTTAGTGATTTCTGCCACATAACCAATTCCTCTTAGGGTGTTAATCGCTAAATCACCCTTAACCATTTTTTTTCGTAAACGGCCAACATACAGTTCAATCGCATTAGGGCCCGGTGTTTCATTAAAATTAAATAAGTGATCAGTGATTTCATCTTTGCTCAACACTCGACCTAGATGGCCGAGAAATATTTCCAGCAAACGAAATTCTCGATTGGTAATAGCCGTCAGTTCGCCATCAATAAATACCTGTCGGCTGTCACGATTCACCGTGATATTTCCGTGTTCAGTAATATTCGTGGCATAGCCTTGTTTGCGACGCAATAAGGCTCTACAGCGTGCTTCCAACTCACCAAAATCAAATGGCTTAGTTAGATAATCATCAGCGCCTTCATCTAACAACCGAATTCGATCTTCTATTTGATCGCGCGCGGTTAAAATCAGAACGGGAGTATCATCATCACGCTGTCGCAGTTTTTGCAACAATTGCAATCCTGATAAGCCGGGCAGATTAAGGTCTAGAAGTATCAAATCCACAGCTTGATACTTAAGAAGCTCATCTGCACGCTTACCATCTCCGATCAAATCTACGCCATGTCCTAGGCTTGTTAATCGCTCACAGATCGCTTGCCCTAAGACCTGAGTATCTTCTACCACCAGAATTCGCATACATATTTAGCCATTATGTTTTTTTATTTTTCAGCATAAAAACAACAAAATTCGAGCGACTCTCGTTGCTCGAATTTTGTTATCACTATGCCTTTAGTATTGCAGGGCTTACACGTCTTTAACAGCTTCTTTTGATCTCTTCATTTTAGCGCGAACAATCGGTCCAACAATGACAGGGAGTATCAAACCAAGAAACGCAACGGTCCAAAGGCCCATGCTCAATCCACTGTTAAGCAGCACACTCCAATCACCATCAGAAAGCACTAATGCATGACGAAGACTCTTCTCCATTTCAGGCCCAAGTAACATGCCCAAAATAATAGGAACCAATGGAATATCGACTTTACGGAAGATATAACCCAGCACACCAAAACCCACCATGAAATACAAATCTAATGCGCTGTGGCTGACAGAATAAATACCCACAGACGCAATTAAGGTCACCACTGGCATCAAGTATTTTGGCGGAATACTTAGCAATTTAACAAAGATGCCAACCATAGGAATGTTCAATAGCAGCAACACAAGGTTACCAATGAACATCGCTGCAATCACACCCCAAACAAGATCTGCATTTTGTTGGAACAACATTGGACCCGGAGAAATATTCAACGAGATCAACATCGCCAATAGCACGGCGGTTGTACCACTGCCCGGTACACCCAGCGTTAACATTGGAACCAGCGCACCTGATGCCGCACCGTTATTTCCCGCTTCTGGTGCAGCAACACCACGAGGGTCGCCCTTACCAAATGTGCCGTTTTTATCTGATACCTTTTTTTCTAACGTGTAACTAATGAAACTACCTAAAGACGCACCAGCCCCCGGTAATACACCGGCAACGAACCCCAGTACGGCGCCACGGATAGACGCTGGCAATACTCGAATGATGTCTCTTGGTGTCAGTTTTAGTTTGTTGATTGCGACTTGTTTTAGCCCGTCTCCTGCGTGACGCTCTAGGAAGAACAACAATTCACTGATCGCAAACAAGCCGACAATGGCAATAATGAAATCAACACCTTCGAACAATTCAAGCGTGTTATAAGTGAAGCGCTGTACGCCAGTAGAAATGTCGATACCAATTGTCGCAATCATCAGGCCAATGGCAGCGGCCATCAAGGTTTTGAACTGATTTTTGCCCGTAATACCACCTAAGGTCGCAAAGGCAAGTGCGAACAAAGCAAAGTATTCAGATGGACCAAATTTCAGCGCAAATTTTGCCAGAATCGGAGCCAGAATAACCAGACCAATCGTCGCAATAAGGCTACCAATAAAGGACGCAATCGCAGAGATCGCTAAGGCTTCAGCCGCTTTCCCTTTAAGTGCCATAGGATAACCGTCTAAACAGGTCATCATGGCAGGTTCATCACCTGGAATGTTTAGCAAGATAGAGGATATACGACCACCATACATGGCACCCGCATAAACAGACGTTAATAGAATAAGAGACGATGTTGGCGATAAACCTAAGCTAAACGCCAAGGGAATCAAAATAGCCACACCATTCGCGGGACCAAGACCGGGCAAAGCACCAATTAAGGTACCTAATATGGCACCAATAACCGCAAACATAATACTTTCTGGCGTTAATGCGACCGCAAAGCCCTGCATTAATAAGCTCATAGTATCCATATTAAAACTCCAATAGACCTAGAGGCAGTGCTAGTTCAAGCACATTATTGAATAGGAAAAAGATAATAACCGAGCTCGTCACACCAGTGATAAGACTCTTCGATATACTTGCCCCCATACGCCAACTTAAAAAGCTCACAACAAGCGCTGCAGCAGGCATAAAACCAATCGGTTCAATGGCCCATGCAAAAGCAAGCATAGAAAGAACCACAACACCAAGTTCAATCAACATGGCAGTCGGCGACCATTTCTCATCTGGATCGGGGCGAACAATCAAATAGATAGAACTAATACCTAAAATGATGGCTAAAATAATAGGAAAAGTTTCAGGTCCGACACTTTCGTGCCCGCCAAAAGGAATGGGGAATTTTGTTGCTTCCCAGCCGTATACTACGGCAAGAATAAGCATCAGCATGCCAAACACACGATCGTTAATACGCATGTCTCTGCTCCGTGTCAGTGAATCATAAGGATGAAGTTAGGTAAAAACAGGAGGGGCCACTGTATCAGAACAAATGACCCCTCCCAAAAGCGGTCTGAGGTTATTTAATTAGACCGATGTCCTGAGATAATATTTTAATGTCGAGTGTTTGATTTTTTACAAATTGCGTAAAATCAGCACCAGATTTGTGGAATGGCATCAAACCGTTTTTAGTCATGATGTCCTTCCATTCTTGCGTTGTGTATAGCTCATTCATGGTATCTACCCACCAATCGTAAGACTCTGCGCTCGCGTTACCAGGTACGTAAAATCCACGCCAGTTTGGAGCAACAGAATCAATACCCTGCTCCATTGCTGTTGGAATAGAATCAAACGGTGCTGGTAAACGCTCTTCAGAAAGAACGGCTAAAACACGTAAGTCACCAGACTCCATGAAACCTTTAACTTCAGAAATATCGCCAGTGAACGCATCTACGTGACCACCAACAACTTGAACCAAGGCTTCTGAGCCACCGCTAAACGCCAAGTAACGAACTTTTGGCAGTTCTTCAACGTTTGCTTTTTGCGCTGTCATCAATACTTTCAAGTGATCCCAACCACCAGAAGCACTACCACCGGCGAATTTAACCGCACCTGGGTCTTTCTTAAGGGCATCAAGAATTTGATTAAGAGAGGTATATTTTGAATTTTTGCCTACCGCAATGATGCCGTAGTCAGCGCCCAATGTACCAACCCACTTAACTTGGTCTGAATTCATACCTGGAAATTGGCCTTGAGCAAGGCGAGTGGTTGTCGCTGTACTAGCGGCAACGATTAAATTATCGTCCGTGTCGCGTTTACTGATTGTGTGGGCAAAAGCAACACCACCACCAGCGCCAGACATGTTAACCGTCTGAACATTACCCTTAAAGTAACCTTCGTCGACTAATACTTTACCAACGCTACGGCAAGTAAAGTCCCATCCACCACCTGGGTTAGCTGGTGCAATACATTCTGCACTTCGAGCTGGTTCATAGGCGTAAGCCTGTCCAGCGATAGTAAGTGCCGCGGCACCACAAATAAGAACAGACTTTAAAGAAATGGTATTAAGCATAGTTATCTCCTGCTTGTTATTTTTTTTGTTGTTAGCCAATCAAGCTCTAAAAATAATGTTTTCAGTCAACTTGAATAACCAAACCTTACCCCTCAAAACTGTCACTACCCTGTCACCCATCAACTTTTCTTACTTAATTGTGATAAAAAATTTATTCTTAACCAATCAACCCGCTGAATCCTGATAAACAAAGCCACTGCTTTCTGACAAACAAAGTCACGCATTTTTGACAATGTTTCTCACACACTGACAAGGTAACCTGTTGCCTAATCAGACTAGGACAGGATTTAGGAAACAACAAGATGACAACAAACAATCTGCAAGCCACTTTTATTGGGAGCATCGCCATTTTACTCTGGAGCGCCCTTGCTCTTTTCACCACGCAAGCCAAGCTAGTCCCACCACTGCTGTTACTCACCCTGACCTTTGGGATGGCAAGCCTACTGTTTTTACTGGTGTATTTTGTAAAAAATGAATTGAAAACGTCTTGGCAGCAAACACCAAAGAGCGCCATGATCATGGGTGGGCTAGGGTTTTATTTTTATCACTTTTTCTATTTTTATGCGTTCCAGCATGCGCCACCAGTTGAAGCAGGTTTAATCGCCTATCTTTGGCCCTTATTTATCGTATTAATGGTGGGGATGACAAAAGGTAACACACTGTCATGGACACATTTGATCGGTGCGATTATCGCGTTTGCAGGCACTGGCATCATGCTGCAATCCAAAGCACAGACAATCAGTATAGACAACGCCGCTTATCATTGGACTGGCTACGCTGCAGCCTTTTCCTGCGCACTGATTTGGTCAAGTTATTCCGTCGCAAACCGACGCTTTCAAACCGTTCCTTCTAGCGCCGTACTTTGGTATTGCCTAATAACCACATTATTAGCAGGCGTATCTCATTTATCGCTTGAAGAGCCTAACTGGTCTTTTCCAATGACAACATGGGTGGCGATTTTAGGCCTGGGTCTTGGCCCTGTGGGCGTGGCATTTTTCTGCTGGGACATGGGCGTCAAGAAAGGCAACTTATCACTGCTGGGCGTATTGTCTTATACCGCGCCAGCGCTTTCTACCGCTTGGCTTGGCCTCTTTACTAACACGCAACTCACCACTGGTCAGATCATCGCTTGCCTACTCATTACCGCGGGTGCGCTGTTTGCGAGTTTAATGCCGCGCCTAAATTTAAAAAATAAAAAAACGCCCTTGGATTCAAAGAAAACCAAGGGCGTATAATCATTTTTTAAACATTAGAAGAATCTAACTCACTAACATTTCGTTAGGCCACTTGATAAAGCGTACGAGGAACACGCTGCAGGTAAGATTCCATTTCCGCCATGCCATTTGGTTGATCCACTTTCACACCCAGATCGCGCATGGTGCTACCAAATGCATGCAAGGTACGGAACAAGTTGTGTTCGCGGCATTGCTCCCCCATTTGCCCAATACGAACAATCGGCTGACCAAATGATCCTGCGATCTCGACTCGATACACATCCGAAATATGTCGACAAATTTGCCCTGCCGTTAGCCCATTTGGAATATTAATACCCACAACGGAATTCAAACGAGAAGCCGGGGGGATAAACAATTCCAACCCCATCCCTTCAATGCCGGATTGAAGCGCTTTTGAACAACGAAAATGACGAGAAAACCGGTTTTCTAGCGTCTCATCACATACCAGCTTGAGTGCTTCATGCAATGCCATGATGCCAGACACTGGCGCGGTATAATGGTAGCCATCTTTGTGCCAAAAATTTTCTGCCAATTGCGCATCGAAACACCATTGTGCGGTTGGCTGAGTACGATTTTTCACTGCAGCCCATGCTTCATTTGAAAACACCAAAAGCGATACTCCAGGAATGGACGACAAACCTTTTTGCCCGCCAGTAATCACAACATCTACCTGCCATTCGTCCATTTTCAAGGGCATGGTACTGAGTGTGCACACCGCATCTACCACCACTAGGCAACCATAAGACTTAGCAATCTTAGTAATGTCTTCTAATGTGTGGTTAAACACCGTATTCGATGTTTCACCTTGAACCAGTGTTAGCACTTTAGGGCGTGTTTCTTCGATCGCTTTACGAACTCGCTCTGGGTCAGCGGCTTCATGAACGTCCACATGCAGTTCATGCACATCAGCGCCAACACGAATCGCCATTTCCGCCATGCGATGGCTAAAAAAGCCATTATTGATACATAGAATGCGCTCACCCGGTTGCAACAAGTTAGCAACCGCCATTTCCATCGCGGCCGAGGCCGGTCCCGCTACACCCAACACCCATTTTGATTCTGTTTGAAAAACATAGCGCGCCATCGATTTAACTTGATCGATCACTTGCGCCATTACACTACCCAAATGATTAATGACAATCGAATTGGCTTTGGCAACACGTTCTGGAATTGGCACTGGACCAGCCCCCATCATCAGTAAAGGTTCATGAGGGAGGATTTCGTCTAGTGATTTCACCTGAGGACGAGGAATGCCCATTGGCGATGAAGCAGTCATTTTATGCAGCCTAATAAGTAGTGTTGAAAAAAAACACTCTCACCGTAAAAAGGTTATATTCACATTTTAACAGTAGAAAATGTTGTGATTTTAGTTTTAACGAAATAATATTTTGAAATAGTACAATATCCCTCTTAAAAATAAGAGTCAGCAAAATCAAAAGAGTGTAATAAACCACAAGCAATTACTTTCGCCTTAGATCTGACTCGTTTCAACTTACACAAGCAGTATTTTTTACTCTGCAAGATCGCCATTAACTGTGCGATAATGCGCGAAACCACCCTATTCAGGATCTTTTTATGATTACTTGCGGTATCGAAATCAAAGGCAGTGAAGTTATTCTGTGCCTTCTATCGAAAGAAGACGGACTGTTCCAAATCACTGACTGTCGCCAAATACGCCACACACTGAGCAATTCCAACGACACAGAAAACGTGCGCAAATTCCAATTTTTGCTTAAAAAACTGTTCGAAGACTATAAAGTCAAAAAAGTGGCTATCCGTGAACGCCCAACGAAAGGCAAATTTGCTGGCGGTTCTGTTGGCTTTAAAATTGAAGCGGCGATCCAATTGATTAATACCGTTCAGGTAGATTTGTTCAGCGGCGCAAAAACCAAAGACATCTTGCAACACAACCCAATGCCAATTCCATTCAAAGCAACAGGCTTACGCGCATTCCAAGAAGGCGCCTTCACCGTGGCTTATGCTGCGCTTTCAGAATACATTCCTGAAGCGTAAGTAGTTAGATTTCGCAATAAAAAAACGGACACCATTCAATGGTGTCCGTTTTTTATATTCTATAGCTTTAAAAGAATCAAAAACCTTTAAGTTTTCAGTTAAACGCTTTGTTCGCTAAACTTTTCCATAACAAAGTTTCTCAGCATTTGTCCCCGAACTTCCATTTCCTGCTCTTGAACTACCCTAAAACCAAAGCGCTCGTAAAATGGGCGCGCTGTAATACTGACCTCAGAATAAAATCGTTTCACTTTTCGTTGCTCTCCAACACGTAACACATGATTCATTAGTGCCTTACCGACGCCTTGGCCCTGATACTCATGGTGACAAAAGAAGTGATCTACTAATCCATTCGGTTGTAAATCTGCATAGCCAACAATGACACCACTCATGACAGCGACGAAAGGATCTAGCCCTTGCATACGTTTTTTCCAAATTGGCATATCAAAGACATCTGGAGCCCAGGCTTCAACTTGTTCTTTGGAATAGTCTCGAGTATTGATATTACGAACTGTGTGAAAAAAAATATTCCAAAGCGCCTCTGTGTCATCTTCCTTGTAACGTCTGATTGTTATCAATGTTTTATCTCCATTAATTATTCAAGCCCACATTATTTTTTCATTCTATTAAAGCATTAAAGACATGACCAAATTTCAATCAACAAGCCTGCCGATGATGGCGCATTGAGATAAAAACGCACCAAAACTAGGCGTTTTTAGGCGTTCGTTTTTTGGCAAGAATAACGAGTAACACGCCACCTAGGACGCTTAGCGTCGCTATGATAAGGTGTAAAGTGACGGATTCATTCGTAAAAATAACGCCGCCAATAGTCGCAATCACAGGCACCAAAAGCTGTAACACAGCCGCCAATGAAGCGCTAAGGTGAGGCAGCACCGCGTACCAAAGTGCGTAACCCAATCCAGACATAAATGCACCAGAGATCACTGCCAACACAATCCCTTCTGTACTCGCACTTTTAAGCCCTTCTGTATCTATAAAGGCTAATGCAATCAATAGCATCGGGATGGTTCGAACAAAGTTCGAGGTAGTTGCAAACAGCGGTTTAGACGAGATTTTTCCACGCCATGTATATAAGCCCCAAGCGATACCCGCTAACGTCATCAAAATAAAGCCAAC
Source organism: Marinomonas maritima (assembly GCF_024435075.2). NCBI lineage: Bacteria > Pseudomonadati > Pseudomonadota > Gammaproteobacteria > Oceanospirillales > Oceanospirillaceae > Marinomonas > Marinomonas maritima. Next base: position 438,596 of record NZ_JAMZEG020000002.1, on the reverse strand, counting down.
AAGAGAAGGCGATGACAAAGTAGGAAACACCAAATACGCAAAACCAGCAAACGCCACCAGCAGTCCAAACCATTCCAAAACGACCAGTTTCTGACCCGCCCAAACAGCGAATAAGATCAGCGTAAGCTGAACAGCACCAAAAAGAATCAAGGCGCCAATGCCTGTTTCCAATGTGACATAGGCATAAGAAAAGCCCATCGCATAAATAAACAGTGAAAGCGCCGACAGCCAACTTCCTTCTAGCCAAATCATTTTGATCGGGGTGTTTTTTGTTTTAAAAAACTGAAAAACACACAGTAACGCCAACGTGGCTGCACCACTAAGCAGTCGCCACATCGTAAAACTAGCAGGATCAATTAAGCCATCAGCAAGGGCCAATCGACATAAAACCGAGTTCGCCGCGAAGGCGAACAAAGAAAGAATAATAATGAAATATAAACGTAGCAAATTTGTCATCAATTTGTTCAACAGCCCAGTTAACCTTAGGCAAGCACCTCATCAGGAAAGGCTTACTTTTACGCACTGGCACCAGATTTGCAAGCCTAATACTAACGTCCACCAGCCACCTTATGATGGACCTAAAAATGGAATCTACATGACTAGACTTTTAATATTCACAGATTTAGATGGCACATTACTCGACCATCACACTTATAGCTTTAAAGCAGCACAATCCGCGTTACTGTCGCTAAAAACCTTTTCCATTCCTTGCATCATCAATACAAGCAAGACATTCAGCGAGCTTCTCTCCCTTAGAAAAGATCTTAATCATCAAGACCCTTTTATCGTTGAAAATGGTTCCGCCATCTATATTCCTAAAAATTTGGCACTGACGATAGACGAGCCATTAGAAGATTGCGGTGAATATTGGTTAAAAGCCTTTGGGCCAAAACGTGACAGGTTGATCGAACTCACCAACGACAAACAAGACGACTACACATTTAAACGCTTCAGCGACATGACGTGGCAAGAACTGATGTCAATCACAGGCTTAAGCGAAGCAAACGCCAAACAAGCCATGCAGCGAGAGTTCACTGAACCCATGCTATGGACAGACTCTCACCTCGCGCTCAATCATTTTAGAGAGCACCTTGCGCAGTTTGATATACAAATCCAAAAAGGCGGCCGTTTTTCCCATTTAATGGGTAAACACTGCGACAAGGCAAACGCCATGCTGTGGTTAAAAGAGGTGTATGAGACACAAAGTGACGAAGCCATTACTACCATGGCCTTAGGCGATGGCGAAAATGACGTTGGCATGCTGAGTAGAGCCGATATTCCGGTGGTGATTCGGTCACCTGTTCATGCGCCACCAGAAATACCAAATCGCAGCGATGCTTGGCTTAGTGACGCGTACGGGCCTGAAGGCTGGGCTCAAGCGATCAATTTAATGCTAACCAAGCAAGGTATTTTGTAACACGCAAAAAAAGAATATAACGCAAACAGCCATTATTTTTATAACAATATTTAGGAGAATTATCATGGGCGATTTTCATCAAAACGGCATTATCACGACGCTTCATAATTTGGCGCACCGCCCGCTAGAAGAAATGGAAGCAGAGCTGTGCGAGTTTGCAAAAACGCGACCTATGTCTCTGATTCTGCCTTGTCTGTACTCGGAACTAGAAACAGACGCCATGCCTAATATTTTAAAACATTTGCAACAAGTGCCTTACTTGTCTGAAATCATCATCGGATTAGACAGAGCAACAGAAGAACAATACAAACACGCGCTTGAGTTTTTCAGTGTTTTGCCGCAAAACTACAAAGTGCTGTGGAACGATGGTCCTCGCTTAAGAGAAATAGACAGCGTCCTAAAAGGTGAACACCTTTCCCCTTCTGACCCAGGTAAAGGCCGCAACGTTTGGTTCTGTATGGGCTACAACTTAGCCGCCGGCAAAGCGGAATCCATCGCTATGCACGATTGCGATATTGTGACGTACGACAGAGAACTGCTCGCTCGTCTTATTTACCCTGTTGCCAATCCGAACTTTAACTATGAGTTCTGTAAAGGCTTTTATGCCCGCGCCGCCAATGGAAAAATGAATGGTCGAGTCACTCGTTTATTGGTGACACCTTTACTGTGTTCACTCAAAAAAGTCTTTGGGCATTTGGATTATTTGGATTATCTAGACAGCTACCGCTACCCACTAGCAGGCGAATTTTCCTTTCGCCGTGATGTGATGACCGATTTACGCATACCAAGCGATTGGGGGTTAGAAATTGGCGTATTAAGTGAAATGTATCGCAACTATTCGACCAACCGTTTATGTCAGGTCGATATCGCCGACATTTACGATCATAAACACCAAGACTTATCAGCCGGTAATGATGATGGAGGCTTATCTAAAATGTCGATCGACATCACCAAAGCTATTTTTAGAAAGCTGGCAACAAATGGTACGATTTTTAACCAAGAAACATTCCGAACGATCAAAGCAACCTACTACCGTGTGGCATTGGATTTTATTGAAACCTATCGCAATGACGCAGAAATCAACGGACTGAAGCTAGATGTTCATGCCGAAGAGCAAGCGGTTGAGCTTTTTGCCGGCAACATTATGAAAGCGGGTAATCAGTATTTAGAGAACCCTATGGAAACGCCTTTTATCCCTAGTTGGAACCGTGTGATAAGTGCTTTTCCTAGGGTTATGACGCAACTGGCACAAGCGGTTGAGTTAGACATGGCCGAGTTCGGTCCTAAATAATTGGTGGCAATTAGGCTAAATAACATCGTATTTTTTTTCATCCATTGACAAAAAAGACAGGCAGGTAAACATGGAAAATGCACCATTGTCGCCTCTAGAACAGCGGCTTATTGCTCATCTGCAGACTATTTATCCGAATTTAGACACCAAAGAGCTGGCTGAAAGGTGCTTAACGACTTTTCACCTAGATCCGACAACAGAATCACCGAGACCCCATAGAAACTTATGGGATCAATCTGACATTATGTTAATTACCTATGCAGACACCTTGCGCAGAAAAGAAGAAGCGCCTTTAGAAACACTGCATAAGTTTGTAAAAAACAAATTGTCCGACTCTATTTCTGCGGTTCACTTGCTGCCATTTTTCCCTTACAGCTCGGACGATGGCTTTAGTGTGATGGATTACACGACGGTCAACCCTTCGTGTGGGCAGTGGGACCATGTGTCGAATCTTTCAAAAGATTTCAAAGTCATGGGCGATTTAGTCATTAATCACTGCTCAAGCCGAAGCTTATGGTTTGAGAACTACAAAGCAGGCGTGAACCCTGGGGCCAGTTTCTTTTATGAAGCAGACCCAAGTGCTGACTTGAGCGCCGTTGTTCGCCCTAGAACCTCGTCACTACTCAGAGAAGTGCAAACCAAAAATGGTGAAAAACACGTTTGGTGTACGTTTAGCCACGACCAAGTTGACTTAAATTTTGAAAACCCAGACGTTCTGCTGGAGTTTCTACGCATCATTCATTTGTACCTTGAAAAAGGCATTCGCTGGTTTCGCTTAGACGCGGTGGCCTTTCTATGGAAGGTTCCTGGTACAAGCTGTATTAATCTACCCCAAACTCATGAAATCATTCGTTTATTAAGACTAATGATCGAACATTACGCACCAGAATCCGTCATTATCACCGAAACTAACATACCCAATCAGGAAAATTTAACCTATTTTGGTAACGCCAACGAAGCGCATTTGATCTACAATTTTTCATTGCCACCTTTGCTTATTAACAGCCTTGTCACGGGGAATTGTAGCCATTTAAAGCAATGGCTCATGAGCATGGCACCCGCTCAACAAGGCACCACTTACCTGAACTTTGTGGCGTCACACGACGGTATAGGTTTACGCCCTACAGAGGGTCTGCTTTCTGAATGGGAACTAGAAACGCTAATCAACACCATGAAACGCTTTGGCGGAAAAATAAGTTCGCGTACGACACCGCAAGGCGAAGCCAAACCTTATGAGATCAACATAAGCCTGTGGAATGCCTTGTCTGGTTCCGCGCAACAAGGCCCAGATCAATGGCAGTTCGCTCGTTTCCTTTGCGCAGCGGGTGTCATGATGGCGCTAGAAGGCGTGCCTGCCTTTTATATTCACAGTCTATTTGGTACAGAAAATGATTTGGATCGAGTGAATAACACGGGTCATTATCGCTCAATCAACCGCCATATTTGGGATATGGAAGAGTTAGAACACGCCTTAAATTCACCAACACATCATCAAAAAGTCTTTCAGAGTGTCACCAAGTTAACTCAAATACGCCGCGCTCAACCCGCTTTCCACCCGAATGCGACTCAGTATATTTTGCACATGGGAGAAAACTTATTTGCTTTCTGGCGACAAAGTTTGGACAGAAGACAAAGCCTGTTTGCAGTGTATAACATGACGGATCTGCCACAACATTTTAACTTGTCAGAGCTTAACCTTATTGCCACCGATGATTGGACAGATTTGGTCTCGGAACAAGCATACGAAGACCGTTTAGGAAAAGTCACCTTGATGCCCTACCAGTTTGTCTGGTTGGCAAATAAAAAAGGCAAAATTAAAAGCAATACTTAGCAAACAAACATAAAAAATGCGCTCTATGTAAGGGCGCATTTTTTTATTACCAAATGACAAACAACACCAATAATCTAGTGGCTCACCGTTTTAGAAAAAACATTAATCACTACTACACCGGTAACAATCAATGACATACCGAAACAAGCGGCCATATCGAGTTTTTCATTGGCAAATAAATAGCCAAACAACGAAATTAAAACCACACCCAACCCAGACCAAATAGCGTAAGTCACACCGGTTGGCATCGAGCGCATCACGATGGTTAATAGATAAAAAGACACCCCATAACCAACAACAAGCACGACGCTGGGTCCCAGTTTAGTGAAAGAGTCCGACGCTTTTAATGCCGTCGTCGCGATCACTTCGGCAAGTATGGCTAAGAACAACAAAAAATACGTCATAAAATTTCTCTAAATGGGCCAGTAAAATACACTATTTATTTGCCAAGTTTTCTTCTGTCTCAATACTTTCAAAGTCAATATCTTCAGCCAAAAAACCACCGGTCTGATGCGCCCAAAGTGACGCATAAATACCTGCGTGTTTAATGAGTTCTTCATGGCTACCCTGCTCAACGATGTTGCCTTTGTCTAAGACGATCAAACGATCCATCGCGGCAATGGTCGACAATCGATGGGCGATAGCGATAACGGTTTTGCCTTGCATTAACGTGTGTAGGCTATCCTGTATCGCAGCTTCGACTTCTGAGTCAAGTGCCGAGGTCGCTTCGTCCAAAATTAATAAAGGCGCATCTTTTAATAAGACACGGGCGATCGCAATACGCTGACGCTGTCCACCCGAAAGCTTAATACCGCGCTCTCCCACCATGGCATCGTAACCAGCATTGCCAAATGGATCGGTGAGGGTTTGAATAAACTCGTGCGCTTCGGCATTTTTGGCGGCGGTGATCATTTCTTCTTCAGTGGCATCTGGTCGACCGTAAAGTAAGTTTTCTCTAACTGTTCTATGTAGCAAGGATGTATCTTGAGTCACCATGCCGATTTGAGCACGTAGGGAATCTTGCTTAACGCCTGTGATGTCTTGCCCGTCAATTCGAATTTGACCGGATTCAATATCATGAAAACGCATCAGTAAATTCACTATAGTCGATTTACCGGCACCAGAACGCCCGACTAATCCAACCTTCTCACCTGCTTTAATCGATAAAACAAGGTTTTCAATCACTTTACTGTCTTGTTTGCCGTAGTGAAAATTCACTGCGTCATATTCAATCATACCGTGCGTTACGGATAATGCAGGCGCGCCTATCCTGTCTTCTATCTCAATAGGCCGAGAGAGCGTTTTCATACCATCGTTCACCATGCCAATGTTTTCAAACAAGGCACTCACTTCCCACATGATCCATTGCGCCATACCGTTTAAGCGAAGCGCTAAACTGACGGCAATCGTAATCGCACCCACGCTGATAATACTGTCCGTCCACAACCAAATAGACAACGCCGCAATTGTAAACGTCAACACGTAGTTACAGGTTTGCACCCCCACACTCAGCATAGTAACTAAGCGCATTTGCCTATAAACCGTTTGTAAAAAACCGTCCATGCCATCTTTCGCGTATTCCGCTTCACGCTCGTGGTGAGAGAAAAGCTTTACCGTCGAAATGTTACTGTAACTGTCAACAACACGGCCTGTCATAGTAGAACGTGCATCGGCTTGCTCTGCCGATATTTTTTTCAATTTTGGGACAAAATAGAGTTGCAGTAATATGTAACACACCAGCCAAACTAACATTGGAATCATCAGTCGATAGTCCGCATTAGCAATCAACACAATCATGGAAATAAAGTACACGCCGATATAGACCAAAACATCGAGCAGCTTCATCACGGTTTCACGTACCGCCAAGGAGGTTTGCATCACTTTGGTGGAAATACGTCCGGCAAATTCATCCTGAAAAAAAGACATGCTCTGACGCAAAATATAATGATGCGATAACCATCTAATTCGCATCGGGTAATTGCCTAATAAAGTCTGATGAATAATGGCGGAATGCACAAACGTCACTAATGGCATAGCCACCAGAATCATCAAAGACATCCACAATAAATGCGCGCCTTCCTCAGCAAAAAAGGTTTTTGGGTCTTTGTTAATCAGCCAATCCACCAGCTGTCCCATAAAACTAAACAAGGTTACTTCAAGAATAGCGATAGTCGCCGTAAGAATCGACATCAGTAAAAGTGGCAGCTCTACGCCTTTTGAATAATAGCGGCAAAATGAGAGCAGTGTTTTTGGAGATTGTATCGCTTTAATATCCGGATAAGCCGATACCCATTTTTCAAAAAAACGTAACATAGTATTCCTTATTAAACCCTAAAATTGACACTGCTCAGAAAATAAAACACAACGAAAAAATAGAGTGAGTGATCTGAAAAAAAAGATCCATTATGATTAACCAAAAGAAGCAAAATTGAACCACGTTACCTAATTGAACACCAGAAAAGATCCACCCTTCAAAATACATAGCCATAAGCTTTACTTAGTGTTTGCACAATTAAAGCCGCGAATAATAAGCAAACCGATTATAATTACCCGGCATATCAATATGCTTCTTAATTTATTGCAAACAATCCGATTAATCTTTCAATTAAGCCATTGTATGAAACTGACTTTTTCCATTGTTTTAGTTCTCGGTCTTTTGTCTGGTCTGACGCCGCTGGCAATTGATGCGTATCTGCCAAGTATTCCAACCATAGCAAAAAGCCTAGATACGGATATTAGCCTGATACAAATGACACTGAGTATGTATTTACTGGTGTTTGCTTTTTTACAGATTCTATTTGGGCCAATATCTGATGCTATCGGACGCCGTAAAGTCGTTGTCGGAGGACTTGGCGTTTTTGCTATTGGTAGCTTCCTTTGTGCTATTGCACAGAGCTATGAAATGCTAATGGTTGGCCGAGCTATTCAAGCTTTCGGCGGTGCTGCCGTGGCGGTGAGTGTCCCCGCCCTAGTCAAAGACGGTATGTCGATTAATCAGTTTGCCAAAACAATGTCGATGATCATGCTCGTCATGGCGCTGGCACCATTGGCCGCGCCTATTCTAGGCGGAGCCATCTTAACTATTTGGAGCTGGCATTATATTTTCGTTTTCTTGGGAATATTAGCGATGATCGCCATGGTGCTATTCTTGCGGACTATTCCTGAAACATTACCTCCAGAGAAGCGCACTCCTTTTTCTTTTTTAAATGCTTCACGAAATTACGGCAAACTGTTGAAAACCCCCTCCGTCATGGGTTATGTCGTTGCTTCTGCGTTTTATTTCGCAGGAATGATGAGTTTCATTACCGGTTCCTCTTTTGTTTATATCGAAATTTACGGGGTTGACCCTGCTAATTTTGGCTTTTTAGTCGGCCTAAATGTCATCATGATGATGCTGGCCGCTACTATAAATGGACGGTATGTAGAAAAACTAGGAACTGAAGTACTATCAAAGTATGCCATTTACGCGCCCTTGATCGCCTCGGCGTTGATGATTCTACTGACCTTTTTCGACCATCCACCGTTGTCGCTTATCGTTATTACGAGCATGTTATTTATTGGCCCAATGGGAATACTTGCCAGTGGGTTCATGGCTGGCGCACTGAATAGCGCAGGCAACCACAATGGCAGTGTTACAGCACTAGCGGGAACATCTCGATTTGCCATGGGCGCGGTAGGAGGCGCTGTCGTCAGTATCCTCCACAACGGTACATTCGTCCCGATGCTAGGCACTATTGCGACCTGCGGTATCCTTTCCTTTATTATTTTCAAGGTCACAGTACGTTACGCTAAACCACCATTAGAAGACTAATTTTACCCACAATCTACAGTACGGAGTTCCAATGCTAAGCACGCAAACGCTGATTGAGAAGATCAAACACACACCAGAACAAGTCCAATTTAAAGAAGTCATTGATGTTATCGAGCGTGAATACAATTTCACCGCGGCGGCTTTTACTAATGGTAAACAACACAATGCCATTAATGAAAATAATGGTTCTTGTAAGCTTTTCTCTTTTGCATCCATACATGAATTAACCGAAACACAAACGTTGCATTTATTTGGTGACTTTTATCGTGTTGATGTATTAGAAAATCCATCCGCGAGCGATCATCAAAACATTCGACAGTTCATTGAAAATGGCTGGAATGGTATTGCCTTCACTGCAACGGCTTTAGTCAATAAAAACTAATTGAAAGGGTCACGAAGGCTTATAACAATAAGCTTGTGACCCAAGCCCATTACGAAAAGTCCTTTTAATAAACACGTCTTAATTGTTGAACTTCCCGCTTAGAAAATGCGATAGTGCCAAATACAATAAGCATGAGGTAGTTATGGAATTAGTGGCATTTGATCTAGACGGAACCCTACTTAATCGGCATCAACGGCTTTCCGATTACACTCTAGAAACCCTTGATCGCTTAAAATCTGCAGGGGTTTTCTATACTGTCGCCACAGGCCGCACTCATTTTGCCGCGATGGCTTGTATTAAAGAGCATCAATTTCCAAATTGGCAAATTTTCAAAAATGGCGTCGAATGGTGGGATCCTCAACAAAATCAGTACCGTCATAGAAACCTACTGTCTCAGAGCCACATTTTTGACTTGCTCTCTTCGTTTGAAGAAAATGACATCACGCCATTCATTTTTTGCTTAGAAGAGGATGGATCACATCGAGTCTACCATTCGCCACTACAAGGTCACCTAAGCGATCACATCGCCAACGAACTAGGTAACCATAAAAACATGAGCCTTCACCCTTTGTCCGAGCTCACTCATAACGCAAGAATCACCAATATAAGCGCGATGGGACAGCCAGAATTCATCGATAAGATCATCAAAGACAGCCAAGAACACAGCCATTTAACCGCATATTCGGGCGGTGGTATTTACCATCCAGACGCCTACTGGTTGGATATTCATCACAGTAATGTGTGTAAAGGTTCGGCTCTGATGGAACTAAAGGCAGAAATTGGTGCCGAAAGGTTAATCGTGTTTGGTGATGGCGACAATGATTTGTCTATGTTTTCAGCATCAGATGAAGCGTTTGCAACAGACAATGCTTTGATTCACGTGAAAGAGGCCGCAACGAATGTCATCGGTCATCATGATGAAGATGGTGTGGCAAGGTACTTAAGAAAAAGGTATAACTTGTGACATTAAAGAGAAGGGGTTGATTTCTATTTATCCTCCTCCATTAACTAAAAGACAACATAATCACCTTTACGCAATGATCATAATGTTCCATGATTGTTATAAGAATAATTAGTTTGGAGAAATGCCATGTTTGAATTTTTACTCTTCATTGCCGCCTGTGCAGCAATTGCTTTCTTGGTAGCCAATATCCAGAAACACGCAGCGCAATCAAAAGAAACGCTTAAACCGATCAAAATTGAGCGTGAAGAAAAAATGCGCCGCCCTGCGCCCCGTCAAAAGCGCCATTACTAAACTCGTCTAATTGACCCACTTTTGCCAGACTGACTCACCACTCAATCTGGCAATCTTGTATTAATACCATATTCCTTCAGCTTATTTGCTATCGCACTGTGGCTCATACCAACCGCTTTTGCCAAACGCCTCGTACTCGGGAAATTTGGGTACAAGGTTCTTAACAGGTTCGCCTCCCATTGTTTTAGTGTTATCTCCAATGAATCATTGATTAATTCCAAACTCGCCATAGTGGAAGACTCTGGCAACATCAAATCATCAGCTGTCCATGCCTTGCCCTTCAATGTCAACAACGCCTGTAGACAGATGTTTTGTAGTTCCTTTAAGTTTCCAGGCCAAGAATACAAGGCCAATTTAGTCAATGCGCTTTTCGATACGATTGGTATCGGTAATCGATAACGTTCCGTTTGTTCCAAAATAACTTGTTGAACCAATCCATCGATATCTTCTCTACGCTCCCTAAGGGATGGCATAGCAAGATGCAAAGTGGCTAAAGCAAAATAAAGGCTCTTATTTAATGTCGTACCGTCCGACAGTTGTTGCCGACTTAAGGAAGACAGACTAATCAAACGCACACTGGCATCAAAGCTGCTGACAACACTCGGTTGTCGAGTAAGCCAATTGGCCAAATCCACCTGTACCTGTTCATCTAAATACTCAATATCGGTTATTACAAACCAGCCAGACAAGGAATCTAGCTCAACAATAGCATCGCATGTCATGTCTCTTGCATGACGAATAATGAGCTGAGCTTCTGGGTCCACTTGCTGTTTATGCCAATACTGAAATAGGGCTTCGATGAAATCTCGCTTCCCTGTTCCCACTTCTCCGTGTACGAGCAACGGCATCGCCATTCCCGCAAAGGCTTTCGCCTCGGCTAACGCACGTCTCATCGACTCACTTTTTATGACGGCGGATTGGAAATATATTTCTAAATGGCATTCAGCATTAGGCGCCTGTTTCAAACTCGCTGCTTGACGATCTAAGCGTAATTCAGATTTTAAATAAATGACCGTTCCCGCTGGGTTTTCAATACCATCATCATCGGACACAAAGAAGGGTTTCGTCTCAAGCAGTAACGTTTTATTTCGAATTCGAATCCGTTTACTCATCCCCACTTTTGGATTCGCCCACGTCTCTTTAGAGAAACTGATTCCTTTTATGAATTGCTGTAATGGCTTATGCAATAGGTCTGCAATCGAAACATTCAGGTCCTCAGCCGCTAGCTCAGTAACCATAGTGATTTCGCCTTTTAGATCCACCGAAATGACACCATCCGGCAAGGCTTCTAATAAGGTATAAAGCGCATTATGCTCCCTTTCAAAAGGAGTAAAAATGACCGTTTTTACATCTTCAACACTCTCCAAACGACGAATTTCTGCAAGCAAGCGCTGTAATTGAAGAAAAGGAATATCTAAAAAGCCACAATAGATACAACGCCGCTTTGTATCCATTTCCACTAAACGCATATCGATTTGATGCGGTATGAATAAGTCGAGGATTTCACGCACCATGCCGATTCTATCTTCGCACTGTATTTCTAACCTCATGCTTCCTCTCTCACGCAGCGACCGAATAATTCGGAACGCATTATTTCTCTTTTGAACTCAATAATAATACATTTTGCTGTGGTGCAAACGTCTCATATAGCGGTAATACAGCCGCTCCTAACACCCCTGCGGTATAGCCAGTTTGAGCAACACGGATCTCAGGAAGAGGCAGCATACTATGGGTCGCCAAGGTACTTTCAAGACGGTCAATTAAAGCCGCTAAAACAGGCGCGGGCAAACGCCCACCAATGAGAACCGCTTCAGGATCGTATAATGCAATGACGGAAGCCAGCGCCGGCGTGACTTCTAATGCCACTTCGGCCGCCCACTGGTTTATAAGCGGTGCGTACTGAGCATCATGCCAGCCTTTTTCATTGACTGGCCACACGACTTGATTTGCCATCAAAAATCGACGTAATGAGGACAGGGACAACGCTTCAAGAATCCATTTACCATGTTTGCCAGTGGCCGTTGGAATTAAACCAAAACTGCCCGCTTTACCATGCGCGCCAAAATAGCATTCACCATTAGCCACCAAACTGCCACCACAAGCCGTACTGACAAAAAGGTAAAAGAAGTGTCTTTTAGACGAACCTGAAGCAAGCAACAATTCACTGGTTGCCGCCGCCACCGCGTCGTTTTCACAAAAGCAGCTTACACCGGTTAATTCCGCTAACCATGATTCAAAAGCATCTGACTGCCAATATTCTAATGCGGCTTTTAGCCCATCAAGATTGGCTCTTTGACCTGAATCGGTGACCAACGTATCCAACCAAGAGTCCATATAGTCGGGCCTAGCGAGGCCAATCCCTTGAACCTTACTCCAACCTGCTCCCAGTGTTACCTTTACCTCTTCAATAAGGTCTTGAGCAATTTTTTTAGCAAGATCCTCAGTAGGAAAAGACACTTCTCGTTCTAATAACAAAACACAGGCGCCACTAAAATCCAGCAACGCCGCGCTGATATGATCTCGGTCAACATTAATCCCCAGTCCATAAGCGCCTTTTTCATTAATACTCAGTTTAATGGAAGGCTGTCCTCGACGACCGGTTACCTTACCCACAATAGTGAGTAACTGTCGTTCAAGTAAAGAAGACGTAATCACCGAAATAGTCTGTGTACTCAACCCTGTGCGCTCAGCAATACTCACCCGAGAAATTTCTGGGTGTTGTCGAACCAAGTGGAGAATGATCCGTTCATTATAAACACGGCTTTGTTCAGAGGTACTACCTGACGATTTCATACAACTCACCCTCATATTTAAGCCCGTAAACTAACTACTGATATTTAATAAATCTAATTGATTTAACAATATAACTCATTAAGATGAGTTAGCGTTCACAAAATACCGATCTCGCTAGTAAAAATAAACAGGCTCTTTGCCTTAAACAGCAAAGCCGCCCACAAAGGACGACATTATGCCCACTTTTCCAGCGTTTCAATCTGCCAATTTTTTAAATAGCCATATTCAATCTACTCTGGCGTTTTATCATCCAAACTGCATTGATCTTAATGGTGGATTCTTTCAGTTCTTCAAAGACAACGGTGACATTTACGACACCGATACTCGCCATCTTGTTAGCAGCACTCGCTTCATTTTCAATTATGCAAAAGCCTGTCAAGCTCAAGAGCAACACACAGAAAACAAGCAAGCTTATCTAGAAGCAACTCGTCATGGATTACGCTATTTGAGAGAGCGCCATCTTCGTAACAATGGTGGCTATGTTTGGTTACTAAACAAAGATCAAAATCTTGATGAGACCAATCACTGCTATGGACTTGCCTTTGTCCTGCTCGCTTACGCCACGGCATACAAAGCAGGCGTAGAAGAAGCCAAACCTTGGATTAAAGAAACCTTCGATCTAATGGAATTGCATTTCTGGGATGCTAAATTTGACTTATACAAAGATGAAATTTCCAGCGATTGGCAAACCGTTTCAGACTACCGCGGGCAAAATGCCAATATGCACAGCTGCGAAGCACTTCTTGCGGCCTATGATGCAACACAAGAGCCCCATTATCTTAAACGCGCCACTTTACTCGCTAGCAATATTTGCTTACGCCAAGCCGCACTAGCAGAAGGTGAAATTTGGGAACACTACACCACGGATTGGCAGGTCGACTGGGATTACAACAAAGCAGACCCAAAGCATTTATTTCGCCCTTGGGGGTTCCAACCAGGTCATCAGACGGAATGGGCAAAGCTATTACTTTTAATTCAACAGCGCTCACCGCTCGATTGGCTAATCCCCACAGCAAAAAAACTATTCGACACCGCGTGGGATAAATCTTGGGACGAAACTAATGGTGGACTTTGTTACGGTTACGACCCCAAAGGCCACATTTGTGACGGTGATAAATATTTTTGGGTACAAGCAGAATCCTTCGCTGCAGCAGCTATGTTAGCAATAACGACCAAGGAACAGCATTATTGGGACAAGTATCAACAACTTTGGCAATACAGCTGGTCACACATGGTTGATCATCAATACGGTGCTTGGTTTCGTATTTTAACTCAAGACAACCAAGCCTTTGACGATTGCAAAAGCCCTGCTGGAAAAACCGACTATCACACCATGGGCGCTTGCTATGAAGTCATAGAGCAACTTTCTAAATCAGCTTAATCTCCTTACTCAATAAAACGGGATCATTCTATTCATATACAAAATGAAGTATGATGCAGGCCCTACGTTAGTGGACACGGGCCTCTTCCTTTATGCAGTTAGACAAAATAGATCTTAATTTACTTCGTTATTTGGACTCCTTATTACGGGAGCAAAACGTTACCCACGCCGCCAACCAACTTGGTATCACTCAGCCAGCCATGAGTAACGGATTACGTCGTTTAAGAGACCTATTTCATGATCCATTATTAGTAAGAACCAGCGATGGCATGATGCCTACCGCTTTAGCCATTCAACTACAACCGCGCGTACAAAGCATCTTACAATCGGTGGATGAAGTGCTTCACCTTGGACAAAGCTTCGAAGCAGAATCAAGCTCTCGAGTATTTCGCATCATGGCCAGTGACTACGCCGAAGCGACTCTAATCCCACCACTTATGAAGAAACTTCAAGATGAAGCACCAAACGTCATACTGGATGTCATGAATCCAAGTGATGTGAGCTTCCATGATGTAGAAAAAGGCAAAGTCGATTTGGTCATCAACCGATTCGAGACACTGCCACAGTCCTTCCATCAAAAATCTGTTTGGGTTGACCATTTTTCCTGCTTGGTGCCAGCCGATTCAGACATTGCCAAAAACTTTTCTTTAGAAACTTACTTGGCTTCTCGTCACGTCTGGGTAAGCAAAACCGGTTTTGGTGTTGGTGTTGGCATTCAGCCTGAAGAAGTGCAAAAATTAGGTTGGGTAGATGGCTCTCTGGCGGATTTAGGTTTCAAACGTAATATTCGTTTATTCACCAGAAACTATAATGTTGCCATGCGAGCGACGGAGCAACTTGGCCTAATCGCCACACTGCCATCATTGGCGACGCGATTGATGAAAGACAACAACAGAGTAGTCGTCTTACCACCACCATTCGACATTCCACCAGTGGAATTAAAAATGCTATGGAGCCCTTTGTTACAACATGATCCCGGGCATATTTGGATACGCTCTACCATTGCAGGGTGTGCAAAAACGATTGCTGAAAACAATAATTTGTAGTCCAACTTACACAATCTAGAACTAAAAAAACGAACTCTTAGTTCGTTTTTTTGTGTTTAATAACAAGTATCTAACAAACGTTCTCTACATGTTATTCAGGCTTTCAGCAGACTCTTCTGCACTAGAAACTGTCACTTCCAAGTCTTTAATGTGACCATTGCCTAAGCTGTAACACCAACCGTGAACATGCAGTTCTTGGCCGATACGCCATGCATTTTGAACAATGCTGCTTTGACATACGTTAGCCACTTGCTCCACCACATTCAATTCACACATACGATCAAATCGAACTTGCTCATCCTCTATCCCATCAATTTCTTTTCTATGGAGGCGGTAAACGTCTTTGATATGGCGCAGCCAATTGTCGATCATGCCGTGCTCTTCTTTGCCCATCGCCGCCTTGATTCCACCACAGCCATAATGACCCACCACCATAATATGCTTAACTTTCAGTACATCGACAGCAAATTGAATCACAGACAAGCAGTTTAAATCGGTATGTACGACAACATTCGCGATATTACGGTGGACAAAGACTTCACCCGGTAAAAGGTCTACTATTTGGTTCGCCGGAACACGGCTGTCAGCACAGCCAATCCAAAGGTATTCTGGCATTTGCTGCCTAGATAACGTAGAAAAAAAATCAGGGTCTTCTTTGGTAACCTTAGCCGCCCACTCTCTATTTTTACTAAAAAGCTCATCTAAGTTATTAGACATAATTTACTATCCCAATTTTTTTCGATACCAGCGGAGTTTAATGTCTGCGGTAAGGTTAATAGAGTTAAGTTGTTTAACGGCTTCTCGACCGTCGTATGACGCCTTATGGATATGAGGCGTCATACTTAATAATTGTTCGATTTCTGTTTGAGAATTCAATGTAAAAACATAAGTTTCAGCTTTCTCCAACACCAATTCGAAACCCTCGACGCCGTCAGAAAAAGTTTGTTTGTAATCATGAATAGAGGGGTAAAGTATTTCTCGTAACTCGATAAGATGATCAGGTCCAGATTCTACTAATAGAAGCAAACCTGTTTCGCTCAGTACCCGCGAAAACTCACTAAAAACAGGAAAGCCGAATAAGCACAAGATGGCATCAAAACGCTCACTTGGCACTGGCAGGCTGGCGTTACTTCCCACTAGCCAACTCACGCCTTTGTCACGCTTACTCGCCGCGGTAATAGCCCACTTAGAAATATCTAAACCAGTGCGCTCTATACTAATCTCTTGATCCAGCAAGGCTTTGCCAATTTCATTAAGATAATAGCCCTCTCCGCATCCTGCATCGAGGATACGAACGCCATTAACCAAATCCTCTTTTGGCCAAGAAGATAAAATGGTTTTAACAATAGGAAAATAGTGCTGCTTATTTAAGAAAGTCTGCCGTGCGACGACCATTTCTTTGCTATCGCCAGGGTCTTTAGAGCGTTTATTTTGCACTGGAAGAAGGTTTACGTAACCTGTTTTAGCCAGGTCATAGGTATGTCCATGTTCGCACTTTAAGCTTCGTTCATCACGGCTTAGCGGTGCAGCGTCTATCGGACAAGAAAGGTTTTCGAGCGTCGACACAATGTTCCTATAATTTATTAATTAGCACTTGAAGGGGTAGAATAACCTACTAATGACAAGCAAAATATAAAAATGTCCAAACACAAAAGCATGTGTATTATAACGCTGAGGTTATAGAGTCCGATTATGTGGCGACACTTAACTGATTAAAGCCATGATTTTCCATATATGAGGCAAAATCTACACTGCTTAAAGGCTTGGAAAACAAGTAACCTTGCACTTCTTGGCACCGATAGTTGTTCAATATATCAACTTGCGTCCGATTTTCTACTCCTTCAGCGATCACCTTCAAATTCAAACTATTTGCCATCGCAACCGTTGCTTTAACAATAGCATCGTTGTCGCAATCCAATCCTAAATCATGAATAAAAGACCGATCGATTTTTAATGTTTGTATCGGAAATTTTTTCAAATACGCAAGCGATGAGTAGCCCGTACCAAAGTCATCAATGGATAAAGTCAGACCTAATTTACGAAAAGCATGCAGTTTTTCAATCGATTGCTGCGCATCCGTCATCAACATGCTTTCTGTTAATTCAAGCTCAAAATACTTAGGATCCACACCAGTTTCTTCTAATATACACTGAACCATATCAACTAAATCTGCTTGCATAAATTGTCTGCTGGATAAATTAACAGACAGCTTAATCGGACGATAACCCGCTTCTCGCCATTCTTGCAACTGACGACACGCTCTGCGAATAACCCATTCACCTAGAGGAAGAATCAAACCACTCTCTTCTGCCAAAGGGATAAACTGATCTGGGCTGATCATACCAAGCTCGGGGTGAGACCATCGTATTAGCGCTTCGGCGCCAACAACCGATTCATCAGGAAGGCGTATTTTAGGTTGATAATGAAGAACAAACTGCTCTTCCTCTATTGCCTTGCGTAGTCCTCCACCTAGCGTAAGGTGGGCATTGATGTTATCCGCCATCTTATTTTCATACACAAAATACATATTGTGAGCAATGGATTTTGCACGGTACATGGCAGCATCCGCATTCTTTAGTAAATTATCGACGTCATTTGCATGCTGAGGGTAACTAGCAACACCAATACTTGCCGTAATCATCATTTCCATTTTCGCAACAGGGTAAGTATTACTCGCATTCTGCATAATACTTTTTGCGATGCGTTCTAGGTCTTCAATAGAATCAATATTTTCCAGCACCACCACAAACTCATCGCCACCCAAGCGATACAAACATGCACCAGATGGAATACTACCTTTGATTCGCTCAGCAACCCGCTGAATAAGCTCATCTCCGACTCGGTGACCAAAATTATCGTTAATAATCTTAAAGCCATCAAGATCTAAGTACAAAATACCAAACGCACTCTGACGCTTACTCGCATTGACTAAAGCATTTTCTAACTGATGATATAATAAATTTCTATTAGGTAAGGTTGTTAAGCTATCGTAGTTATTTAGACGATAAAGAGCGACTTCATGATCTCTATCTTCTTGGATATCATGAGTAAGTAAGTAGATTTTCTGAGTGGATTTATTCTGGGAGACCTCTATTCTATGCCAACGCACACCCCTAAGGGTGGAAAGTATAATTTCTTGTGACAAGCTTTCTTGCTGAGTAAAACGACTCATAAAGCTATCCGCCGCGTCCGTCACAGCAAACAGGTCTCGAACATTATTTATGTTGCCAAAATACGTTTTGAAACACTCACTGGAATCGGAATACACACCATTTTCGTCAAAAATGGCAAAAGACAGAGTTTCAAATTGAGCCAAAAGCCCAACGTCTTGATCATCTCTAGAAAGACGAGGTGTCATAACGGGATGAGCTTCAACCAATAAGCCTTTACGCTTATGACCTAGAGAAATAACAGACCCAGTACAACTGTAATGAATGCCTTCTTTGGAAATAAAGGGCCAATCAAACGTTAATGACTTGCCCTCCTCTATTCCGTCTAGATAAAGAGAAATACGCGCTTTTAGCGCCTCCCCTATCATTCGCTGACCTGATTTAATTTCACCTAGAGAGTCTGCCAATAAAGCTTCTGCAGCACCATTGCACCACGGAACACTTGATTGCTCTACATCTATTATCCAAGCAGCTAATGGCATTTTACACTGAAGTAATTTTGATAAATCGGTCATTTATATTTGATACTACTAAAACATATTCGATGCATTTTGATATTAGATTCTGTCTAACCTCTTACCATGAGTCAGGGACAATAAACACACTACGTTTTTTCGTACTGGTTTCATTAAGCGACTGACATAAAAAAGCGTGTTTAGGACGATTATCACGTAGGAAATAGCCTACAAGATTGTAGGTTGATTGCAGAGAAAAGAAAGAAAAATCATCATTAATGTTTGGAGCCGCCAACCAATGAGGTTTTTCTAAGATGAAAAAGTAGGAAAAATAGGGCATCAGTAAAAAAAGGTCAGACACTCGTATCCAGCCACCACGTTCATTTTGCGAGAGCCACTGGTCAATATTTTCACGACTCGTCAAAGCAGAATATAAACGCCCAAACATCAACAAATTTGTATGTGGTATTCGATTCTTAGCAACATGACTAATCGCCTCACGCCCTTTTTCTGTCTGCAAAATTAATAATTGATGCTCTCTTGCTCTCGATACCTTTTTCAGCAAACTGTCATTTTTGTTAGGCCCAATCCAATCATGAGGATAAAGATCAGACCGTTCTAAATAAAACTTAATCGCAATTTCAAATTGATGGAGTTCTCCATTTGGCGTTTCAACTAACATGTCTACTTCGCCAAGCGTTTGCCCATCTTTCTCTATTTGAAAATGCTCCAAACAAACCACTAAATCGGATAAATTCGCTATAGCGAAGGAAAACAAACTTTCAAAATAACTGCCAAGAAAATGAGACTTGCAGGCTGAAATAGCAGCAACAAGCGCACGAGGATCACGATCTAATTCAAGCAGCCTTATATTAACGTCTGCTACCCAATGCGGCACAAGGTTAAAATCTTGCTCAATATAATGCCCCTCCACTAACCAGCAAAGGTCTTTTACATACGGGTTTTTAACCTGATCCGAGATCACAAACTGCCACTTAAATGCCGATCAATTCGATTCAAACAGTTCACGATATGAATCACTTTTCCTGCGTCTCGATCCTTAAAAGCATCTTCAGCCATCGGTGATATATAACAACTCGCAGGCAAATCAGTGCCCATTTCCAGCATTGTTTTAAAACGTTCGATCATTACAAATTTCAACCATTGCTCGAAAGCCATCGTATCAATGCAAAAAGGTTCACTACTTTGCATCTGGGCTTGAGTGGGCGCTTCACATTCCCAAACGCCACAATCTTGCATCGCCACTTGCAAATCTATCAACAAATCGGCCAAAACATGATGAGCAGAAAAGGCTTCTTTCAACCTGATTTCCCCTTTAAAAAACGGTAAGATAACGTATCTTTAACTCACACATAAAAGCAAACCGATAACGGCACACTAAAGCGCTTATCGGCAACATGAGCCAATACTTTATCATGAGCAACATTGAATCTCTTTCAGACTTATTCGACATGGTCGGTTGCGATGTAACCTACTACGACCTAGGCCGCAGCATTAGCAAAATAACACCACAACAAGCCGTGCAATTTGACCGTAAACAGCAAGCCTACCCTTTTCCATTTCGCCAACATGCTTGGTTAGCTTGCTTGTTAAAAAGCAAAAATGCGACAAAAGAAGACACCGTAGAACAAGGCGTGATTTGGTTTCTCAAATTGCCTCTAGACGAGGCTGGCTGCCTAAACCTAGGAACACGCGATCACTTCATTAAAAGCATCGTCGATAAAATACTACACAAAGGCGAAGAAGCAGGATTATCTGAAGCGCTTGAAGACAGCCCTTATGTATTCAAACCAGACCAAGAGCGCATGGCAAGCCTTCATGCAAAACTCGGTAAAGACTTACACAAAGCACCTTCAAACTACTTTGATAACGTTGTTAAACACCTATCGTCAGACTTAACAAAACAAGACGACAGCTGGCAGACACTAGGACTTCAAGGCATTGCGGAACTCGCCGCTAGAGTAGACGAAGACAAATACCAAGCACTCATACAAAAAGCGATTCAACACGCCGCCAAACCGGTTGTTAGTGCCTTATGCCATGCCCTAGAACACGAAACACTTTCCAGCCCGTTACAAGATACGCTGATAAAACAACTGCAAACAGAAGAAGACGCATTGATGCAGGCAAGTTACTTACGCGCCTTATCAAGAACCGATTTAGACGACACGCTATTACTGCCACTATTTGGTTTACTTGGCAGCCTAGCAGAATGTCACGATGACGATCTTCATCCTATCACCGCCTTAGCCGCAAAATGCCCTCATTGGCTAGGTCAAAACCCGCAACTGCTGCGTATCATCATGGAAAAACTAGCCCACCGCGAAGACGGCTACATCGCCTTTAAACAAATTGCCGCAGAACTCAGCCAGCACCCAGAAGCAAAACAACCACTATGGGCATTACTGCGCAGCGGACACGTCAGCCCGAAACTGGCACAAGCGGTGAGTTATTTATTCACAGAGACACCGCCATCCGTGCAGTGAGAGGGAAAGGAATTGAAATGAGATAGATTGGAGTCTTGGGCACCTGAGTTGGAAAAGTGCTACAGACTCCAAAATTTTTGATTGAAGTAGGAGCTCTTAAATTACTGATACGCACATAAAACGTGCGCGGTTAGCGAGTCCTCTTTCATATTCTTGTTAGCTTAGATCTCAACAATAACCGACACACTTGGTATAGATAAGAGAGTCAGTTGCCTATAGGCTTCGAGTTCTCACACAATCCACCAAGGTCGTCCAAAAATGAACAACCAATATAAGCAACTGACGCTAAAAGAACGATACCAGATTGAAGGTCTAAATGAACTAGGGTTTTCGGCAAGAACCATCGCAACAAAGATGGAGCGAAGCAATAAAACGATTGCTCGTGAACTGAGGCGATGCCTCACTAGTAAATATTGTGCTAAAGCGGCTCACGCTCATGCCTCCACGATCAGAATGCAGGCTCGCAAGTTTACAAAACGAAGTCAGGAACTGATCGATAAAGTGGAAGGCTCACTCAAATTGAGCTTCACCCCAGAGCAAATAGCAGGACGGTTAGCCAGAGAGATACCAACACTAAAAGTCTGTTGTAATACCGTCTACAGCATTGTGTTTGCGCAAGGGTGGAGGCATCAATTGGCAAGACAAGGAAAGCGCTATAAACCACGTAAAGACACAATGGCTGGCGCTCACTTGATTCCTAACCGAGTCGATATCGACCAGCGCCCTAAAGAGGTTGATGACAAACAAGAAATAGGCCATTGGGAAGGAGATACGGTTTATGGCCAAGATGGCTATCTCGTCACGTTGACGGAGCGAGTCACCAAGCTTTTATTGACCTGTCGCGTTAAGAACAAGACGAAAAAGTTGGTCTCTAAAGCCATTAAAAAATTGTTAAAGCCTTTTAAACATGTTTGCCATAGCATTACGTTTGACAATGGAGGCGAGTTTGCAGGTCATCAAAGCATTGCTAAAGCGCTGAAATGTAAAACCTATTTTGCTAAGCCCTATCACTCATGGCAGCGTGGTCTCAATGAAAATACCAATGGACTATTGAGACGTTTTTATCCTAAAGGGTTCGCCATAGGTCAACTCACCGAACAGGACATTGCGGACACGCAAATGTTAATCAATTTTAGACCTAGAAAATCGCTAAACTATCTCACTCCAATTGAAGTATTATTAAATAAGCGTGTGTCACTTATTGCTGCAATCTAGGATTTGATGCTCGTAATCTACTCATCTTCCCTGACCATTTCCTTACACAATACAAGTAACTAAAAACTAAAAACTAAAAACTAAAAACTAAAACCATATAAATATTGTGTGATTTTTAGCAAGCAAATATCTTTATAGAAATGAATGAGAGCAAATGCAGCTTAGTTGAGTTTGGGTGTTCACGAATATAGGCCGAGAAGTCATAAAGTAATAACCCCACCCTAGCCCTCCCCTTGGAAGACATAAGGGGAGGGCATAATTACATTGTCGGCCTAAAGGCTCGACCTACATTTTAGGGTCGGAAGATCGTTTTAGTGCTTCGATTAGGACAGCTGGGCTGCGAGTCTTTAACGCCTGATTACGGTCGTTCCTCCCTCATGCAGGCCTACAGGGAATGTTGGTTTACGATCTACAGTACAGACCTCCTATTCTGAATCACCTTGCAGTACGTTCGTCGCTCCATGAATAACGGCAATCACATCAATTTGCTCTGCCATAATGCGATATATAATCCTATATGAACCGACAAATACTTCCCTTATTTGATCAAGCTCATACTCTAGAACTTTTCGACCAGATAATGGAAATTCACCAATTTGCTGAGATCGTCTCGTGATTCGATCTACAGTTTGTAATGCATAAGTTTCTGAGTCTTGGGCTATGTAGGTAAAAATGGAATCTAAATGAGCCGCTGCTGTTGCGGTCCATTGAACTTTCATTCAGGTAATCCATATTTTTTTCTGATTTCTGCAACACCTGTTGTGTTACACGCTTTGCTATCTTCAAGCCCTTTTTCAATCGCTTCCCGAACATATATTTCCTGCATCAGGTCATCCCATGTTGCATTGGCGGGGAGTTGATCAATCAACTTATGTGCTTCTTCCTTACTGACAATCGTCGACATTTTATTCCTCCAAACGTACCTATGTAATCTGATTATCTATGGATACTAAAAGACTTTCTAGTTAGCTGCCAGCGCGAATCAGATAAAAGACATCTGATTCGCGCTTCCCTCACGCAGGCCTGCAATTGAAGGTCGTGGAAAGTTATGTGGCGTTTCGATGAGGTAGGCGTTTAGTTTCGAATAGAAACGCCATATAACTTGGAGCAAGGTGATAAAAAATATGGGCAGTGAAGTTACAAAGTAATAACCCCACCCTAGCCCTCCCCTTGGAAGACATAAGGGGAGGGAATAATTACCTCAGCGCATAAAAAAGAGCCCCATTATTTTCCGCAAAGAAGATATGGGGCCCAAATAAGACCAAGAACACTACCATTAATGATGGACTGGTTTCGGCTCGTCCATTTCGCGCATTCGTTTACGATGTTCGATAAATTCGTCACTCAACATATAATGTCCATGTTCAGTGTGAGCAAGTGCTCCTCTGTTGACCAGTGCGTCTAGCGTTTTGGGCAACACTTTCTGACGACGCTCTCCTTTTATAAAATAAAATTGTTCACCTAATTGAATCAATTTAAAACCAGATTCTAAATAGCCAACACATAGATTTTGAGTTGGCGTTAACTTGAGTTTCATAATCCACCTCACCAAGCCGTCTCTTTTTTGATCACTGTCATTAACTATAGACACTTTTTTCAATAACAAAAATTTTACGCCGCTAAGATTACAAAAAGATAAGAAACAATAAAAAACCTAACAGACACAAAAAAGGGAAGGCACAAGCCTTCCCTTTCAATAACGCTTGCGAAAAGCGAGTATTATTCTGCAAATACCACGGTTTTATTACCGTGCACAAGCACTCGATCTTCTAAGTGATAGCGTAAACCACGGGACAGTACGAGTTTCTCAATGTCTTTTCCTAAACGCACCATGTCTTCTGCAGCGTGACTATGACGTACACGAATCACGTCCTGTTCAATAATCGGTCCAGCGTCTAAATCCGCTGTCACGTAATGACAGGTTGCACCGATCAGCTTAACGCCACGAACCGCCGCCTGATGATAAGGCTTTGCACCAATAAAAGACGGTAAGAAACTGTGGTGAATATTAATGACTCGATGACGATATTTTTCACACAAATATTCTGGGAAAATTTGCATGTAACGAGCTAACACAATAGCGTCCGCTTGTGCGTCATCGATACACGCTTCAATTTTCTGAAACGCGGGCATCTTATTTTCTTTTGGCACAGGTATGCAGTGATATGGAATTTTATACCACTCAACCATAGAGCGAAGCGCTTCGTGGTTAGCAATCACGCCAACAATTTCACAGTTCAATTCACCCGTGTGCCAACGATGCATGATGTCATTAAGACAATGAGATTCTTTAGTCGCCATTAGTATCACTTTAGGACGATCTTCGCTGTCTTTAACATACCAGCGCATATTAAATTCTTCCGCGATAGACGCAAACTCTTCCCGAAAGGTTTCAACCGTAATATTCAGGCTTTCTGCATCAATATCATGGCGCATAAAGAACCACTTCTGCTCGATGTCTGTGTGATGGCTGGCCTCAATGATAGAGCCTTGGCGCTCATTCAAGAACTGACTCACCGCCGCCACAATCCCCACTCTGTCAGGACAACTAATAACCAGACGAAATGTTTTTTTTCTCATAGTAAAAACTTCTAAACCTTCAAATTTCAGCAAGTTAAATCGTTCTTTCAACCTGCATTCATACTGTTTTTTTAAATTAGATCAAATCCACAATTTAAATCTAAGACTTGTGCTTAATAACATAACATTGATGAATTTTGCTATTACGATCAAAGTCCGGATCAAAGGTCTCATGAGTGATATTTTTCACTTCGAACTCTTGCTCTAGATCTGCATCCAAAATAAAGCGACGATAGTTATTCGAAAATATTAACTCTCCGCCTTTTGCTAATCTAGCCATCGCTAAACGTAATAAATCACCATGATCACGTTGAATATCTAGCACATCGGCCATTTTTTTCGAGTTAGAAAAAGTCGGAGGATCCATGAATATCAAATCAAACACATCACGACTTTGCTTTAACCACTCGATACAGTCAGCACGCTCGACTTGATGATTACGCTCAGAGAATTCATTTAATTCAATATTACGGCGCGCCCATTCTGTATAGGTATTCGACATGTCGACACTTAATGAGCTGCGAGCACCACCTTGTCCAGCATGAACGGACGCTGTCGCGGTGTAACAAAAGAGATTTAAGAAACGTTTACCGTTGGCACGATCTTGAATCAGTTTTCGTACTGGTCGGTGATCCAAAAACAAACCGGTGTCTAGGTAATCTTTTAGATTCACAATGAAATCACAGCCGTATTCTTCAACGATCATTTCGTGCTTAGACTGATCTAATTTCTCATATTGCTCTTTGCCTGACTGACGTTGGCGCTGCTTCAAAATCACATTGGATTCTGCGATATTTAACGCTGTTGGAATCGCAGACATCACTTCAAATAAACGTTGCTTGGCTTTTTCTGGATCAACACTTTTCGGTGCTTGATATTCCTGTACATGGGCCCAATCTTGATAGATATCAATCGCCACGGCGTATTCAGGCATGTCTGCATCGTAAACTCGGTAACATTGGATTTTATTGCTATCGACCCATTTTTTCATTTTTTTAACATTTTTTTGCAGACGATTGGCAAACATCTGAGCACCCGGCGTCATCACCGATTGCGCCACAACGTCTTCTTTAATACGGCCTTCTAACAGTGAGAAAATATAAGCACGACACTCAATCCCCCCGTTAATAACACGAGTGCTTTTTTCGGGTCGTGCTGGAATTTGACGAGCCAAATGGTCATTACTGGTCAGCATCATAAACTGCCATCCACGCACATGACTGACAACCCACTCACCCAATTGGCGATATAACGCAATCAGCGCCATTTCATCGCCCATCCGCTCACCGTAAGGTGGGTTGGTAATTACTAAACCTGGTAATTCTGGATTAATATCAAACTCATGCTCTTGGAAAGGCGTCATTGCAACATCGATCACACCAACCATGCCTGCACGTTTGATGCTTTCGCGCGCCGCCGCTATTGCTCTCTGATCACGATCCGTACCTTGAAAACGTAGCCCTAGTTCAGCTGGGTCTTTTTTGCGATTTTTAGCAAAATCCATCAGTTGCTGCCACATACGATGGTCATGCTGTTTCCAGCCCTTAAAGCCCCAGTATTGGCGCCCTAAACCCGGCGCAATGTCCAAAGACATCATTGCAGCTTCCACCAAGAAAGTCGCAGAACCACACATAGGATCAATCAATTGCGTTAAACCGCAATCTCTTCCCCAGCCAGCACGCATCAATAAGCCTGCCGCGAGGTTTTCTTTCAGTGGCGCCATACTGCCTTGTTGGCGATAACCGCGGCGATGCATGCTTTCGCCCGACAAATCGATGCTTACCGTGACAACTTCACGTTTAATACGCAAAGCGATACGCACATCTGGCTGCTCTTTTTGAACACTAGGACGCTCGCCAGATAGCTCTACAAAATAATCCGCAATCGCATCTTTAGCGCGCACCGCACCAAATTGAGTATTACGAATATGATGGTTTGTGCCGTGACAATCGATCGCTATCGTATCGGTTGCTGACATGTGCTCAGACCAATTAATTGCTTTTACCGCGTCGTATAAATCGTCGGCGGAATCGATTTTGAAATTGGCAATAGGCAACATCACTCGGGTCGCAACACGAGACCAAAGACACGCTTTATACATGCCTTCTAAATCTGTGGTTAATTTAACCTGCCCTTCGCCAAAACGGGTTTGTGTTAGGCCTTCATCATGCAGTTCTTTTTCTAAGACATTTTCCAATCCAAGAGGACAGGTTATCTCTAATGCGTAAACCTGACTTGCTGAATCCGTTGTCTGTAATATAGTGCTCATTTTAAAATTACTTTTTTAAATTTGAATGAATATTCGATATAAAAAGAAGGCGGAATCATTTTCCGCCTGCCACACAAGGCGCCCACTGGACACCTTGTTTTTCAATTCGATCTGTTTAAATGCCTAAATCACGCTCTCGATAATAAGCGTCTGTGCTTGCTATCGCTTCTTTAATCAATTCTGGACCCTGATAAATCAAGCCAGAATAAATTTGTACCAATCTCGCACCTGCCTGAAGTTTTTCAACCGCATCCGCGCCACTTGAAATACCACCCACTCCAATAATCGGCAGTGTGTCTTTCAAGTGTTCTGACAATACTTTAACCACATGTGTCGATGCATCACGAACTGGTGCACCGCTCAACCCGCCGGCTTCTTTTTCAAACTGGTGGCCTAAAACAGCATCACGAGACAGCGTTGTATTGGTTGCAATAATACCATCAACACCCTGCTCGACTAATGTATCGGCGACCATTTTAATTTCATCATCACTCATATCTGGCGCAATTTTCACGGCCAACGGAACACGCTTACCATGCTCGGCTTCATAGCGATCTCGAGCTGCCGCCAATGGCGCGATTAACTGAGCCAAGCTTTCTCCAAATTGAAGACTGCGTAACCCCGGTGTATTAGGCGAGCTAATGTTTGCCGTAATATAATCGGCGTAAGGAATAACCGTTTCTAAGCACGCTAAATAATCCGCCGCGGCATCTTCCACAGACGTGGTTAGGTTTTTACCAATATTCACGCCCAATATACCCGGATAACGATGAGACTTTATCCGTGACACTAAATGATCCACGCCTTTGTTGTTAAAGCCCATGCGATTGATGATCGCATCATACTCAGGTAAGCGAAAAAGACGTGGCTTAGGATTACCAGCCTGCCCTTTAGGCGTCACGGTTCCGACTTCTACAAAACCGAAGCCTAAAGCCCCTAATGCTTCAAATGCGTCTGCATTCTTATCCAATCCAGCCGCTAAACCCACTGCATTGGGAAAACGCAAGCCCATCACATCAACGGGCTTCGTAGATGGTAATCCACCTAAAAGCTTGTTTAAACCCAATCGACTGCTTGCTGCAAGAAGATCCAATGACAATTCATGAGACACTTCTGGGTCTAATTTAAAAAGTAACGAGCGAGCAAGTTGGTACATAGTTAGGGCTCCTAGACAATTGAGATTAGGTGAATGCTTTATCTTAGCTGTGCTATCGAATTTGAGTGACGCCAATCAATTTATTCATGTCATCAAACTCTACTTCAAACACACCGTAGATCCCTTGATGCGTTACAAAACGCTGAAAGGCGGACAAAGGCAACTGTACTTTACGTCCATCTAGGCTACTCGCGACCAGATTTTTCGCTGAACCAGCATACATAGCCTCATATTTAAAAGCGGACAAAGCCACATTTAAAACCACTTTTGCCATTTTTTCTTCCTGTGCTTACATTACCCTTACAGATATCACTCTGTGCGTAAAGATTTGAATCCGATAAGATGAAGACTATTATATTGCGTTGACACTTTTTTTGACAGAAGTATAAGGAATCTAGGTTCGATGGTAGCTGTAATTGAACAATTAAAAGACCACCTAAATCGCGCCGTCGTCGGCCAACCAGACTTAACTCATGAATTACTCGTCGCATTAATTGCGAATGGTCATGTGCTGCTAGAAGGGCCACCAGGTATCGCAAAAACCACCGCCGCCAAAGCGTTGGCCAGTGCCATCGACAGCCGCTTCCAACGTATTCAATTTACCCCTGATTTATTACCTGGAGACGTTACGGGTTCTGATATTTACCAACAAGAAACCGGACAATTCAGTTTCATCCCTGGCCCTATCATGAATGATATCGTGCTGGCCGACGAGATCAACCGTGCGCCTGCCAAAGTTCAATCTGCTTTATTAGAAGCCATGGGCGAAAGACAAGTCACTGTGGGTAACCATAGCTACACTTTATCGGATTTGTTCTTTGTTATTGCGACACAAAACCCGATTGAGCAAGAAGGAACTTATCCGTTACCAGAAGCTCAACTTGATCGTTTTATGATGAAGATCAATCTTGGTTATCCAAGTGCCGCTAGCGAACTAGAAGTTCTAAGATTAGTGCGACAACAGGATCTTCATAAAACGTCCATAAGTACCTCTCAGCCTTTGTGTAAACCAAGCGATATTTTGGCACTGCAACAAAAGGCCTTGTCTTTATATATGTCAGAAAGTGTCGAGCAATACATAGTGCAATTGGTCATGGCCACGAGACAACCTGAGCTTTATTTAGGCGAGGCAGGCAAAGGAACGAACTTAATTGAGTTTGGTGCTAGCCCGCGCGGCACATTGGCTCTCGATCGTTGCGCACGGGCAAATGCCTTGCTGGATGGACGGGACTTTGTAACACCCGATGATGTACGTCAAATTGCGTTACCAGTCTTGCGCCACCGTATCATTACTACCTTTGAAGCCCAAGCCGCCGGATTATCCGTTGACGACCTATTAAAACGATTGATTAGTCACGTTCCAGCGTTGTAACTCAAGGCTCGCTAACTCAAAGAACAGCAACACAAGGTATTTTAGTACGATGAGCCCATTATTATCACCCGAATCCCCAGAGCTGGATGACGCCCATTTTGCCCTATTGGCACATTACGCCAAGCATTTAGGACGAGCGCCAAAAGCCATTCGCTTTGCAACAAGTGCCGGTGAACGCCGCTCTCGGCAAAAAGGTCACGGCATGGAAATGCTTGAACTACGCGCCTATCAAGCCAGCGACGACTTAAGGCACATTGACTGGCGAGTTACGGCTCGTACAGGTCAAGCACATACTCGACTTTACGCGCAGGAAAACGACCACCAGCGACTTTTATTGTTAGACCTTTCTAGTAGCGCCTACTTTGGAACGCGTCACACTTTTATTTCCACACGGTTAATCCAGTTGGCGGGCATTATTGCATGGCGCTCAAAACAGCAAGGTGACACGCTTTCCTATCGCTTAACCTACGGTGCAGAAGAACACGCCAGTAATAAATCTAGAACCCTTTCGTTTCTATTAAGCCAACTAAAAGAGGCGTCTCATTTAGAACACCGAACCAATGAGAGTCGCCCTGATAGTATTTGGTCAAACACCTTGCTAACAAACAAGATACATAATAAAGACGTGATTATTCTGACGGACAAACAAACGTGGAGCGACAGCGAAGAAAGCGCGCTAATGCGGCTAGCCAAACACAATTCCGTTCATTGGATACAAATCATCGACAGCAATGTTTATAACTTGCCCGCAGGCCAATATCAGATGGCCGACCGTCACGGTGTCAAACAAGTGAACATTAGTAAACACAGTATGCAGCAGGCAAAAATAGATTTTTTTGAACAAAATGCGCTGATGCGTAAAAAACTGGCCGCTTTTGGCATTCGTCACCAATTGTTTGACATTACTGAATCTCCAGAAAAAATAGCGCGTTATTTGCTGTCTCAAGGAGCGCTACACTGATGCCTACCGCTCCCGTACAGACAATCATAGATTTGCCCAACAACGCGTATTTACTGCCTCAATCAGTCCCTATGTGGCCGCCTGTTTGGTGGACTTGGTTGGTCTTGGCGGCCATTATTTTATTAATAATGGCCGTCATTATTTTCTTTTACCGACGCCATCAAAAGCACGCCTATCGTCGAGAAGCGCTTTCTAACATCAGAACAACATCAAGCGAATTGACAGACAAAGCATGCATTTTACTGTGCCATGAAATGATTCGCCGTTGCTTGATAAGTGAAGGACAAAACGAAATAGCGGCTTTACCTAGCGCCACACTGTTGCAAAAAATTGACAACACCATGCCAGAAAAACATCGTTTCTCGGCACTGGGTTCTGACTTCGTAGATGGACTATACCGCGATCATATTGAGTTAACCCCCGAACAGCGGAAAGAAATGATAAACGTCACTTGCTACTGGATAAGGAAACACCATGCTTGAGCTTTCTTGGCCTTGGTTTCTGCTTATTTTACCCTTGCCATTCGTCCTGTATTTTCTCCCCAAAACCAAAGTGAAAGGCGATGGCATCTGGTGGGGCAATACATCACAACTAATCCATCATCAGGGCAGTAACGTTCTTCCTAGAAACCCAACACTTAGATATACCTGTTTAGTACTTAGCTGGTTTTTGTTGATATTGGCCATAGCTCAGCCTGTCTGGTTAGGTGAACCAACCAAAGTCACGCCATCTGGGCGCGACTTACTTATCGCGTTGGATTTATCGGGCAGCATGCAAGTCACCGATATGACACTCAATGACCAACCAGCAAACCGCCTCAAAGCCGCTAAATCGGTCTTGTCCGACTTTATAAAAGAACGACGAGGTGACCGCATTGGTATTATCGTCTTTGGCACGAAAGCTTACCTTCAAGCGCCGTTGAGTTTTGATACCAAGACCATTAATCAGCTGGTTCAAGAAACACAAATAGGCTTTGCTGGAGAACAGACGGCCATCGGCGATGCAATCGGGTTGGGCATCAAAAGACTGGAAGACAAACCATCCGACAAAAAAGTACTTATTCTCATGACAGACGGCGCCAACACCGCAGGCCGAGTTCAACCACAACAGGCCGCCACCTTTGCCGCTTCACAAAATGTTCGCATACACACCATCGGCATAGGGGCTGACAGCATGATCGTGCAAAGCTTCTTTGGCCCAAAAGCCATTAACCCATCCAGCGATTTAGACGAAACCTTGTTAAAAAATATTGCCGCTCAAACTGGCGGAGAGTATTTCCGCGCCAAAAGCACCGAAGACTTACGAACTATCTACCAGACCCTTGATGCGTTAGAGCCCACTCCAGCTGAAGATATTTGGCAGCGGCCGCTAACCAGTCTGTTTCAATGGTTAGGCTTTGGATCTGTTGCTTTTCTAGCTTTATCGTTGCTTGCCAGTCAACAAGTTTCTTTGAGAACAAGGAATTGGCGTAAAGGAGGCCGCTCATGATACTTTTTGATGTTATTCATTTTGAGCGTCCCTACTGGCTTCTTTTTATCCCACTCACTTTGCTAGTGGCTTTTTTCTTTCGTCTAAACAATTCGAAGAAAAATACCTTACATAAAGTGGTTGATCAAAACCTGCTCAATCACCTTGTCTATAAAAACGCATCCACTAACATGAATATGTGGCTAGGACTGATGGCGCTTACATTGTGTTGGATTGGCTTAGCTGGCGTAAGCTGGACAAAAAACCCAACAACCATGTTCGAAAACACCCAGAAAACCGTTTTAGTTGTTGATCAGTCTTTATCCATGTACGCCATAGACATCAAACCTAATAGACAGACCCAATTAAAACAAACGATCAGAGACATATTAGAGCAAAGTAAAGAAGGCGAAATAGCTTTGGTAGCCTTCGCAGGCGAAGGCTTTATTATTAGCCCCTTTAGCCAAGACAGAGAAACTATCACTCATTTTCTGTTGGCACTCGACCCAATCATCATGCCTGTATATGGCGGCAATTTAAGCAGTGGAGTCGCAACCGCCTTATCACTCAATAAAGACGATTCGGCACCTTTACATCTCATCATTTTCACCGATGACCTTAGCCAACATGATAAAGAAAAAATTCCAACGCTATTAAAAGACCTCAACATACAGCTGGATATAGTTGCGATAGGGACTCAACAAGGCGCTCTAATTAAACTTCCTGACGGCCAAATTCTGAAAAGAAATGGCATGAATGTTATTCCAGCAGTGCCTATATCCGATTTAAAAGCACTAACCACAAATCTTGGAGGCAGATTTCACCAAGGGCGATTAACTTCTCGTGAGCTTGCGCAAATAACCAGCACATCACTGAATAACGAGCAAACTCAAAAAGCCCAAAATAAAAGCATTCACTGGACCGAACAAGGACATTGGTTTGCTCTGCCCTTTCTGCTTTGGCTCGCATTTCAATTTAGAAAAGGTATGGTATTGATGCTTTTCCTAGGTCTCTTTTCTTTGTCCTCTGAAAAGCTACAAGCATCGCCTCTGGATTGGTTTTTGACTCAAGACCAAAAAGGACAACGCGCGGTTGACCAAGGGAACTGGCAAGAGGCTGATCGTCATTTTCAACAACCAAACTGGAAGGCCGCATCCTCTTATGCGTTAAAAAATTACCCTGCAGCAATACAAGCACTGGATAAGCTGGACAAGAATGCGGCAGAAAATTACAACCTAGGTAACGCGTTGGCATTGTCTGGCGACACAAAGAAAGCGATGCAAGCGTATGAAACAGCGCTAGAGCAAGACCCATCCTTAAAAGCCGCCAAAGAGAACCTCGAATACTTAAAACAGCAAGAACAGGAACAAAAAAAGAAAAAACAACAAGAGAAAGAAAACAGTTCCTCAGACAAACAGAATGAGAAGAAGGATCAGAACAAACAAAACCAATCAGACGCTAATGATAAAAATGACTCAAAAGATCCATCTGATTCAAAAAAAGACAATAAAAAAGACGAAACACAAGACAACAACAAAACACCTGAGGATAATAAACAAAATAAACGCTCAGACAGTCAAAACAAAAATGAGCAAGCTAAGACAACATTAGACAAAGAAAAAGAACAGGCATTAAAACAATGGCTAAAGCAAATCCAAGATGATCCTGGGAAGCTTTTACAGCGCAAACTTTGGTATTTGCACCAAGAAAAACGCAATGAAAATCGATTTACGCAAGAGGATGGGCAAAACCCATGGTAGTAAAGCAATACTTCTTCTCATTAACTTCGCCAAACAAGCTCAGCCGTTTGTTTTACTCATTAATGGCTGTCCTATTTTTTATCACCTCATCAAACTCTCTTTTTGCAGCAAGCGTTACTGCGTCTCTCAACAAAGAAGTCACCATTGAAAATGAAGTCGTGCAGCTCACATTAAGAGCAGACTTTTCCGATACGGGGAATGGCCCGGATCTCACGCCACTACAACGCGACTTTGATATTTTAGGTAAAAGCCAAAACAGTCAATTTAGCTTTAACTTAGGCACCAGCACGGCGTTAAACTTTTGGGTCGTTTCATTGATGCCAAAATCCGTTGGTACGGTCGAAATTCCTCCTATTAAAATTGGCGCCCATGAATCTGAGCCAATCAGATTAGTCATTAAAAGCTCTCCTCAACTCATGGACAGCAACGGTAACCCTCCCGTTATCATGAGAACGGAAGTGTCTGAAATAGAACCGTATTTACAACAAGAAGTCATTTTAAGCGTCAAACTGTACACCTCAGTCGCCATGCAAAATGCCAATCGCTCTGTCCCCTCTCACCCTGACCTTGTCGTCGAAAGACTGATTGACGATCAAATGAACTATGAAACCATTAACGGCACGCAATATCAGGTATTAACTCGCGACTATTTGGCGTTTCCCCAGCGCAGTGGCGTATTAACTTTACCACCCCAAAGCATACAAGCGATGATCAACACCTCGACGGGTAGAAGGATGATCAAGGTTCAAAGCGAGCCTCTTAATCTACAAGTCCTGCCTATTCCCGCAAGCTATTCAAGTGACACCTGGCTGCCTAGCCAAGAAGTAACAGTATCCACTTCTTTAAGCAAAACAAGCGACACCCCTAGAGTGGGTGACACCCTCATTTGGACCATTAATATTAATGCCAAAGGCGCACTGCCTGAACAAATTCCAACACTGGATTTTAATAGCACACCTAACTATAAGCTTTACCCAAAACCTCCTAAATTTGACAATCAAAAAACAGCCAACGGCGTCACAGGCAATCAAACCATCATCGTTGAAGTCGTGCCAACCGAAGAAGGCAGCTTAGTACTACCCGATATCAACATTGTTTATTGGGATACAGAACAAAGAATCATTAGGACGGCGACAGCATCCACTCAAAAAATCAGCATTGCTCCACTGCCAAACAGCTCAAATGGAACCGTCAAAAAAGAAGCCGATAAAGCGACCATCAGTGAACCTTTGCCAGCACAAACTCGCTCTGTTGCCCCTATTTCCTTGGCGAAAAAACCGAACGCTAAAACCATAGAGCCGAGTGCATTAGACATTGAGCTGACACAAGTAGATCAAGGCATTTCTTTTCGTCACTACCTTGTCATTGGTTTATTACTATTAGCTGTTTTTCTAATTAGTGCTTGGTTAAGCATCAGGTTTAAACGCAGAAAAGCACAGCCTAACACCCTCAACCACGTCCCAACATTACAAGAGTTCGCACCTCTTAACACAATCGATGAGCAGAGCGCCTATAAAACGCTAATAACGTGCTGCCAGCAAAATAATCTACCTCAACTCAGATCAAGCCTGCTGGAATGGGCTCGTCATCGATGGGGAGACGATGAAATCCGTAGCGTCGATGATATAAAACGATTAACGTCCGTTCAGGTCACGCAACTCCTAATGGAGTCTGAATTGATGATGTACTCCAATAATCCCAGCCATGAGTGGCAAGGCGAACCTCTTGCTGTCGCACTAGAAGAGTACACCAGCGGCCAAGCCAAACCTTCTCAGGCAAGTCAGCTAAAAACACTTTATCCAAATTTTTAATCACGCCGATTTTTCTAAAAGGACCACTATGACGACACCATTTCAATCAGGTATTATCGCCGAGGCGTCAAGTGACGCCCTTTTCATTACTCTCAATATTAATAGAGCAGAAATCTGTGCATTTAAAGCCGCTTTAGCCGTCGCTCCTGCCCTTATTACTAAACTTCAACATCAGTTCCCAGATGCACACTTACACGCAACCATAGGCCTAAGCGATCAAGTATGGGACGAGTTAGATACAACAAGGCGCCCAAAATACCTTGCGCCTTTTCCTCATATAGCAGGCAAAGAAATAGAAATAAAGCCCACTGATGTTGATCTTGTCCTTCACATTCGATCTTCACGTCATGACGCTACCTACCAATTAGGCTGCACGCTTTATTCAGCTTTTGGCACAAGCGTCACATTAGCGGAAGAAGTCAGCTGCTTTAAATATATGGATAACCGAGACTTAACTGGATTTGTAGACGGAACCGAAAATCCAGAAGGCGAGCAACGCAAAACAGTCGCACTGGTAGGCAAAGAAGACCCCGACTTTAAAAATGGATCATACTTAAACCTAATTCGCTTCGTACACAATTTAGAAAGATGGGAAAAAGAAGATCTCAAAACGCAAGAAGACGTTTATGGCCGCACTAAACACACCAACCAAGAATACCCTTCCTCTGAGAAATCTGTTCATGCGCACACTAAACGCACCTCACTAAAAGATGAAAATGGGTGTGCAATGGAAATATTGCGCCAAAGTATTCCTTTTGCATCTTTGACAGAAAAAGGTCTTATGTTTGCAAGTTATAGTAAGACGCCAGAAACTTTCAATATGATGCTGAAAAGCATGATAAAAGGTGATCAAGATGGCAATACCGATCACCTAATGAAATACACTAGAGCAACAACGGCACAAGCCTTCTTCATCCCTGCAAACAATTGGTTAACATCTCTTTCAAACTAACATAATAGAGCAATAAAAAAGCCACTCTAGATGAGTGGCTTTTTTAGGATAAATAGAAACTTATCGCTCTATTTCAGCCTTATTTTTTAAAAAATCCTGCTGACCTTGGGTACTAAGACTAGCCTGAGTTTGATTCAAGTAACGCTCGTAGACCAGTTTTTGATCATCAGATACCAACTCACTACCAACATCAATCTTATTCAATCTAATCAAAGCCAAATCACCATTTGATAAGCCCTTAACTTCAATCACAGGATCGCCATTTGGATGAGGCAAAGAGAAGGCCAATGACGTCATTTCATCTTGACCACGCTTAGCACCTTCAACAGAAGACCACTCAGTAGTACTTGCACTTTTCGCTTCATCTGCTTTAACCCGAAGAGAAGCGACGGCTTTATTTTGAACCACTATCGAAGCAACCTGCTCCTTCGTATCCTCATAAGACTGGAAAGCTTCCTGCTTATGATCATTCAAATGCAACACCGCAACCTGGTCATCATTTAATTCAATCAAGTTACTATTTTGGCCATCTTCCAACACCGCATTCCCGAATGCTGCCGCAATAACTGATGCGTTACTAGTCACTTCATCAGAACCGCCATCACGCCCAAAATACGCACTTTGAAGAACGTCTACGCCGTATTCTTTTGCGATGATATCTAAGTTGTCACTAGCGTAAGCTAAATCGGTAATATCTTCATGCGCCGTCAACAGCGCATCAATTGCCTTAGCTTCCAATAGATCTTGCTTCAACTCTGCTTTTTTAGATGCAAACGTTGGTACATCTGGCTTAGTAATATCGTTCAATTTAATAAGGTGATAACCAAACCCACTTTTAACGGATTTTAGCTCGCCCTTTTTCATTGAAAATAATGCATCGTCAAAAGCTTGATCTATCGTGCCTTTTTCAACATAACCTAGATTACCGCCATCATTTTTCGAACCAATGTCATCAGAATATTCAGCCGCTAAAACCGCAAAATCTTCACCAGATTTTAACTTAGCCTGAATCTCTTCAAGACGGCTTTCAGCCTCGTCATCACTTAGATCTGTTGTATCAATCAAAATATGTGACGCTGATCTTTCTTCTTGCGCTAAACTTGAAATAGATGCTTGGTAAGCTTCTTGCAACTCTGCATCCGTCACATTGACCTTGCTGTAAAAATCCGAACTGGAAATTACAACGTAATTAACTTTAACTTGCTCAGGCGTTTTAAAATTTTCTTTATTAGCATCGTAATACGCTTTTAACTCATCCTCTGACACACTGGTGTTTTCCGACTCATCTGCCAAAGAGAACGAAACATAATCATACGTTCTTTCTTGCGATTGCAATTCAGAGACACTGTCTACTTGATAAGGTAAAACAAATTCAGAGCCTGATATTGCATTTCGAGGCTGCTGAATCAAAACATCTTGCTTAATACGCTCTTTAAAGGCCAACGGCGTAAAACCAAGAGATCGGATGAAGTTAAGATATGTATTTTGGTCAAACTGACCATCAATTTGAAACTGTTCGGCTTGTAATAAATAAGCATCTACTTGAGCATCTGATACTCCTAAACCCAACCCTTTAGCCTGATTGGCTAACACAACACGCTGAATCAGCTCCTCTAGAGCGCGACGTTGAAGTAAATTATCTTCAAGTAATGCAGGGTTAACTTGCCCACCCATCATTGAAATTAATTGTCGACGTTGAGTTTCTGCTCCTTGCAACATCTGTGTTCGGGTAATCTCAACCCCGTCAACTTTTGCAACACTCTCCGAAGAAATAAAGCTGTTAACTAAGGCGTCCACTCCAAATAAAGCAAACGTCACAACGATAAAACCAACGATGATCTTTACCACAATGCCTTGTGACTTATCTCTGATATCCTGGAGCATTACTGCCTCCAAATGAGTTAATGAATGACAAATAAAAAAGGTGCATTCCACTTGGAATACACCTTTTGTGTCTAATGGCGGAACAGACGGGACTCGAACCCGCGACCCCCTGCGTGACAGGCAGGTATTCTAACCAACTGAACTACTGCTCCAAAAACATTAGTTTACAGCGTCTTTTAGACCTTTACCGGCTTTAAAACCAGGAACTTTCGCTGCTTTAATTTGGATTTCCTCACCAGTTTGAGGATTACGGCCTGTACGTGCCGCACGTTCTTTTACTGCAAAAGTACCAAAACCAACTAGTGTAACCTGGTCACCTTTTGCCAAAGCCGCTTCAATTGCTTTTAAAGTAGCGTCAAGAGCATTATTTGCAGAAGCTTTAGATAAATCAGCAGACGCCGCAATAGCATCAATCAATTCAGATTTGTTCACGTTGTACCCCTTCAGTATTTTTCTTGGATCCTTAGTTTTTTTCGGCGCAGTATAAGTGCTACCGACAAGACCGAGCGAGAAGTTATACAAGCCCGACCTACTCCCTGTCAACACAGGATATGCTCTTAATGATGACTCACAGTTTCTTGTTCATCAACAGTTTTTTCACTCGAAGGTAAGGTTTCTACCTTTTTTGGTGAAGGAATGTACTCTAAAGCAATATCCAGCACTTCATCTATCCATTTAACAGGAATGACCTCAATGTCTGCTTTGATATTATCAGGAATCTCTTTCAAATCACGAGCGTTTTCTTGCGGAATAATCACCGTTTTTATGCCTCCCCTGTGAGCCGCCAAGAGTTTCTCTTTTAGCCCACCTATGGGTAACACCTCTCCGCGAAGCGTAATCTCGCCAGTCATAGCCACAGAGGCCTTAACAGGGATCTTAGTAAGCACTGAAACAATAGCAACACACATAGCA
Organism: Marinomonas maritima; assembly: GCF_024435075.2. Taxonomy (NCBI): domain Bacteria; kingdom Pseudomonadati; phylum Pseudomonadota; class Gammaproteobacteria; order Oceanospirillales; family Oceanospirillaceae; genus Marinomonas; species Marinomonas maritima. The sequence goes on along the minus strand of NZ_JAMZEG020000002.1, from coordinate 398,918 downwards.
ACACCAGCACTTGGACCATCTTTTGGTGTTGCCCCTTCTGGAACATGTAAATGAAGATCCGTTTTTTCATGAAAATCTTCATCAATACCAAGACCAATTGCTCGACTTCTAACCACCGTTAAGGCAGCTTGAATGGATTCTTGCATCACATCACCCAGTGATCCAGTCTTCACATGGCGACCTTTACCAACAACACCAGCGGCCTCAATCGTCAATAATTCACCACCAACAGAAGTCCAAGCCAATCCAGTAACCTGACCAATTTGATTTTTTTCTTCTGCTTTTCCATAACTAAATTTATGAACACCAGAAAAATCTTCCAAATTTTCACTCGTCACTTCGACCGCTTTAAGTTCTTTTTTAGAACCTAATGCTTGTTTTTTAACGACTCGACGACAAATTTTACTTAGCTCACGTTCCAATCCACGGACACCTGCTTCCTTAGTGTAGTAGCGAATAACATCCATTAAAGCGCTATCAGAAACCTGAATTTCACTCTCTTTTAGGCCCGCTAACTTAATTTGCTTCGGCAATAAGTAACGTTTAGCAATGTTGAGTTTTTCATCTTCTGTGTAACCAGGGATGCGGATTACTTCCATACGATCAAGTAATGGCCCAGGAATATTCATACTGTTGGACGTACAAATAAACATCACATCTGAAAGATCAAAGTCCACTTCAAGGTAATGATCATTAAAAGTATGATTTTGCTCTGGATCAAGCACCTCCAACAAGGCAGAAGCGGGATCTCCGCGCTGATCCATGCCCATTTTATCTATTTCATCAAGTAAGAAGAGTGGATTTTTCACCTTCACTTTAGCCAATTTCTGAAGCAACTTACCGGGCATAGAGCCAATATAAGTACGGCGATGACCACGTATTTCCGCCTCATCTCGCACACCGCCAAGCGCCATCCGAATATATTTTCGGTTAACCGCTTTCGCGATAGACTGCCCCAAAGACGTTTTACCTACTCCCGGCGGCCCGACCAAACATAATACTGGCCCTTTAACTTTCTTTACACGCTGCTGCACCGCAAGAAACTCTAAGATGCGCTCTTTAACATCTTGCAGGCCATAATGGTCTTGGTTCAATATTTTCTCAGCGTGAGCTAAATCATTACGCACTTTACTGCGCTTCGTCCAAGGCAAGGACGTTAACCAATCGATATAGCCCCGAACAACCGTTGCCTCTGCAGACATTGGCGACATCATTCGCAGTTTTTTCAGTTCCGCTTCAGCCTTCTCTCTTGCCTCTTCTGACATACCTACTTCTGCAATTTTTTCTTGAAGCAGATCTAACTCATTACCACCATCTTCCATATCTCCCAACTCTTTTTGAATGGCTTTCATTTGCTCATTTAAATAGTACTCACGCTGGCTTTTTTCCATTTGTTTCTTTACACGGCTACGGATGCTTTTCTCAAGATGAGCAATATCCAATTCGCCATCCATTAAACCAATAAGGTACTCTCCGCGCCCAGTCAGCGAATCAACCTCTAACACCTTTTGCTTATCTTCAAGCTTCAAACTCATATGACCAGTAATATTGTCAATCAGCTTCGAAAGGTCATCGATGGACTTTAATGACGCCACAACTTCTGCAGGAATACGCTTACTACCCGCCACATACTCATCCAGCTGTTTAAGCAGGGCGTTACGAATCACACCATGCTCTGTTTGATCTTCTTCTTGAAGGTCAAGCTCAACAACACTACCCAAAACAAACCCATCAGCGTCTTCCATCTTTTCAAGACGGGCACGTTTAGCGCCTTCCACTAAAACCTTAACCGTGCCATCAGGTAAACGTAGCAATTGCATGACTTTCGCCGTCGTACCAATAGAATAAAGATCCTCTAATGTCGGATCGTCTTTAGAAGCATCTTGTTGGGCAACAAGAAAAACATATTTATCATTTTCCATTGCAGACTCTAACGCTGCGATGGATTTAGCACGACCAACAAATAACGGCAGTACCATATGGGGATACACAACCACATCACGAAGTGGCAGCATTGGCAGGAGCAAAGAATCTGACATATTTTTTTCCAATCCGGGCGCATCAGGAAAAGCGCACTTTATATTTCAACGTTGATTAGGAAAGAGATAGGGGCAAAGCCCTAAATTACAAGCGTAAGACGCATTTCAATTTAGTTTACACAAGATTATAAATACGAAACACAATAAAAAAGGCCGAAATCAAGTTATAAAACTTAAGTTCGGCCTTACACAATAACTTTGAAAAATAAGATTTAGGCGTTTTTAGCCAACTCTTCTTTTTCTAACACCATCAAAGGCGCAGAGTCACCACGAATAGAAGGACCATCCATAACAACCTTCACGACGTCGTTACGAGTAGGAAGTTCATACATACAATCCAACAAGGCAGACTCTAAAATACTACGCAACCCTCGAGCACCGGTTTTACGCTCTAAGGCCAAAACAGCCGCTTCACGCAAAGACTCTGGCGTAAATTCTAACTCAACACCTTCTAACTCAAACAGATGTTGGTACTGTTTTACAAGCGCATTTTTAGGTTTGCTCAAAATAGTCATCAGCGCTTCTTCATCCAACTCTGAAAGCGTCGCCACTACCGGCAAACGACCAACAAATTCTGGAATTAGACCGAACTTAACCAAATCTTCAGTTTCTACACGGTGAACCGCTTCAGAAAAGGATCTCCCCTCATCTTTACTTTTCACTGTCGCAGAAAACCCAATGCTACTTTTTTCCGTTCTATCACTGATAACACGCTCTAAACCAGCAAACGCACCACCACAAATAAACAGTATATTTGACGTATCAACTTGCAGAAACTCTTGCTGAGGATGCTTACGCCCACCTTGCGGAGGAACAGAAGCAACCGTACCTTCAATCAGCTTAAGCAAAGCCTGCTGAACACCTTCACCGGAAACATCACGAGTAATCGATGGGTTGTCAGACTTTCTAGAAATTTTGTCTATTTCATCTATATAAACAATGCCTCGCTGAGCCTTTTCAACATCATAATCACAATTCTGCAATAGTTTTTGAATGATGTTTTCTACGTCTTCACCAACATAACCCGCTTCTGTGAGTGTCGTAGCATCAGCAATAGTAAAAGGCACATCCAAAACACGAGCAAGCGTTTGAGCCAAGAGCGTTTTACCACTACCCGTTGGGCCAATTAGCAAAATATTACTCTTACCAAGCTCAATACTCGTATCGGTTTTACCCTGATGACGCAATCGCTTGTAATGATTATAAACCGCCACAGCTAAGACTCGTTTCGCCTTATCTTGCCCGATAACATAATCATCCAGTGCCGCACTCAATTTTGACGGCGTTGGCAACTCATCAGCAGACTCACCATCTTCATTAATCTGAGCAAGCTCTTGTGTAATGATGTTATTGCATAAATCTACACACTCATTACAAATATAGACTGAAGGCCCTGCGATAAGTTTTTTTACTTCGTCTTGGCTCTTTCCACAAAAAGAGCAAAACAATAACCGATCGGAGTGGTCGCCACGGCTAAAATTATCATCCGACATTTATTCCACCCTTTTCTTAAACTTTTCGTTTTTGCAAAATTTCATCAATCAAACCATATTCTTTTGCCATTTCTGGATTCATGAAGTTATCACGATCCGTATCGATAGCAACTTGTTCAATTGGCTTGCCTGTATGAAAAGAAATAATTTCATTCAGCTTATGCTTAATGCTTAAAATTTCACGTGTATGTATTTCAATATCTGAAGCTTGGCCTTGATAACCACCTAGAGGCTGGTGAATCATTACTCGTGAATTTGGCAAGCAATAACGCTTACCAGTAGCACCAGCAGTCAATAATAAAGCGCCCATACTTGCCGCTTGACCAATACACATGGTACTTACATCTGGCTTAATAAATTGCATCGTATCATAAATAGACATTCCCGCGGTTACTGAGCCGCCAGGGGAATTAATATACAAATGAATATCTTTATCTGGGTTTTCTGACTCTAAAAATAACAACTGAGCCACAACCAAGTTAGCCATGTGATCTTCAACTTGACCAACCAAAAAAATCACTCGCTCTTTAAGCAAGCGCGAGTAAATATCAAATGATCTTTCTCCACGAGCAGTCTGCTCAATAACCATTGGAACAAGGCCATTACTTGTGATCGCAACTGGACCGGTAGTTGGATTCGTCAACTTCATATCGCATTCCTTAAAACAAAAAGGTCGACATAACAAACGCTATGTCGACCTTATTAAAAAAGATAAGACGAGTCTTATGCTTCTTCCCCAGCCTCTTCAGCTTGGGCATTTGGCTTGATAGCGTCTTCATATCCCAACGTTACTTCAGTAACTTGGGCAGATTCTAACAGTTTATCAACAACTTGCTCTTCAAGTACAGCAGATTGCACTTGCGACATTTGTTCTTTGTTCTTTAAGTAAAAATCAATAACTTGCTGTGGCTCTTGATAAGCCTGAGCCATATCTTCTAAGAAAGCACGAACACGATCATCATCAACTTTCAATTCGTCTTTCTTAATAACTTCAGAGATTAGCAAACCAAGTTTAGCGCGTTTTTTCGCTTCATCTTGAAATAACTCTGCTGGCAACTGAGAAGCATCAAAACCTTCACCACCAAACTGACTTGCAGCTTGCTTGCGAAGTGCATCAACTTCTTGATCAATCAAAGCGGAAGGTACTTCAACTTCATTGATAGATAATAAACCATCAAACAAAGCATTTTTAAGTTTTGCTTTTATTGCTTGATTAAGCTCACGCTCCATATTTTTGCGAACTTCGGCACGTAAAGCATCTATAGTGGCCTCTGCAAGACCGAACTTTTCAACAAAAGCATCATCTAATTCAGGCAAAACTTGCTCAGCAACTTCAGATACTGTGATCTTAAAGCTTGCTTCTTTACCCTTAAGGTTTTCTGCTTGGTAATCATCTGGGAAAGTCACAGAAATTGTACGCTCTTCACCTGCTTTAGCACCAAGAACGCCAGACTCAAAGCCAGGAATCATAGTGTTAGAACCAAGAACCAATTTGTGCGCTTGAGCAGCACCACCTTCAAAAGCCTCGTCACCTAAATAACCAACGAAGTCGATTGTAACTTGATCGCCATCTGCTGATGCACGCTCAACGGCAGTCCATTCAGCATTTTGTTTACGCAAAGTTTCTAACATAACATCAACATCAGCATCTGTTACATCAGATACAACGCGGTCAACTTTAATGCTGGTATTGTCAGCCAAAGTAACTTCTGGGTACACCTCTACCTTTACGACAAACTCAAGATCTGCACCTTCAGCAAAGTTCTTAGGCTCAATTGAAGGCATTCCAGCTGGTTGGATAGATTCTTTTTGAATCGCTTCAACATAAGCGTCACGCATTATTTGCTCTACAGCATCCATACGAATACCTTGGCCATAGCGTTTTTTAACAACACTAACAGGTACTTTGCCTTTGCGAAAACCATCTATACGAATAGTTTTCGCTGTTTTAGCCACTTCAGAACTTACTTTTTCGTCAACACGAGCAGCTGGAACACTAATAGTCAGAACGCGCTCGATTGGAGACGTTGTCTCTACAGAAACTTGCATAAAACTTCCTCTCGGGAACTTGCTTTAATTTGTTGGCAATCTCGTCATTAACAAGACATCTATTCAATTACCACCAACAAAACCTAAATGAAAATTAATTAAACTAGTGGACTGAAATGGTGCTCCGTACTGGATTCGAACCAGTGACCTACCGCTTAGAAGGCGGTTGCTCTATCCAACTGAGCTAACGGAACTAAATTCATTACATTTCTTGTGGTGGGCTATTATAGGGATGGAATAGCAATCGTCAACCGATAGACATAAAAAAGCCCAGTAAACTGGGCTAAAATGACTATTTGTAACTGAGGAGCCGAGAATAGCTAATATTCGCTGTTCAACAGAAAAAATATCACAAAAGGAACACGTCAAATAATACAAGCAGGTCATTGTAAAAACAAGCAAGATGCGCCAAAAGGCATCACCTTGCACTCTTTTTGTGCAATGTGCACTAGAAGGAAGTTTTTTATAATCTTTTTTAAGCTGTGATATTGTATATAGCTCATCTAACCGAGCACAGTTACTATGCCTGAACATCTAATCTATTTTTTTCTAACTCTAAAACGCTATGGACATCTAACAATAACACGATTCCAAAACAGCAACCTTTCACAAAAAGCAGCGCAACTTACACTCTCAAGTTTACTCGCTGCCGTCCCCATCATCACTATCATTCTTGGCATACTAAGCTTTACCCCAGCACTGGAAGCGATGCAATCCCAGCTATTTCGACTTATTGAACAACATTTAGCCCCAGGCTCTAGTGATGTAATGCTCCCTTATCTAATTAAGTTTTCAGCACAAACTAAAAACCTACCCATTGCTGGATTAGTCGCACTTTTCATCACAGCACTTCTTCTACTAAATAGCTTTGAAAGCAGCGTACAGTCAATCTGGGAAATTAGAAAAACACGCAAACTAAGAGAACGGTTATTAACCTACTGGGCAATACTTACCTTAGGACCAATTATTTTTGCAACATCGTTAAGCTTATATGGCGCCCTCATATCCATTCAAATACGCAATGTAGAGACAAACCTCTGGCTTAATGGCTTATTAGAGCTAGGCAGTATTACACTCTATTTTTTAATGCTTTTAACATTGAATTTTTTGACTCCTAACGCTGATGTATCAATCAAATGGGCTTCAATATCGGCTTTGATAGGTAGCGTTGGTCTATATATTCTAAACACCATATTCAGCTCCTTCGCCCAGTTTTTTACTAGCTATCAAGTTGTATATGGCGCATTCGCAGCTATCCCTATATTTCTGGTATGGCTCCAAAGTTCGTGGTTAATAGTTCTCGCCTCGATCTGCCTTTGCGCAACACTGCATAATATAAAAACTTAGCATCTGGTCAGGATTAATGTAAAATCCCGCAAATTTCTATAATAGGGCCCACCATGACGCAAACAATCAATGACCTAAACAAAATCTTAGATGAGGCAGATTGCTTAGTCGACGAAGCAAAACTGAATGAAGCTCTTGATAAAATGGCAGCCCAGATCACTATTGATCTTGCTGACAAACTCCCTCTCGTCTTGTGCGTTATGAATGGCGGTCTAGTACCGACGGCCGCCTTAATAGAACGCCTAAACTTCCCATTAGAACTCGACTACATTCACGCAACACGCTATGGAATGGAAACCGAAGGCGCCTCTCTTAACTGGCTTAGCTACCCAAAAACAAGCCTAAAAGATAGACACATTCTTGTCGTGGACGACATTTTTGACCAAGGGCACACACTACAAGCCATCTCCCAGTGGCTAGAATCACAAGAAACATGTAGCGTACACACAGCAACCGTCATCAACAAACTGCATGACCGAAAAACTAATATGATACCGAACTATGTCGGAACCGATGTAGCTGATAGATTTTTATTCGGCTACGGTATGGATTACAAAGGTTTTTTCAGAAACGTTAAAGGTATTTATGCCATAAAAGGCAGTTAATTCGGGTATTAAAGCAAAAGCGAATCAAAAAAAAGCGCTCATCATAATTATGATGAGCGCTTTTTTAATAACCAATAAAAACTAAAATACTCGATTAAAGCCATTCAATGCAGCAACGCGATAGGCTTCCGCCATCGTTGGGTAGTTGAACGTTGTATTTAGGAAATATTTCAGCGTATTTTGCTCACCAGGCTGCTTCATAATAGCTTGGCCAATGTGGACAATTTCAGAGGCTTGGTCTCCAAAACAATGAATCCCTAATAGCTCTAGAGTTTCCCGATGAAAGAGTATTTTTAACATTCCCACCGCTTCACCCGTAATTTGCGCTCGAGCCGTATTCTTGAAGAAAGCACGACCCACTTCGTACGGTACTTTTTCCGCAGTGAGTTCAGCCTCAGTTTTACCAATAGAACTAATTTCAGGAATAGTATAAATCCCTGTTGGAACCTCACTAATAAACTCAGCGCCTTCTGTCCCGTACATATTAGCTGCAACAGCACGACCTTGATCATAAGCGGCACTTGCCAAACTAGGCCAACCGATAACATCACCAGCAGCATAAACATTTTCAACTTGCGTTTGGTAGGTATCATTAACAGCAAGCTGCCCACGACCATTAACGTCTAAGTCAATAGATTCTAATCCTAAGTTATCCGTATTACCTGAACGACCATTACAAAATAACAAGGCATCTGCACGCAATTTTTTACCAGATGCCATATGCATGACAATTCCACGTTCAGTCGTTTCAACGGAGTCATATGTTTCATTATGGCGGATAAGTACTCCACCATCGCGCAAATGATAACTCAAGGCGTCGGTGATCTCGTCATCCAAGAAGCTAAGTAACTTTTTAGCTGGGTTTATTAACTCAACACGCACACCTAGACCACAAAAAATTGAGGCATATTCACAACCAATAACACCGGCCCCATAAATAATTAAAGAACGAGGTGTGTGGCTCAGACTTAAAATAGTGTCAGAACAGTAAATACGAGGATGAGAAAAATCAATATTCGCAGGACGGTATGGACGAGAGCCCGTTGCAATGACCACTTTATCAGCCACAAGCAACTCAGGCCCTTTCTCGTAGGTATTAACCTCTATGGTATTCGCATCTTTAAATTTGCCACGCCCGAAGTAAATATCAATTCGGTTACGTGCATAATATTCAGTACGACCCATAACTTGTTGATCTATCACTCGGTTTGCGCGATCTAGCACTTTAGGAAATGAAAACCAACGAGGCTCACCAATATCACGGAACATAGGGTTAGTATTAAAGACAATTATCTCTTTAACAGCATGACGTAATGCTTTTGAAGGAATCGTTCCTAGATGCGTACAACTTCCGCCTACTTGCGAGCTAGCTTCAACAACAGCCACTCTTTTTCCTGCTTTTGCAGCGCTCATAGCAGCGCCTTCTCCTGCCGGACCTGTCCCTAAAACCACCACATCATAATGTCTTGTTGTCATAATACCCTCTTTACAATTCAATTATTTAGATGCGTCATAAAACGTGTCATCAGAAACTTTTTTAACGGCGTTTTCTTTCGTTTCTTTCTCGCACTTACCTTTATCGCCGCCACAAATATCGCAAGCGACTTCCATACCCAAAGAACTCATACCACCGCAAGAACCAGAGATAGGCTTTCTTCCCATCAACACACCCACGGCCATAGCCGCAACTAATAGAAGCATCAGGGCAAATGCCAAAACAATCGTCAACATAAGGTTTCTCCTCAAATCAAAAAATCAAAAACACCACTTATTGCAAATACGGCTTGAACGCATCCGATGGGCGTTCTTCAAAACCAAAATCCGTTTTTATCAATAAATAAGCGGCTATACCATTTTTCTGAGCAAACTCGAATCCTTTCTCAGGCCCAAGCACCGTAATTGCCGTCGCCAGACCATCGACCATGGTCGTTGTTTTATCTACCACGGTAACAGAAACTAATCGATGTGTAATAGGTCGACCCGTATTAGGGCTTATTGTATGGGAATAGCGTACACCATTTTTTTCAAAATAGTTCCGGTAATCACCAGAGGTAGCAACAGCAATATCAGTTACTGACATGATTCGCTCAACAATACCATGACCGCCTGCAGGACTTTCTATTGCCACTTTCCAAGATGTACCGTCAGCCTTCACACCTTTAGATAAAATTTCACCACCAATCTCAATCAAATAATTCTCTACCCCCCTACCTTGCAGCACTTGCGCAACCATATCCACGCCGTAGCCTTTTGCAATAGAAGATAAATCTACATAGATGTCTTTTTCTTTCGTCAACTTGCGACCATCAAGCTTTAGATAATGATAACCCACGCGTGATTTCGCCTCGTCAATTAATACCTGACTTGGCACCTTATCTTCTCGATCCCCAGGTCCGAAGCCCCACAAGTTAACCAGAGGGCCAATGGTAATATCGTACTCTCCACCACTCATTTCACTAATCAATAAAGCCTTATCAATAACATAAGCCATGTCTTCGCTAATGTTAGAAAATTGATTTGCAGGTAATTTATTAAAAACCGAAAGTTCTGAGTTTGGGTCATAAGTTGACATTAGTTTGTTAACTCTTACCAAGGCAGCATCAACACCTCCTTTTAAATCCGAAGGTTTTTTTATATTTTCAGTCGTATAAAATTTTACTGTGTATGTCGTTCCCATTGTAGGGCCAGAGAAGCTCACCAATTCAGGAGAAAAGGTGGAAAAACGATATACCGTCGCAATAACGATAAATAAGAAAGCAGAAATTAGTATTTTTTTACGCATAAAAAGTCTTTCTAGTTGCCAATAAAATAAAGACCCACCAAAAGGTGGGTCTTTATTTAGGTGCTAGCCGCCGAAATCATCCAATAGAATGTTTTCTTTTTCTACACCAAGATCTTCTAACATCTTAACCACAGAAACGTTCATCATTGGAGGTCCACACATGTAGAACTCACAATCCTCTGGAGCAGGATGATCTTTAAGGTAATTTTCATAAAGAACATTATGAATGAACCCTGTTTTACCTTCCCAGTTATCTTCAGGCTGAGGGTCAGAAAGCGCCAAATGCCACTCAAAGTTCTCATTCTCCGCTTGAAGCTTATCGTACTCTTCCGTATAGAATGCTTCACGCATACTACGAGCACCATACCAAAAGGTAATTTTACGCTTTGAGCTCAAACGTTTAAGCTGATCAAAAATGTGTGACCGCATTGGCGCCATACCAGCACCACCACCGACAAACACCATCTCTGCATCGGTATCTTTAGCAAAAAACTCACCAAAAGGGCCGTAAACTTTTATCTTATCGCCAGGCTTAAGACTGAACACATAAGACGACATTTGACCAGGAGGCAGATCATCTTTACCAGGCGGCGGTGAAGCGATACGGATATTAAACTTAACAATACCTCTCTCTTCAGGATAATTTGCCATTGAATAAGCACGTATAACGGTTTCATCAACCTTAGAAACGAACTTCCAAAGATTGAATTTATCCCAATCACCGCGATATTCTTCTTCGATATCAAAGTCTTTGTAGTTCACTGTGTGCGCAGGTGCTTCAAGCTGAACATAACCACCAGCTCGGAAGTTGACATTCTCACCTTCAGGTAACTTTAACGTCAGCTCTTTGATAAAAGTTGCTAAATTAGGGTTTGACTCAACGGTACATTCCCATGCTTTAACACCAAATACTTCTTCAGGCACCTCTACATCCATGTCTTGTTTCACAGAAACCTGACAGGACAAACGATACCCTTCTTTTTCATCACGACGAGTAAAATGAGATTGCTCCGTGGATAGCATTGAACCGCCACCACTCGTCACCTTACATTTACACTGTGCACAAGTACCGCCACCGCCACAAGCAGACGAAAGGAATACGCCGCTGTTAGCCAATGTTTGCAATAACTTACCACCCGCAGGGGCTGTTATCTCTTTTTCACCATTGATGCGAATTGTAACGTCACCAGTGCTTACCAAACGAGCACGAGCAGCAAGGATAATTGCTACTAATGCCAATACGATAGCCGTGAACATCACCACACCCAGAATAATCTCTAAGTTGACCATGTTAGTTAAACCTTATTCTTGGTTGTCCCACTGAACAGCAAATTAAAGCTGAACACCAGAAAATGACATAAAGCCCAAACTCATCAGACCGACAGTAATAAACGTGATACCAAGACCACGTAACCCTGCAGGTACGTCTGAATACTTAAGCTTCTCCCGAATTCCAGCCAGCGCAGCAATCGCTAACGCCCAACCAACACCAGCACCCACACCGTAAACAAGACTTTCACTAAAGTTATAGTCACGCTCAACCATGAACAAGGAAGCACCCAATATGGCGCAGTTCACTGTGATAAGTGGTAAAAATACACCCAATGCGTTGTATAAAGCAGGCACATATTTATCTAGTGCCATTTCTAGTATTTGAACAATAGCGGCAATAACACCGATGTAGCTCAGTAGACCTAGAAAGCTCAGATCAACGCCAGGTAGACCTGCCCATTCAAGAGCACCATCAACCAAAAGGTTTTGATATAAAAGGTTGTTTAACGGAACCGTAATTGCCAAAACAACAATAACAGCAATCCCTAAACCGATCGCTGTATCAACTTTTTTGGACAAAGCCAAAAAGGTACACATGCCAAGAAAGAAGGCCAACGCCATATTCTCAACAAAAACGGCCTTAACGAACAAACTGATTAAATGTTCCATTTAGAACGCCTCCCTTACACGCGAATGGGCTGCAATCTTAAAGTCAGGCTCTTCAATTTGATCTGTTTTATAAGAACGCAACACCCAAATAACCAAACCAATCACGAAGAACGCACTTGGAGGAAGCAGCATTAAGCCATTAGGCTGATACCAACCGCCGTTCTGAACAGTGGCAAATATTTCAACACCAAAAAGCTTACCAGCGCCGAGTAATTCGCGGAAAAAAGCAACCACGATCAACATAGCACTGTAGCCTAAGCCATTACCAATACCATCAACAAAGCTCATCACTGGACCGTTTTTCATGGCGAACGCTTCTGCGCGGCCCATTACGATACAGTTAGTGATGATCAGGCCAACAAACACAGAAAGCTGCTTACTAATTTCATAAGCAAACGCTTTAAGAATTTGATCAACCACAATAACCAAAGAGGCAATAATGATCATTTGAACAATGATACGAATACTGTTTGGAATATGGTTACGAATGATCGCTATAAAAAAGCTAGAAAAAGCAGTTACTAACGTTAAGGCAATCGCCATAACCAAACTAACACTCAGACTGCTCGTTACCGCCAACGCTGAACAAATACCCAAGATCTGTAAAGCAATCGGGTTATTCGCAAGAATTGGCCCAAAGAGGACTTTTCTAAATTCAGACATTATTGAACTCCTTCGCTACGAAGCTTTGCCAAGAAAGGGCCAAAGCCCTCCTCACCTAGCCAGTATTGAACAAGATTAGTGACACCACGACTCGTTAGAGTTGCACCAGATAAGCCATCAACTTTATAAGCTGCTTTTGGGTCTGAGCTATCTACACCACCTTTAACAAGATGAAGCACTGCTTCGCCTTGGTCATCATAGACCTCTTTACCTTTCCACAACGCTTTCCAGTTAGGGTTATCAACTTCACCGCCCAGCCCAGGAGTTTCACCTTGAGAATAGAAGCCAAAGCCAATCACAGTATTGAAATCACTTTTCAATGCCATGAAGCCATACATAGTAGACCAGAGGCCATAACCATGAACTGGAACAATGATTCGATCTATATCATCACCTGATTTAACAAGATAAACAGCTGAAAAATTCGCGCGACGTTTAATGCTCGCAGGATCATTCCCACCACTCAAAGCAACAGACAACTGTGGATCTTTCGACGCCGCCTTCTGATCATAAGTAGCAGGTTTAATACCCGCAGCTTTAATTTCAGCTTCCGTTGCGAAGGTGCCTGTTTGCAAATTAACGATACGAGTCTCTACTGTTTCAAAAATCTCATCTACTGACTTACCCGGTACAAGCATACCGGCTGAAGACAAAATATTTCGCTTACGGTCTAGATCCTTATTTTCCTTTTGAATGGGTTTAAGCCCTACCGCTGCCGCTGCAACAAAAATAGAACAAACCAAACACAAGGATAAGGCAACTATAATGGTCTTTTTAATACTATCGTTACTGCTAGCCATTGCGTGCAATCCTCCGCTTAATGTTCGCCTGAACCACAAAGTGATCAATAAATGGTGCAAACAAATTCGCAAACAAAATCGCCAACATCATACCTTCTGGGTACGCTGGGTTAACAACTCGAATAAGCACGACCATTAAACCGATTAATGCGCCATAGAACCATTTACCACGATTCGTCATCGATGCAGATACTGGATCCGTCGCCATATACATCATACCAAACGCAAAGCCACCTAAAACTAGATGCCAATACCATGGTGTAGCGAACATAGGGTTAGTCTCTGAACCAATAACATTAAATAATGCAGAAGTCAGAACCATACCCAACATAACGCCAGCAACAATACGCCACGCGGCAATCCGCATAATCAGTAGTGCACCACCACCAATCAAGATAGCCAGAGTTGATGTTTCACCCATTGAACCTTGAATAAAGCCAAAGAATGCATCATTCCAAAAAACGGTTAGTCCAGCCACACCATCGGCAGCCAATTGGCTCAATGCGGTTGCACCAGAAAAGCCATCAATCGCCGTCCAAACCGCATCACCAGACATAGACGCTGGATAAGCAAAGAATAAGAAAGCACGACCGGCTAATGCAGGGTTAAGGAAGTTCTTGCCTGTACCGCCAAACACTTCTTTTGCAAGCACAACACCAAAACTAATCCCTAAGGCAACTTGCCATAAAGGAACCGTTGCTGGTAAAGACAATGCGAACAGGATAGACGTTACAAAAAAGCCTTCGTTTATTTCATGCTTGCGCACGGAAGAAAACAAAACCTCCCAAAAACCGCCGACAGCAAAGGTAACAAGATAAACAGGCAAGAAATACATTGCACCGTAAATCATATTGTCCCATATGCTTGAGGCATCATAATTGGTCAATGCTCCAATAATGTTATGACGCCAAGTGTCCGCTGGCGCAACACCCATCGCATCTATAGCGGTATTCGCCTGCAGACCAATGTTGTACATACCAAAAAACATCGCTGGAAATGTACACATCCAAACCAAAATCATGATGCGCTTCATATCAACCGCGTCACGAACATGGGAGCCATTTTTGGTAACAGAACTTGGACGGTAAAAAATAGTATCTACCGCTTCAAAAAGCGCATACCATTTTTCGTATTTCCCACCTGAGTGAAACTCAGGTTCTATTTTATCGAGTACTTTTCTAAGCCCCATGAATTAACCCTCTTTCTCTATTAGAGTTAGGCAATCTCGAAGGATCGGGCCATATTCGAACTTACCTGAGCAACTGTAAGTACACAAAGCCAAATCTTCATCATCTAACTCAAGCACGCCAAGCTTCTGAGCTTGCTCCGTATCATTCACAACCAACGCACGTAGCAACTGAGTTGGCAAAATATCAAGCGGCATAACACGCTCAAAATTACCAAGCGGCAACATAGTTCGGTCACTGCCATTGGTCGTCGTTGTCATATCAAATGATTTTTTACCCGTGAGCTTTGACAAGAAAACATTCATAAGAGAATGTTTTTCTACACCTGCACGAAGATAATGCATCATCTGGCGCTCACGACCTTCAAGCAATACGCAGACTTGATTGTGATAACGACCTAAATAAGAAAAAGGACCAGCAGCATTACGACCTGAAAGTACGGAACCAGAAATAACCCGGTTCTCACCATCGGCTAATTCGCCCGCTACTAGATCGCCTAAGCTTGCACCCATTTGAGTGCGAACCAATCGAGGGTTTTTAACCTGAGGTCCCGCCAATGCGATAACACGCTCAACGTTAAGTTCACCAGTAACAAAAAGCTTGCCAATAGCGACAACATCTTGGTAATTGATAGACCAAACTGTTTTTTTATCACTGACTGGATCAAGGAAGTGGATATGCGTACCAGCAAGACCAGCAGGGTGCACACCAGAAAACTCTTCAACCGTTACATCTGACGTAGTCGGAATTTTAGTTCCGGCCGCCTTACAAACAAACACCTTACCCGTCGTCAAACGCGCTAATACCGTCAGACCATCAGCAAACGCCTCAGCCTGATCTGCAAGCACAACTTCTGGAGAAGCGGCCAACGGATTAGTGTCCATAGCAGTAACGAAAATAGAGCTTGGCGCCGAAGCGATTTCAGGCACTTTCGAAAAAGGACGTGTACGGAACGCGGTCCACAATCCAGAATCAACTAGATTATCAACCACTTTATTACGTTCTAATGACTTTAATTCAGAGCCAGAATAAGCGGCAAAAGTTTCAGACTCATTACCTTCAACCTTAATAACAACAGATTGAAAGACGCGTCTTTCTCCACGATTGACAGCGGTTACCGTACCAGAAGCAGGAGCCGTGTATTTAACACCTTCCGTTTTCTTATCTGTAAAGATAACTTGCCCTTTCTTTACCTTATCCCCTTCCTTGACAAACATGGTGGGTTTCATTCCATGGTAGTCAGGACCGATCACAGCGACTGTTCTTGCGGCAGTTGCCATCTCAATCACTTGAATGGGAGCACCTGAGATCGGAAGATCTAGGCCTTTTGAAATTTTAAACATATGTTCTGCCCAACAATAAATTGAACACAAAAAGCGTAATGTGCAATGCTCACACCCCCCTCCGGGAAAACATGCATAAGCGAACAACTAATATTAAATTAATTGTAAAACACAAACTCACTTCACCAAAAAACCGACGTATTATAAAGATCATTAACGACATTGACCAGCTCATCACGATGTCTTTAGGCGCCAACTTTTACTTAAAAGCACCAGTTTGTCTTTATTGGCTGATTTCATGTACTAAAAAGCGTTTTTTTATTTTTTTCGCTACACCACTCAGAATCTCTCACTTCTCTGCGGTAATCGAAATAAATGAAATCCAAATTGAGCATTTAAGAGTATATAAACAGACCACATTTTAGTGAGTTGCCATACTAGGTTGAAAACGACACAATATCGCCTAACAAATGAATAGGCTCAAAACATGGAAGCACAACTATGATTAAACCAGAAGCTCAAATTCATATTAAAAACTTACGTTTACGAACCTACATTGGATTCAACGATTCCGAAAAAAATAACAAACAAGACGTTATTATCAATGCTTGGATACACTATCCAGCGTCCCAAGCCTACGATACAGATGATGTCGAAAATGCGGTAAATTACAGAACGCTTTGCAAAGAAATGATAGCTTATACTGAGAACAACCGCTTTCTTTTGCTAGAGAAGCTGACAGCAGACTTACTTGAGCGCTGTATGGCACCCAAAAATGTGACATTCGCAAAGATAGAAGTTGCTAAACCACACGCCCTGCGTTTCGCGGATTCCGTGTCCCTTACATTATCAGCAAATAGAGAACAATAAGCCCAACATGCCACAGACAACATCGATAACGCTAAAGCCCGGCTTCAAGAATTTAATTAGTGGCCTAGACGGCAGCCGCAA
Organism: Marinomonas maritima; assembly: GCF_024435075.2. Lineage (NCBI taxonomy): Bacteria > Pseudomonadati > Pseudomonadota > Gammaproteobacteria > Oceanospirillales > Oceanospirillaceae > Marinomonas > Marinomonas maritima. The sequence continues at coordinate 381,778 of NZ_JAMZEG020000002.1, read as the reverse complement.
AGCATTACAGTTACTTGCTATTGCATCTGAGCACAATTTGCCCATTCTCTTTATGGCCAATACAGTGGGCGAATTAAATGAGCTAGAAGACGAGCTACAGTTTTTAAACCAGAATAAAAATGAGCTACTTAGATTCAGTGACTGGGAAACACTTCCGTACGATGCATTTTCACCACATCAAGACATTGTGTCACAACGCCTAGAAACACTTGCCAAGCTAACAGAAACAAAGAACCCTATCGTCCTCACAACCGTCGCCTCTTGCTTAACTCGGCTTTGTCCAAGACAACATCTGGACGCCCAACGTTTTCACCTAAAAGAAGGCCAAGAGCTTCCATTAGAACAACTGTCTAAAAAGCTCACCAGCGCCGGCTATTTGAATGTTAATAACGTCCATGAACACGGTGAATATGCCATTCGCGGTGCCTTGATGGACGTTTATCCGATGGGTGCGGAAAATCCAATAAGAATCGATTGGTTCGATAATGAAATCGACTCTATTCGCTGGTTTGACACTGAAACTCAGCGCAGCATAGACAAAGTCAGCGAAATAAAAATGCTCCCTGCCAAGGAGTTTCCGACTACATCACAAGGCATACAACAGTTTCGCAAAGCCTTTCGTGAGCGTTTTAATAACGCCCCGCTGTCAAGCCCCATTTATCAAGATATATCCAGCGGCCTGATACCCGCGGGGATCGAATACTATTTGCCTTTATTTTTTGAACAAACCGCGACAGTCTTCGACTATCTTCCTGAAAACACACTCATCATTCGTTCTGATACGTTCAATGAACAGCTTGCCAGCATTCAACTCGACTTCAAAAACCGACACGAGTCACTTAATTACAATATAGAGCATCCTATTTTAAAGCCTGATGAGGTTTGCCTAAAAGAAGACGAACTGTTCGCCGCGCTCAACCAATTTCCTGCTGTGCTCTTTTCATCCTCAGGCGAACATCCACTTTATAAAGCATTAACTTCTGTCAAAATCGAATCAAAAAACGCAGAACCGCTTCACAAACTACAAGATTTCCTGAGCAAAACAGGCACCCGAGCCCTCATCGTTGCTGAATCAGCAGGGAGACGAGAAGCATTACTAGAGTTACTAAAAAAACACAAAATCAAACCAAAGCAAGTTAATGACTGGAAAGCCTTCACTAAATCGACGCACACATTAGCCATTACGGAAGGTAATATTAGCCGCGGCTTTGTCATCGGCGATGAATTAACGCTCATTGCAGAAAGTGAAATACTCGGTGAGCGCGTCTCGCAACATCGTAGACGTAATAAACACAGCAACATCAGTGAAGATGCGATTATTCGCAACCTGACGGAATTAAGAATGAACGCCCCCGTGGTGCACATAGACCATGGCGTTGGGCGTTACCTTGGCCTTACCAATTTACACATTGATGGGCAAGAAACTGAACTGCTCACACTGGGCTATGCAAACGACGCCAAGCTCTACGTTCCTGTTTCTTCATTGCAGCTGATTTCTCGCTATACAGGCGCAGACGAAGATACCGCGCCACTTCACAAACTAGGCACGGACAAATGGAGTGTTGCGAAACAAAAAGCCGCAGAAAAAGCCCGTGATACGGCCGCAGAGCTACTAGAAATTTACGCCCAGCGTGAAGCTCGCGTTGGTTATGCTTTTGCTAAACCAGATGATCAATATGAACTTTTTTCATCCGGCTTCCCATTCGAGGAAACGCCGGACCAGCAAATGGCCATTGATGCCGTAATGCAAGACATGTCATCGAGAAAACCGATGGACAGATTAGTGTGTGGCGATGTGGGCTTCGGTAAAACAGAAGTCGCCATGCGAGCCGCCTTTTTAGCCGTCCAAGATGGCAAGCAAATCGCTGTTCTCGTCCCCACTACGCTTCTGGCTCAGCAACATTACGAGAATTTCTGTGATCGCTTTGCCGACTGGCCAGTTGAAATAGAACTATTATCCCGCTTTCGTTCTGGCAAACAGTCCAACGTATCCATTGATCGATTAGAGTCGGGCAAAGCTGACATTGTAATAGGCACCCACAAGCTAATACAAAGCGGTATAAAATTCGCTAATCTTGGGCTTGTTATCATAGACGAAGAGCACCGCTTTGGCGTGAAGCAAAAAGAACAATTCAAGGCGTTAAGAGCAGAAGTTGACATACTAACGTTAACAGCAACACCAATACCAAGAACCCTCAACATGTCTTTGTCTGGCATCCGAGATTTGTCTATCATCGCCACACCTCCAGCGAAGCGTTTATCAGTAAAAACCTTCGTAAAACAAAAAGATGAGCATCAAATAAAAGAAGCCATTCTACGAGAGCTGCATCGTGGTGGGCAGGTGTATTATTTACACAACGAAGTGCAAACCATTCAAAAAGCCGCCGAAGAATTAGAGGAACTGATCCCTGAAGCACGAGTCATTGTCGGCCATGGCCAAATGCGCGAAAGAGAACTGGAACAAGTCATGTCCGACTTCTATCACAAAAGAGCGAACGTGCTCGTTTGCTCCACCATTATAGAAACCGGCATAGACATTCCTAACGCCAACACCATCATCATTGAACGTGCTGACAAGTTTGGTTTGGCTCAGCTACATCAATTACGCGGCCGAGTAGGTCGATCTCATCACCAAGCTTATGCCTACTTACTCACACCAAATGATCGCAAGGTCACAGGCGACGCCGAAAAGCGCTTGGAAGCCATTACGCTTGCCGACACCCTTGGCGCTGGATTCACTCTAGCCACCCATGACTTAGAAATACGCGGGACAGGTGAACTACTAGGCGATGGACAAAGTGGTCATATCGAGCACGTTGGCTTTTCATTATTTATGGACATGCTCGATAGAGCGGTTAAATCCTTAAAAAATGGCGAGTCGCCTAATGTAGACATCACCTCACCGGCGCAAACTGACGTAAACTTGCGAGTGCCAGCCCTCATTCCAGAGGATTATTTAGGTGATGTACATTCCCGCCTGATTCTGTATAAACGTATTGCCAGCGCAAAAGTCAGCGAAGAACTCAAAGATTTACAGGTGGAAATGATTGATCGTTTTGGACTGCTGCCTGACGCAACAAAAAACCTATTCCGACAAACAGAGTTGAAACTAAAAGCGGAGAGCCTCGGCATCAATAAAATTGAAGCCAATTCAAAAGAAGGCAAAATATTCTTTAACAGTAAAACACCGGTTGATCCAATGAAGCTAATTAGACTCATTCAGACAAAACCCGACACGTATAAGCTGGTAGGGTCTGACACCTTAAAGTTTTTAGCTCCCATGAACAGCGCAGAAGAGCGCTTCCAACAAACGACAAAGACTTTGGAATTATTACATTGAAAACCCTGATTATTAGCCTTTTATCTCTTACTTTATTAAATACACACCTTTTTGCTGACGACGGGGAAATTAACACGGATACAGCCAGAGCCTATGAAGCCCACCTTGTGACCTTCATGTGGCCAGAAGACCAGTCTAGCGAACAAATTAACTACAAAAATGTGCTGTCAACCGGAAACCTCCTACGTCTAACCAAAGACGAGGACGACCAATCAAGTACAGCCAGCAACACATCTGAATCCACTCCCTTTGGTAATATTGAAGGACGACTTGGCAGACACGTTAAAATCTTAGCCAACCAACAATGGACACTGATATTCAAACACCCTGGAGATACCATCAGTAAAACCTTCCATAGCGAGCAAGAGAAAGACGGCTACCCAGAACTTACCGGCAGTATTTCGGTAAAACTAGGACGATATTTGGAGTCAGACATTCGCTACCAGCATTATTTATTTGATAGTTTCACACAGCCAACTACCCAAGGACAAAGCAGCAAGGGGTCCTTTTTTTCTCAAGGAGGAAACACACTCGATACACCAACAGAATTCAAAGAGTTTGATCCAGCATTGGTGCTAACACTGAATCAACGTAATAAAACAGCCAGTAAAAAAGTAAATTACTTAGACCATCCAACCATTGGTACTTTGCTGTATTTTGAGCCAATTGAACTGGAAAATGCGATGGACAAAATTGCACTGCAATCGATGATGCCCGAAACGGGGAAAAGCCTAAACTATGATGAATTGCAAAGCACTAATGAGCTGTCTCTTCAGTAAATAATAACAATGCCAAACACATAAAAAAGGGTGAAATGCAGCGCTGCATTTCACCCTTTTTCTACAGCAAACACGCTGTCAATTAATAACCTCGAGACTGGGTTAACTTCCCAATCCAAGAAACTGCTTTTTGCTCTAATGCAGAAAAAAATGACAATCCTAGGCGCTCTGCCATGCCTTTTGGTTGTTTATAAACAACCTGTATCACGTCAGCATTGGCATAATGAGAAACCAAATACGCATCACTCGTCATCACCACATCAACCAGTTTATTTTCCAAAGCTTCTGAACCGTACCAAGTGTCTCCCGTCGCAATGTCTTCAATATCTAGCTGAGGGCGTTGACTGGAGACAAAACGTTTAAATAAGCCATGCGTGTCTTCCAAATCTTGCTTAAATTTCTCACGGCCTTCCTCTGTATTTTCCCCTAACATGGTTAAGGTTCGCTTATATCGGCCAGCCGTGTGGAGCTCAACATCAATCAGACTTTTATCAAGCAATCTGTGTACATTAGGGATTTGCGCAACCACGCCAATAGAGCCAAGAATAGCAAATGGCGCTGCAATAATTTTGTCAGCAACACACGCCATCATGTAACCACCACTTGCCGCGACTTTATCGACGCAAATTGTTAACGGAATATTGGCTTCACGAATACGCTGCAACTGAGAAGCCGCTAGACCATAACCATGCACAACACCACCACCACTTTCTAAACGAACCACCACTTCATCTTGTGATTTAGCCACACTAAGGATTGCCGTGATCTCTTCACGCATTGTTTCAACGGCAGAGGCCTTAATATCCCCATCAAAATCCAATACATAAAGGCGCTTTTTATCTACCTCATCGGCTTTAGGGGCTTTTTTCTGCGCCTTTTTCTCTAACTTCTCCTTTTTTTTCTTTTCTTTCTCTAAGTTCTTGAGTACTTTTTTGTCTAACAGCTGATGATCTAATTCAGCTTTCATTGCGTCATAGCTTTCATTCAACTTGGTAACAGATAAGCTACCAGGCTGTGATTTACGCTTGCCGCTCGCCATCATCGCTAAAAGAAAACCAATCACCAAAGCGACACTAATTAACTTTAATAAAAAACCCGCATAATCAGTTAAAAATTCCAACATTACCTTCCTCTAAATAGTCATAAGCTCTTGAGATAGTGGGGCTATTTTCATCAATAGCAATGCCTATATTTATTATTCACTATAGATACTGCTTACTATATGTCTTATTATCTGCACACTTTGAAACAGTGTCCCAAAAAACAATAAATATAAAAGAACTAACAAGATTTTTTTACTCACGAACAAGCAGAGAAATCTTGTTATTTTTTTTTGCACATTTTCAGTGCCTTTCTAAAAGGAGCAATCAATGAAACCCTCTCTATCACAAGCGTTCGGAAGGAACTTCCTCGGCGCCTCGCCACTCTGGTATAAACAAATAATCTTAGCGTTTTTGATTATCAATCCCATTGTCCTCGTGACATTAGGGCCATTTGTTGCGGGCTGGCTATTAATAATTGAGTTTATTTTCACATTAGCAATGGCCCTAAAATGCTACCCATTACAACCTGGAGGCTTACTTGCCATTGAAGCTGTTGTGCTTGGCCTCACCACAGCAGAAGGCGTTTATACTGAAGTATCACATAACATTGAAGTTATCTTGTTATTGATGTTCATGGTCGCTGGCATCTACTTCATGAAAGACATGTTATTGTTTATTTTTAATAAGCTCTTAGTAAAAGTAAAATCCAAAGTCGTCATATCGTTAATTTTTAGTTTTTCTGCCGCCCTACTTTCCGCCTTTTTAGACGCCTTAACTGTCACGGCCGTTCTTATCAGCGTTGGCGTAGGATTTTACTCGGTTTATCACAAAGCCGCCTCAGGTCAAAGTTCTAATAAAGCTCATGATCATGCTAAGGATGACTCTATTCTGCCGGTTAATGCAGAAGATCTAAATGAGTTCCGCTCCTTTCTGCGAGACTTACTAATGCACGGCGCTGTTGGTACAGCCCTAGGCGGGGTGTCCACCTTAGTAGGCGAACCACAAAATCTATTAATCGCTAAAGTCGCTGGCTGGGATTTTATCGAGTTCTTCCTGTATGTCGCTCCTGTCTCAATGCCTGTTTTAGTCTGTGGTTTATTAACAGTTGTTGTATTAGAAAAAACAGCCTGGTTTGACTACGGTGCGCAGTTGCCTGACACCGTTCGAGACATTCTGAACAATTTCGAGAAAGAAGAAAGTCAAAAGCACACCAATAAAACGAAAGCGCAACTTATTGTTCAAGGCGTTGTTGCTATCCTTCTTGTGTTGTCCCTTGCTTTTCACGTCGCAGAAGTCGGCTTAGTCGGCTTAATGGTCATTGTTCTATTAACGTCGTTCAATGGCATTATTGAAGAGCATCGTATTGGTCATGCTTTCGAAGAGTCTCTGCCTTTCACCGCCCTACTGGTGGTGTTTTTTACGGTTGTTTCCGTCATTCATTCCCAGCATTTATTCCAGCCTGTAATTGATGTGGTGCTTAATATGCCAACAGAGCGCCAACCTATAATGCTGTTTATAGCCAATGGTTTACTGTCAGCAATCAGCGATAACGTCTTCGTCGCCACCGTCTATATTAATGAGATTAAAGCCGCATTGGATGCTGGCACCATCACTCGCGAGCACTTTGATACATTAGCGGTTGCTGTCAATACAGGTACCAACCTCCCAAGTGTCGCCACGCCTAATGGACAAGCTGCATTCCTCTTCTTATTAACATCAGCCATTGCGCCACTGTTACGCTTGTCTTACGGTAAAATGGTTTGGATGGCTCTGCCTTACACTATCGTACTAAGTATTGTCGGCGGCCTTTGCGTCGTTTACTTATTGTAGATAGTTCGCTTAGCGCAAAAGAACATAAAAAAAGCCCTCTTCATTTGAGGGCTTTTTTTATTTTACACTTTCAATACAAGATAGTATTAATGTTTAATTCGCCATAAAGACTGGCCTGATTTTTTATCAATTAAATCCAGTCGCTCTTCATGCACTTTTAATTCATTTTCATTGGCTCGAATAATTTTCAATGCAGGTCGATCTGGAGAAAAACGTCGGATTTCGCCCAATTCACCTTCTTGCTTAGAATCCGAATCTGAATTATTCGCCAATCCTAAACTGGTTTGCCCACCTGTCATCAACAAATACACGTCAGCAAGAATCTCAGCGTCTAAGAGTGCTCCATGTAATTCTCGATGAGAGTTATCAATGCCGTAACGTCGACACAAAATATCAAGGTTATTTTTCTGGCCTGGGTGTTTTTTTCGAGCATAAACCAAGCTATCAAAAACGCCACACACTTCAGCCGTTTTTGGATAACCGCCCACACGGGCAAATTCATGATCCATAAAGCCAATATCAAACGGCGCATTGTGAATAATAAGCTCAGCGCCTTTTATAAACTCAAAAAACTCTTGAGCAATTTCATGAAAGCGCGGCTTGTCTGCAAGATATTCATTGCTGATACCATGAACACGAAACGCTTCTTCTTCCACTTCTCGATCTGGGTTGATGTAAACATGGAAATGTCGCTTGGTCAGCTTACGACCAATCATTTCTACACAACCAATTTCGATGATTCGGTGGCCTTGTTTAGGATCAATACCGGTTGTTTCTGTGTCGAGAATAACCTGTCTCATGATGCGGCCCTTAACTCTTCAATCCCTTGATTAGCCAGCTGATCAGCAATCTCGTTACCTTCTATACCTGCATGCCCTTTTACCCATTTCCAAGTTACATCATGACGTTGACACTGCTCATCCAACGCCTGCCATAAGTCTTTATTTTTGACTGGCTGTTTTGAAGACGTCATCCAGCCTTTTCGTTTCCAGCCAGCCAACCACTCTGTAATGCCTTTTTGAACATAGGATGAATCAGTATAAAGTGTCACGCTGCATTTCTCCTTTAACGCCCGAAGCCCTTCTATTGCGCCTGATAACTCCATCCGATTATTCGTTGTATCATGCTCGCCACCACAAAGGCGTTTTTCATGTTCTCCGAAGGTAAGCCAAGCTCCCCAACCACCAATCCCAGGATTGCCTTTGCAAGCACCATCTGTGTACATCTCTACCTTTTTCACTCTTTCATCTCTTTTGCGGTTGGTTTTGTTAAGGGGGGCACTCGAACACGAGCACCCGACCAACGAGGTTTTAAGGGTATATAGCGCTTTTCCTGCTTTGTTGCCGTCATAACATAAACGCCACTAAAAGGCAGTTTAAGAGGACTCAATATTTTATCAATCCAGCTAAAGCGCGACCGCCACTTACCACTTTGTAATGGCGGTTCGTAATGAATAAAACGTTTTGTCTCCAAGGTCAAACCGGCTACTTTTAACCAGTCTTCTAAACGTTGATGGGCAATAAAGCGGCCACACCAAGGCGCTTTTACACGCTTTGAAAACAGTCGGCAGAATCCCCATAAGCCCCAAGGATTAAAACCAATAATAATTAATTTACCGCTCGGCAATAACGTTCTTGCTGCTTCCCGTAAATCATCATGAGGCGTGGCTGAAGTATCTAATGCATGATGAAAGACATGAACGTCCACGCCATCTGCCTCAAAAGGCAATTCACAGGCTCTAGCCACAATAGTATTATCGGGGGCACCAAATTCTAGAACAGGCGCAATTAAAATACTCTCACGTAAGCGGTGATTCTTTAAACAGAAATCCCTAAGAGGTGATTGCGTGACTAAATAGTAACCCACCGCGGAGTCGAGCTCAGAGGCAACCTCATCTAACTCTAATTGCAACAGATTATGGCCTAGGTTACTTTGGTACCAATTTTGAAAAAATTGTCTTGATTGATCATCCAACATACAATGAATTCTCTATTTAAAACGGCATGACAGTGCATTTCTTCTTCTTATAAACACGTCATATGAAATACAACAATCTCTATTAAAGTAGACAAATTATGACCATCTTTCCGCTTCCAGCATTCCAAGACAATTATATATGGATAATCCAAGATAAAGATAGTTCACACGTTTGGGTTGTCGACCCTGGTTCGGCCGACGTGGTTTTGAGCTATTGCAACGAACACGAGAAAAAAATAGCCGGTATTTTAATTACTCACCACCACAAGGATCATACTGGTGGCGTAGCAGAACTCAAGCATCATGCAAAATGCTCGGTTTATGGCCCTGAACATCTAAAGGAGCTGGTTACTCATCCTGTCCATGATAGCGATACTGTTTCTATTTTTTCACAGATATTTCAGGTGATAGCGACGCCAGGTCATACCCTAGACCACTTATGCTATTTTTCAGAGCAGAACCCCCCCGTGCTGTTTAGTGGTGACACTTTATTCAAAGGTGGCTGCGGACGCATAATGGAAGGAACCCACAAACAAATGCTGGAGGCTATGACAAGAATCTCATCGCTGCCTGATAATACCCTAATTTATTGTACACACGAATACACATTGGCCAACTACCGTTTTGCCTTATCCTTAGAGCCTAAAAATAAGGCGCTCATTGATAGCAATAACGCAAGCCAAACACAACGTTCGAATAACCAACCTACATTGCCCACAACATTGAGCTTAGAGAAAAAAACTAACCCTTTTTTGAGAAGCCATAATGAGTCTCTTAAAAATCAAGCAGCTCAACAACTTAATGAAATTCCAGCCAACAATTCCATTGCTTCTTTTAGTCAAGTAAGGCGTGCTAAAGATAGTTTTAGTTGACCTCTATCGCCACACCCTTAAAATGTCCAAACTTTATTCAATTTTGTGACCTTCATGACATATAAATTTTTCTGGGTTTGCCTTGTTAGCCTAACCTTAAGTGCCTGCCAAACCGCCTCTAAAATCGAGAAAAACAATACATCTGCGGATCTTTTAGAACCAGCAGAAGAAGTCGATATGGTAGAAGCTGACACCGAAAAACTCGGTTTCATCGACACAGTGCCTCCAGTCAACGTAACAGAAGAAACGCCTGACGAGGAACCTATTGAACCCGTTATTGCGGCAAGCAAGCCAAAAATTCCAGACGATCTTTGGGATAGAATCCGAGCTGGATATCAGATGGATATTGACTTAGATCGCCCTAGACTGTCATCTCAATTACGTTGGTTTAGCTCTCACCCATCTTATCTAGATAGAGTATCAAAACGTGGTGAACGCTATCTTTATTATATCGTCGATGAATTAGAGAAAGCGGGCATACCAACAGAGATTGCTTTGCTTCCGATTGTAGAGAGTGGTTTTGATCCTTTTGGGTACAGCCATGGTCGCGCCTCTGGACCTTGGCAGTTTATTCCGTCAACGGGCCAAATGTATGGCTTGGATCAAACATGGTGGTATGACGGTCGAAGAGACATAATAGGCTCAACCCAAGCCGCCATTGCTTACCTTACTCGCTTGCACAAAATGTTTGATGGAGACTGGTTACATGCACTTGCCTCTTACAACTCTGGAGAAGGCACCGTACGCAGAGCCATTAGAAAGAACCAAAAAGCAGGGAAGCCAACGGACTTTTGGTCTCTAGACCTTCCTAGAGAAACTCGTGCTTACGTTCCAAAACTTATCGCTCTAGCAAAAATCATTAAAAACCCAGAAAAGTATAATTACTCAACGTATTTCATCCCAAACAAACCTTATTTCGATGTCGTCAACATTGGCGGACAACTTGATCTAGCGCAAGCCGCTGAAATGGCAGGAGTCAGTATCGATGAAGTGTATCTATTAAACCCAGGCTTCAATCAATGGGCCACTTCTCCAGATGGTCCTCACAGACTTCTTATGCCTATTAGTAAAGCTAAGCAATTTCGAACCAAGCTTGCTGAAATCCCCAATAAAGAACGTGTGACATGGGTTCGCTATACAGTAGAGGCAGGTGATAATTTATTATTGGTTGCAAAAGAGCACAACACTACCGTAAACGTTCTACAGAACGTCAACAAAATATCTTCAACCATGATCCGCGTTGGCCAAGAATTGATGATCCCTGTTGCTGGTAATAAAATAGAAAGCTACACATTAAGCTCTCATCAGCGCCTATTAGCCAAACAGTCGCGCGCGCCAAATCGAAATCGGATTAAAATAAACTATACTGTCAACCCTGGTGATAGCTTATGGCTGATTTCAAACAAATACGACACAGACAGCAAAACACTCGCTCGCTGGAACAACATGGGCCTTGGCGACCCTCTTATTCCTGGAAAGAAGCTTGTTGTTTGGCTCGAACCTAAACAGTCAGAAAAAAGCACACGCAGTGTAATGAAAAAAGTAGTCTATACGATTCGCTCTGGTGACTCTTTAGCCTTAGTTGCTAATAAATTCAAAGTGTCTATCAATGATATTCGAGACTGGAATCCTAACGTGGGCAGCAAAAAATACGTTCAACCTGGAGATACGGTAACGTTATTGGTTAATGTCGTGGGTGGCTAACCATCGGTTATCAATAAAAACACCGCACAAAAAAGGGCTGATTCAATCAGCCCTTTTTTATATTTTAAAAAAAATTATTCATAACGACAAAGATAAGCCGTCGTTTCTTTCACGTTAACCTGAAAACTCTGGTTTGCTTCGACAATAAACGTATCGCCTTTCACAAATACTTTCCAGCTATCTGAAGATGGCAGTTTAACCATCAAGGCACCAGATACGACTGTCATGTATTCTCTTTGGCTCGTACCAAATTCATACTCACCAACAGCCATCACACCAACGGTTGATGTTCCTTCTTTATTATCCAATGCAATGGATTTTACTTTATCATTAAAATAGCTATTAACCGTTAATGCTGTGCTCATATATAAACTCTCATTTACATTTTTAAAAATATGTTGTGATGCTCTGATAAGAGATACCGCTAAGTATTTTTATTACCTACCATCTCCTCAATAATCCATTCTTTAAAAGCCGACATCGCAGACGTCACAGAGCGACGTTTTTCATAAACTAAGTAAAACGATCGATTGGTGATCAAATGCTGATTAAACAATACTTTTAACGTTCCCGCTTCAATCTCCGGCATAATTAACTCAGGATCAGTTAACGATATACCCAAACCTTGCGCCGCTGCACCTGCCGTTAGAGAACCACTAGAAAACATCAAACCACGACGAAATAACTTAGGATCTAGATCGTGCTGCTGCAACCAATCATGCCACTCGTCTTTTCGCTTCGTCACATGCAAAAGAGGGTAAAAACGCATATCTTCTGGGATGTTAATAGGTTGATCGGCTTTAATTAATTTAGGATTACACACAGGCGCCAATCGGGCTGGACGCAAATAATATGTCTCGACATCGTCCCAATCACCACTACCAAAATAAACCGCCATATCAATGTCATTGGCAGAAAAATCAATCAAACCGGTGGATGAACTAATTTCAATCTGAATATCGGGATAACGATCTTGAAAACGTTGCATTCTTGGCATTAGCCAACGCGTAAGAAAAGCGGGGGCGACGGCCAATCGAAGTGAGCCAGTTTTTTGCTGGCTTTTTAATTCTGATGTCGCATTTTCCAACTGCTCAAAAATACTTTTGATTGGCTTTAAGTAAGATTCCCCAGCTTCCGTTAATATTACTTTGCGCTTAGTCCGTCGAAATAATTCAAGGCCTAGAAAACTCTCTAAGCCTTTAATTTGATGACTAATTGCCGAAGGTGTAACAGACAATTCCTTGGCTGCTTTATTGAAGCTGCCATGACGGGCAGCGGATTCAAAACACCTTAGTGAATTTAATGGGGGTAAACGATTAATAAGCTCATCTCCAATAGATAAGAAAGATTAACCAATAGCGTGAATGCGGCTCATCTGTCAATTAATAAACACAAACGCTTTAAACAAGTGACTAAACGACTAGTCTTCATCACCCATATCATTTTTTACGTCAAAACGTTTTGGAGGCAACTTAAACGCCTCAAAACCATCTTTTTGCTGGCTATCATGAAAGCGTGCTTTTCCTTGTGTCTTTTTAGACGATTTCTTAGGCGCTCCGCTTTGCCCTTTCGCATTGGTTTTTTTGTTAGCCTGAACCGCTGGTTTCGGTGGCGCTAAACCTTTAAATTTTGGCTCTAACCCTTCAACTACTTCTGTTGAAAACGTTTTCTGCAAGAAGGCTTCTACCGCCTTAAAGTTAACCCAATCCTTTGGGCCAACCAAAGAATAAGCATCACCTTTAAAACCTGCACGGCCTGTTCTGCCTGTTCTGTGGACAAACTCTTCTGCTTGCTTGGGTAAATCAAAGTTAAAGACATGGGACACGCTCGCAATGTCTAGGCCTCGAGAAGCGACATCCGTACTCACAAGCACATCAAACTGCCCTCTTGCAAAACTGTCCATTGTTTTATTACGTGCACTTTGAGACAAGTTTCCATTCAGTGCTTGGGTACTTAAACCCCAACCAGCCACAATCTCTGACAAACGAATTGTATCGCTTTTCGTCGCTGTAAAGACGATCGCCTGCTTAATGGTTTGCCCTACTAGAATATGCTTTAGTAACGCTTCTTTATGATCTAGATGATCACAAAGCAACACATGTTGTGTGATGTCTGTGTGCTCATCAAACCCTTGACCGATCGCAACACGTGAAGGCTCGCGTAATAACTCGCTCGCAATTCCGCTTACTTCTGTATTATCCAGCGTTGCTGAAAAGAATAAAGTTTGACGCTGGCGATGACTGGCCGCCACGTTAATCGCTCGCATGGCCTCCGCAAAACCTAAGTCCAGCATGCGATCCGCTTCATCTAAAATAAGCAGCTCTAGTCCATCGAGAAAAAGATGGCGTTGTTTTAAATGGTCAACCAAACGGCCTGGTGTCGCGACAATAAAATGTGGATCTTTTTGCAAGAGCTTATGTTGATCGTTAAAATTTTCGCCACCTTGGATAAGGATCGAAGTAAAACGACTGGACGCCAACAAAAGGCGCAACTGACCATACACTTGCTTTGCAAGCTCACGAGTAGGTACCAAAACCACCACACGTGGGTCACGTTTGGACAAGGCTTTTTTCTTATAAACACGATGTAACGCAGGCAAGAGGTAAGCGAGTGTTTTACCTGAACCTGTTTTTGACGACGCTAATAGGTCTCTTCCAGCCATAGCTTCTGGAATAGCGCGAGTTTGAATCTCTGTCGCTTCATCAAACCCCAAATGACCAATGGCTTTTAAAATGCGATTATCAAAACCAAATTCTTCGAATAACAAAAAAATACCCCTTTAACACGAATAAACACACGTAAACAGATTGTCACGCTTAATTCGCGCATTATAACCTAGACACACTAAAATCCGTTATTCATCTTGCAATAAAAAATAGGTTTTACCCGCACTTATTATGCCCATTCCAACACCCTCAGGCGTATCAACAGGTTCAAGGCTGTCTACCACTCCATAATAGACGTTTCGACCTACCAACGCCTTCATACCATAGCGCATAGAAACATAAGGGCGCTCTTCACCTAAATATGACGCCATCCATAGATCGCTATCAATACCAAGCAACAAAACATCCTCTGTTTGTGTTTTAAATTCGATCGTACGACCCTGCTCGGTTTCTACCCACTGCCAAGCAGTCACAAGAAAAGGCGCATCTTCGACTTGAATCCGAACCTTCTCAACAGGCGTCACCAAAAAATACTCGCCAGCGTCAAACCATAGTATACGGCTAAACATCGTCACCATTGCAGGACGCTTAATCTTGCCACCTTCATGAAACCATTCCCCATTCGCTTTGATGACAAGATCCATATCACCACAAAAAGGCGGGCTCCAAGTATGAACGGGCGGCAGACTAGAAGCCGCGGTGGTTGGTAAACCCTTTAAATCAATATTTGACATAGAACCCTCTCTCTTGGCCTTAAGCCCATTAGCCAACCTCACTTCATCTACAATATTATTCAACTTCAAGGCAAAGCCTTGAATTGATTTCACTGTTAGAATACAAGCATCAAACGAACTTACTGAGGTACAGAACGACATTATCTGCCTCATCTACTTAGAGTGTGACATTATGAAATCGCAATTGGCAACAAAGTTTCAAGACCCTAGTCGAGGTGTTTACTTTATTGGTACAACACCACCACGATCCTCTCTCGACGAAGAACAGCTTGTACAAATAAGCCAAAAACTGCTTGAGCGCTTAGAAGGGATCGATGTAGATGGCTTAATTGTTTATGACATACAAGATGAAACAAGTCGTATAGATAAGCCTCGCCCTTTTCCATTTATGGAAACTCATGACCCAAGAGCATGGTCGAAACGACTTCACCAACAATCAAACAAACCTGTTATCACTTATAAATCGGTATCATCTCGCAGTTCAGAAGCATTTTCAGGCTGGTTAACAGAAGCGTGGGAAGAGTATGGTATTCGTGATTTGGTTCTTGTTGGCTCTCCATCATCAAGTGGTGACATTAAATTACCCTTGCCACAAGCCTATGAAGCACTCAAAAAGTCACCTCATAACTTCAACTTGGGCGGCGTTACCATTGCAGAACGCCACGCCAAGAAAGGCGACGAGCATTTACGTCTTTTGAAAAAATCTGAATCAGGGTGTGAATTCTTTATTTCTCAAGCGGTTTACAACCACCAAGCGACAGCCGATTTAATCAGCCGTTATGCAAGAACCTGCAAAGAAAAAGGTGAAACACCAAAGCGCATTATTTTGACGTTTACGCCTTGCGGTAGCGCAAAAACACTCGAATTCATTGAATGGTTAGGTATCTCTGTGCCAGACGCAACCAAGCACCGCATATTAGATGCTCAAGCACCACTCGATGAATCCATCAAAATTTGCCGTAATGCTCTAGAACAAATTATAGAAACCGCACTGCCGCTTGGTGTTCCACTTGGCTTAAATATTGAGAGCCTAACCAACAGAAAAGAAGAAATTGACGCCTCTATCCAGTTATTCAAATTACTAAAGGCAACTCTGGACCTTAAACTAGCAGAACAATTACTGGCTAAATAAGCGCATCCAGCTGAGCCAAAACGTGATCTACACGAATACGCTGCATGGCCCTTGGGTCATGCACTCGTGTTGACCAAGGCAACTCTGCAATTGGCTTCTGATACTCTTTCTCTACCAATTCTTCATAAACACTAACGACCTTATCTAAATCCCGATATGGCCCCGTTCGCTGAGGATTGGAATGAGCATACAACCCAAGTACAGGGGTTCCCACTAAGGTAGACATGTGCGCAGGCCCAGTGTCTGGACTCACCACAAGTGACGCCCCCTTTAATACAGTCAGCATCATATTAAGTGGCGTTTTACCAACCAAATTACGAACCTGCTCACCTCGATCAGCGATAATTAACTCTGCAAAGCTAGCCTCGTCGGCTGAAGGCCCACCTGTAATAACAGGGAGAATGCCTTTCTCTAACAAGCGATCTAAAACCGCTTGATAACCTTCTATCGTCCAATTTCGATCCGCTTTAGAAGCCGAGGGATTAATCACCACATAGCGATCTGGCAGATTAAAATTCACTTCTGGCAACGATAGCTCACAAGGCAATGACGGCTGAGTTACTCCAAGTACGCTGGCAATAGACAAAAAAGAGTCCAATACATGCTCGCCTTGTGGCTCAGGAGCAAGCTCATTCACAAACCAATGCTGCTTCTCTCGCGAATGTGACAACGCAAAACCGACTCGTCTTTTTGCCTTCACCATCCGCGATACTAGACTGGCCCGAAAAGACCACTGTAAATGCAACAACACATCGAAAACTTGATTTTTAAGTTGAGAACGCAACGCCAGCAAACCAGAAATACCACTTTTTTTATCGTACTCGACAACCCGAACACCATCTAGCAAACGCACAAGATTTGCTTCTAACGGCGAAGTAACCCAAGTCACCTGCATCAATGGATGGCGCTTCATAATAGATTGAACCACAGCCATGGCATGGCACACATCCCCCAAAGCCGATAACCGAATCACTGCCAAATGCTGAATATTCTCTTGTTGCATGTATTCCTCTAGGGCTGCTTAAATTCAGCAAGTATTATAGAATAGTCGCTGTTGAATGTGTCCAAATTTATAGGCACAACAAAGAACACCTTAATGAAGCGAGCCGCATGCCACAAACCATCAAAATATCGCCTACCACAATATTGTTAAAAAGTGATCAAACCCTTCCCATAACCCCCTTATGGTTTGACCCTTCGTTCTGGCAATCACAAAACGCACTAACAGGAACAGGTAGCGGACGCGGCGAAGTTTGGTTTATTAATGCCCCATTGGGAAAATTTGTCATTCGTCGTTATCGACGAGGCGGCCTGATTGCGAAATTCAATAAAAGCCGTTTTCTTTTTACAGGGCAAAAACACACACGCCCTTGGCTAGAATTAAGTTTATTAGAACACATGCGCTCACTAGACTTACCTGTTCCTCGTCCTATCGGCGGTCTATATACAGTCGAAAAAGGGTTTTATCAGAGCGCACTACTAACCGAAACCATAGCAAACGCCAAGGACCTTTTTGATCTCATCAAAGATGGCGACAGCAAAAACATAAATTGGCATGAGATAGGAGCCGTTATTAAACGCTTCCATGACCAAGGTATTTATCACTCAGATTTAAACTGCCATAACATCATGATTGATCAAGATGATAAAATCTGGCTCATTGATTTTGACAAGTGCGAGCGACGATCTCATGATGAAAATTGGAAGCTCGCCAATATTGATAGATTAAAGCGTTCCTTGGACAAAGAAGACAAACTGCACACAAAATTCGATATTACTGATGCGCAATGGCGCAACTTTTTGGAAGGCTACCGTGGCTAAAAAGACAACAACTCTAGACAAAAGCATCACCCACCTTTTAGGCCCCAAACACTGGCTAACGTGGAGCCTTATGGGCGTCGCCTATTTATTAAGCTTTTTGCCTTGGTCTCTGCAGCAAGGACTGGGGAAATACCTTGGGCGCCTGCTCTATTCAATTGCCAAAAGACGTCGACACATTTGTGATGTTAACCTAAAAATTTGCTACCCAGAAATGACTGACATTGCACGCAAAGCCCTGACAAAATCACATTTTGAAAGCATGGGTAAAGGTACGATTGAGACTTTTTCCTCTTGGTTTCAAGACCAAAAGAGGTTTCAATCAAAAACCACTTTTGAAGGACAAGAGGTCGTTGACAACGTCTTGGCTAAGGGCCGCGGATGCATACTAATAAGCGGACACTTTTCCTCCCTCGACATTTGCGGAAGCCAGATGCCGCGTTTTATGGATGTCCACCCCATATACAAGCTGCAAACCAATCCGGTAATGAACTGGGTAATGGAACGACAGCGCCAAGCTATTTTCTCCAAAACCATTGAACGCACTAACATGCGAGAAGTTCTCAAGTCTTTGAAGCAGAACAAAGCGGTTTGGTATGCAGTTGACCAGGACTATGGCCGAAAAAACTCGGTCTTTGCGCCTTTCTATGGCCGCCAATGCGCAACAATTGCCCACATCGGACGCATAGCAAATATGACAAATGCGCCTGTGGTGCTTTACGACTATGGCAGAACAAAAAATGGCTATCACCTCAGTCTTACGGAAGTCGAAAACTACCCAAGCCAAGATGATATTGAAAATGCCACTAGGATAAATGAGCTAATGCAAGCCGTTATCGAACCCAAAAAAGAACAATACTTTTGGACTCATCGCCGATTTAAAACGCAAGTCATCCCCGATACTCCTTCTCCTTACGACAAATAAATGAAAAAGCCACTGGAGTACCCAGTGGCTTGTTGAATTTCATCGCAATCGATCACACCAGACTATTTCTAACCTCAGCCATCAAACGTAATGATTTCAATCTTGCCTCGGAATCATGAATGGGCATAGAAACAATAAGCTCATCAACCTTTGTTGACTCTAAAAAACGAGACAGCTGAAAGGCAACAGACTCTTTCGAACCAACCACCGCGAATTGCAACATATGCTCTACCATGTGTTTTTCACTCGGTGACCATATTTCGTCCATTGACTCAACGGGTTTAGCAAAGGGCACATTGCGATTGCGACGCAAATTCACAAATTGCTGCTGAGCAGAGGTAAATAAATATTTCGCCTCTTCATCCGTGTCCGCTACAACCGCCATCACGCCTGCCATAGTATGAGGTTTTGGGTTTTGCTCTGACGCTTTAAAATTACGACGATACACAGTAAGCGCTTGAATCAATTGATCTGGAGCAAAATGAGACGCAAAGGAGTAAGGTAAACCGAACTCTGCGGCGACTTGGGCGCTGTATAAGCTCGACCCTAGCATCCATATAGGAACGTGAGTATTCCAACCAGGGACTGCCATTAACCCCTGCTTGCTACTACCCAGTAGACGCTGCAACTCCAGAACATCATCAGGATAACTGTCTACGGACGCATCCATGTTACGGCGCAGCGCTCTTGCTGTTTGCATGTCGGTACCCGGAGCACGACCTAAACCTAAATCAACACGGTTAGGATATAGCTCGGCTAAAGTACCGAACTGCTCCGCAATCACCAAAGGGGAATGATTTGGTAGCATAACGCCACCAGAACCAATGCGAATTTTTGACGTTGCTGAGCCAAGATAAGACAGCACAACGGATGTCGCAGAACTGGCAACCGCCGCCATTCCATGATGTTCAGCCAACCAAAAACGCAAATAATTGTTTTCTTCAGCGGCTATTGCCATTTTACGGCTCATCGCTAAAGAATCCGCAACAGAGCAACCGTCAGCAACCGGCGCCAAATCAAGAATAGAAAAAGGAATCATAATATTTTCCACTAACAGAGTGTTCTAACAATAAAGAATACCTAGTATTTTGGGCTCACAAAGAACAGATACAAGTACTCAATATTGCAGATAATGCAGAAGCGCTAGCAATCGCCAGCGCAGCCTATTTTTCATCTGTTTTCTAGTCGATTATAATCCAGAATACCACTTTCTCTTGGACGATCCTGCCGATTAAAATTAGCAATAGCATCGCTTACAAACCAAAAATTCGGGTGCGTTCTTCGAATTCCAAAGCCATCCAAAAGGTCTGAATAATTTTTTCGTGTTTTTAGATTCGCAACTTGATTTGCCCAATCAATTAACTCACTTTCTTCTACCTGCATTAAGGCATTAGGGTAATCCCCAAGAACCCCTTTTACTAAAGTAACGCCATCTTCAGCAGGTAACCGAGCCGCCTCTTCGTCCAGTAGACTCGAAATATTTGCATGCGCCTTATTGTGAATCATACTAATAACGTCCATAGGAACGCCTTGCTTAGTCACCAAAACAGTCACTACATTAGGTAAAAAAGCTAGGCCATCACCACGTTTGGCCTGAAGTCGATATAAGGCTTTACGCTGATTCGGAGAAAGCTTACTTTGCTCAAGGTCGTAATCATGGTCCAGCACCTTGGCTAATTTTTTTCGTAGCATCTCGTACAATTCAGACTGATGATCATCGGTCTCATACGAAATTTTAGACTGTCGATCTATTTTAATGTAATCACTAAAAATGTAGTTTTTAATCGTTTCATTGGCGTCTCGATACCAATATTTTCGGATAGACTCACGGTCCTCTTTTGGCAATAGAAGCAAGAAATTCATCTCACCCTCCATCCTTAGAAAATCCATGTACAAACGAGTAACCAATTGGTGGCCCACATTGCCATACACATCAAAGCCCGCCACCAATAAATAATGAATTCGCTCTAACAACGGGTAATCTATTACCCAAGCTGTTTTAGGATGCTGCCCTACCATTCCCTTGACAACAGAAGCATTGTCAAAATGACGAAAAATAGTAAGTGCCGCATTTTCATTATTGCCATCACCATCCCAAATCAAACTTAAATCTATTGGTACTTTTTTACCCACTTCACTTTCAAACAGAGCCGCTTTGGCCGATAAATAAGACTTTTGCTGCTCAGAAAAGCCAATCCAAGACGCCGGATTCAAAGTAGTACTTGATCCCACCGCCGGTAAGTCTAAATCCTGAACTTGATCTTCTAGATAGTCGGCAGAGCCTTTGTTATGAACGACTTCTGGATCAATGAAATACACCCAAAACTGCTCATTAATGACATTTACCGCGACTTGACCACGACAAACTGGACCTTTTATAAACGCCATAATGGTTTTTTGAGAGTGATCCAACAAGAATCGATAGCGCGCATACGCCGGTATTTCACGAAAAGCTTTGAACGGGTTCGTCGCCACTTTAGCGTCATACCCTGGATCTTTTGTTACCTTATAATCTTCACCATAAAAATATGACATCCAACGTAAATAACGCGCCTCATCCAACTGCATAGGAATATGGTTTTTTTGGACCTTTACTTCTGGGTCAAGCCAGAACCGATAATAAACATGATCCACGCCCGGAGCGTCATATGGCCGACGAGTCGCAATACGATCAATAGGTTCGCCCGGTGGCGTTTTTGAACGAACCAACTGAAAGCGATAGTCCTCACCATCATCAAGATACAAACTATATAAATACAAATGTTCATAGATATAACGAGAAATTAACTGACCTTTTAAGTTATCGCTATTTAATCGCGATTCCCATAACGCCACTTGTTGCTGAACGTTTTCAGGTGCCAGCTCGGCTTTTGGCATCTTTCCACCTTTCGCCAACCAACGCGTTAATACATTGTATTCATTGGCATTAAGAGCAGGAAGGCCATAAGGCATCCCCCAATTAGGATAGTCTTTTTCGAATTGTTGATACTCTTCAACACTCACGCATTGCTGGTCACGAGCAAGTGAAAAATCATAGTCATCAGACAAAACTGGCTGAGTAAACGCCCCCTGTTTTTTACGTAAAGCGATAGTTCTGTACAACAAGCTGCCCTGTAAGTTAGCCGATGGCGATTGTTCACGCTCATTTAATACAGGATGGAAACCTTTCACCCGCCACTCTTTAGTCGTTTTGGCATCAATGAATAAACGAGTGGGAGAAGATGCCAACAAACGAGTACCATCATAAACAAGCTCTTTTGAACCACCTCGCTCAACCCCCTCAGAAGCTGTAAACTTCAACTGGCATGGTGCATCGTAACAAGCATGACAAGAGACACAACGACTGTCTAAAATGGGCCTTACCTGTTCATTATAAAAAACCGTATCTTCTTCACTCAACTCACTAATACGGTTCGCAGGATCTTCCGACCCAAACACCGTATCAAATTGATGCGTCGCATAAGCCGCACAGCCAGAAATGAGCACAAGCAAACAAAGAAGAGTCAGCCACCGAGACATAAAAAGGTTCCTATTTTTCGTTTTATCTTATTCGCGAAGCACTTCATCCATGGAATCACAGAAAGTCAGCGGCCTGTCAGACTTGAGAGAATAACACACATAAAAAAACGCCTATTTAGGCGTTTTATCAAATCGCATTCGTAAATCAGTATTCACTCATCATCAACGATGCCGTCATCGGGATAGTCGTCCGATAACTCATAAGCATCGTCACCCATAGCATCATTTGCTAACAATAATGCTTCTTCGTAGGCGCCGCCAAATTCGATACGAGTAATATCATATAAATCGTATTCAAAAGTATCATCAAACCAACGAGCATCAGAGCCAATTTCTTCAAGCTCATAAGTCACTGCATCGGCACGAATTACACGACCAATCTCACAGCTATCCGGTTCAATCTCTTCGCGATGAAGTGTTACCAATCCAAATTCTTCACTGATGTCGATGAGCAATACAGCCAAATCGAGGAGCTCGACTTCTGGATCAACCACCTTTTCACCACGAAGTGCTAAAACTTTCTTCTGAAAATCATTAAAAGGAGCCGGATGTGCAAAATCGCTAATGTCTTCCAGAAATAGAACTTGATAACCATTAAGTCGGACACTGTCATCCACTATTTGGAGCAAAACCATTTCTTCGTTGGCATCCACAACAAAACCGTCAGTCCAGCTATCCGGACCGTCCAATTCTTCACGAAAAATGCGAACAACATTATTTCGAGTACGTGCTTTTTCCAATTCGATGAGCATATTGGCTTCCTAAAAACATATTAAAATAAACACAGCTAGTGTAAACCCAGCCAGCAAAAGGAACAACTACTGCAGAACTTCATGCCAGTTTTCAATCATATTAATTAGATCTTCTAAGCCACATTCTGCTTGAATACCATCTGTCGACGTTTGATAAAAACTTTCTTGGGAATCAAACATCGCTTTTATCTCTTCTTCCGCCGAATCTAGATCAACCTGACGAGAGACAGACACACCTTCCTCACTCAAAATAACATCAAAAGGACCGTGTTTAAATTCAGTCGTTTCTTTTTCATTTTCAGCTAAACGGGCCGCCATTAGTACTCGCTGAATAGCGTCCAAATCACGTACATAGTCAGAGACCCATTCACCAATCGCAGCGAACTCGTACCCTGTGTAAATACGATAAGCATTTTCGTCCTGATCAAAGGCAATTTCATAATCCATGACCGTGAACCTCACTGTTTTTCATCTAAATTCTCATTTTGATTGGTGACTGATGCTTGGTCTGCTGACTGAACTTGACTATTACGATAAGCAAGATTGCTCGCTTGCTGACGCTGAGGAACCGCAGCGGCCAATCGCGCCAACCGAGCGGCTTCTTTTTTTGCCTTCGCCTCTTCAACCAAGCGCTCTTCAAGCGCAATCATTTCTGGTGTTTCCATCACGTAAGGCCCAATGGCTCCGGTCCTTACATCATTCAAAAAAACTTCTGCGGCCTTATGCATATCGACCTTGCCCCCCGATCTCAACGCACCTCGCTTAGATCCGATAACTTTAAGTACATCAAAAGGGTCAGAAGGAACTTCCTTTAACTTGTAACGGGTAACAAGTGAGTCCAAATAGTCCGCGATAAAAAACTTCAAACCAACTAAGGCAACATCTTCATAATCGATGGCGGTATCACGCACGGCCCCAGTCACCGCCAAACGATAACTGGCATCAGGGTTTTCGATTTTTGGCCACAAAATCCCAGGCGTATCCAACAATTGAAAACCATTGGTTACTTTCAATTTTTGTTGTGACTTAGTGACCGCAGGTTCATCGCCCACTTTCGCTACACGACGCCCCAATAACGCATTCATCAAGCTGGACTTTCCAACATTAGGAATACCAGCAATCATCGCTCGAATTGGCTTTTCTGCACTACCTCGATGAGGAACCATCTGGCTCACCCACTGACTTATCTTTGCTACATCCGCCTTATCCAATGTAGAAAAAGGGTGCGCCAAAATGGTCTCATTATCACGCCAATGCTCTAACCATAAGTCTAGACGAACTTTATCCGCTAGATCTTTTTTATTAAGAAGGCGTAAAACAGGAACCTCCCCACGTAATGTATTAAGCATAGGGTTCTGGCTGGAATCAGGAATACGGGCATCCAACACCTCAATAACAATATCTACTTGCGTCATGACTTCTTCGATTTCTCGACGCGCTTTATTCATGTGCCCTGGATACCACTGAACGCTCACCCTAACTCCCCTTTATGACCAAGTCTTTTTCGGTGGCGGATTCTACCACAAGTTCCGCAAAGATAGAGAAAATACTACACGCCAATAGAATGAGTTTAATTTTAGCGATCTCGCCTAATCTGACTTAAATCAAGGCGGCACAACACAAACCATCTATAATCATTATTCCAGTTAAGCGAAAGCGAGGAATCTGCACCAAACTTCTCGTTTATCTGGTTGTTCTCTCGATCGGGCCAACTATGACTTAACAGTTAAAAGGCCCATTAGCCGAGGCTGTGTGTGGCCTCGGCTTTTTTCATTTCGCCTTGCACGTAATCCAGTAAGTCTGGGTATAGCGCTAAAAAAGGTGCTTCCGCCTGAGCAATCACTTCTGGTAAATCATCCAAGAAATACTGCAAGTGCTCGCCATACCGCCAACGCCGCATAATAGAGTAAATCGCTTTTTCCACGCCCTCTAGCGTGCCTAAACTGGAAAGCCAATTATCATCTTCTAATGAACTAATCATATTTCTTAGACGATCAGGACTTCGATATTTATCTTTCACTAGACCCAGAAGCGCTTGATCACAAAAGATCGTCAAAGACACTGAACTAAAGCGTTTCCAATTTTGTATTAACCAATAATCCATTACGATATCCTGTACAATTCCAGCAAATCTGCGACGCCCTTTTCGTGGCATAGAACGAAACAGAACACTCGCCTCATGTTGATCGACCATCACATCAACTTGTTGATGCAAACGCCAACCCGCCAGTAAGTCAGAGTCCAATTCACTCACATCAACAGGGAAATCGCCAAGCAAATTTCCGACCCAAGACGTATTAGTGATAGAAGCTATGTGTAGGTGCGCGAAATAATTCATTTTCATCAACATTCTTTTAATTATATTATTTTAAATAAAACACATATATTGTCTAAAAGCGTCAGCATCACACAGTCTTGCTGTCTTTTTACGCATTTATTTGTAAAAATGAGGTATCACCTATATGGTCAACATTCACTCATGTAAGCCAAAACTCTTCAATTCATGAGCACAGAACCACCTTTAGAATAAAGCGACCACATCACTAGCCATCCCAAAAAGAGACCTAGAAGAATGAAGATAAAGGTTATTTTAGCCTGCTGCTTGGCTCTAATCTTATGTAACAAGGCAGCAGCCACAACATTAAGAGTGGCTTTTGATGCCGATCCAATCTCATTAGACCCGCATGAACAACTTTCTGAAGGCACATTGCAATTCTCACACTTAGTGTTTGACCCCCTGTTGCGATGGAAGCAAAACGGTCAATTCGAGTCTCGTTTAGCGACTCATTGGCAGCATATTGACTCACGTACAATACGCTTTTTTTTACGAAAAAATGTCACCTTTCACTCCGGAAATGTTTTTTCAGCGAAAGACGTTGTTTATACAATTAATCGCTTAAAAAAATCCCCTGACTTTCGCGCCATGTTTGACACAATAGCCTCTGTTTCCATGATCGATGACTATACAATTGATGTAAACGCAGCAACCCCTAATCCATTGTTACTTAACATCATGACGTACGTGTTTCCAATGGATAAAATCTTCTACCAAGGTCAAGACCAAATCATAAAATACGGTGAAACATTTGCCTCACGCAATGTATCAGGAACAGGACCTTTTAGCCTAATAAGTAGAGAGTTGGGCAGCCGAATGGAACTCAAGCGCAACCCAAATTATTGGGACAAAGACTCGATTGGCAACGTAGACCAAATAATCATGACCCCGATTCGAGCTGACTCAACTCGACTCGCAGCCCTTCTTTCAGGTGACGTAGATTTTATTTTTCCCGTTTCTCCTATCGATATAGAGCGAACTAAAAAAATACAAGGAATACAGCTAGTTACGCTACCAAGCACACGCATATTATTACTGCACATGAACCAAAAACGTCGCAAAGAGTTTCAAGATGTTAGAGTAAGAAAAGCCATCAATTTAGCGATCAATCAATCGCTCATTGTCGAAAAGATCTTAAAAGGTTATGCCTCACCCGCAGGTCAATTGAGTGCTGATCGCTTTCTAGGACACATTAGTAACTTAGAGCCAGAATACGATTTAACCGGGGCGCTAGAACTAATGAAGCAAGCAGGCTACGAAAAAGGCTTTCGCATTAGCATGATGGCGCCAAACAATCGTTACATGAACGATGAAAAAGTCGCCCAAGCCATCGCTGCAATGCTCGCTAGAATTAACATTATTGTAGAGTTAAAAACCCTACCCAAGGCTCAATACTTTAAAGAGTTTGATGATCGCAGCGCGGATATAATGATGCTGGGCTGGCAATCTGACACCATGGATTCAAACAATCTATTTGAATTTATTATCGCTTGTCCAGATGCCAAAACAGGACTAGGTGCTTATAATGCCAGCGAATATTGCAAACACAGCATTAATGACAACATTCATCAAGCGAACAGGGAAATGAACCCAGAAAGACGCCTTCGCCTTATGCAGCAAATCGAGCGCACCTTATATGAGGATTCAGCTATTGTCCCACTGTATTGGCAATCTCTTATTTGGGCAGCCAAAGACAATGTTAAAATTCAAGACGTCGTCAATGACCAAAACTATCCTCATTTGGGGGACTTGTTCATTGAAGGTAAATGAATACTTCACGTTATTTATCAACGAGAACCACAAAATCATGACCTCCATAACAAGTAGGAATAACGCCCTCTAATGCTGATTTTTTTACTCCGCCGCTTAATTCAGGCTTGCTTTGTTATGATCATTATCAGTGTGATCAGTTTTGCCATACAAGATAAGCTAGGCGATCCAGTACAACAAATGGTTGGTATGTCAGTGTCGTCTGATGAACGCAATCAGCTACGTAACGAATTGGGGTTAAATGACGGTTTTGTAGCACAGTACTGGCGTTTTGCTAAGGGCGCCATTCGCGGCGATCTTGGCACATCGTACTACTACAAAGAACCCGCGCTAGACGTTATTTTAAAAAAGCTACCCGCTACCTTGGAGCTGGCTTTTTGTGCAATTTTAGTCGTCACTTTAATCGCCACACCTTGTGGTGTTTTGGCGGCAATAAAGCCAAAACACCTCTTATCCAGACTGCTGATGATAATAAGCTCTATAGGTTTGTCCGTGCCTATTTTTATTATCGCCATCCTTATGGTGTACATTTTTTCCATCGAATTAAACATGGCGCCCAGCTTTGGCCGAGGCCAAACAACGGAATTTTTGGGCTTATGGCAAAGTGGAATTTTCACCAAAGACGGATTAAAACATTTGCTGCTACCAAGTCTTACCCTCGCCATTGCGCTAATGCCAATTTTTGTACGCTTAATTCGAGCAGAAATGATGGAAGTGTTGCAGTCTGAATACATACGTTTCGCTTGGTCAAAAGGTTTGTCTGCACGACGAATCTATTTCATCCATGCTCTCAAAAATACTATGTTACCCGTTATCACCGTGGGTGGAATCCAAGCGGGAACACTGGTGGCTTACACTATTTTAACGGAAACCATTTTCCAATGGCCTGGCATGGGTTTTTTGTTTATGGATGCGGTGAGTCGAGTTGATACACCCCTTATTTCAGCTTATTTAATTGTTGTCGGCGGCATGTTTGTTATCACCAACACTGTTGTGGACTTAATATATGGTTTAGTCAATCCGACCGTACGCTTAGCGAGCCATGGTTTATGAAGTACCCCAAAAAAGATCTCATTCATCCTATATCGGGCAGTCGATGGAATCATATTTGGTCGGGGTTTGTAGGCGACAAACTTGCCGTATTGGCTCTGATTATTTTTATATTTTATGTCCTTGTCGCGCTACTCGCTCCGCTGGTTGCGCCTTTTGACATTGCTGATCCGGCCTTTATGGATCTAATGAATGCGGAGATTGCACCAAGCTGGATCAGTGGTGACAGCCGTTTTCTATTAGGGACAGACGCCCAAGGACGAGATTTATTATCCGTCATTTTATATGGCACACGACTCTCACTAACCATAGGGATATGTGCGGTACTAATTCAAGCCACATTGGGTATTTGTATCGGCCTTGTGTCTGGCTATTTAGGTGGCCGAATCGATAACCTATTGATGCGTTGCGCCGACATTCAATTGTCTTTTTCGAACATGATGGTCGCAATTGTCTTCCTTGCTATTTTCCAGTCGCTCTTTGGCATGGCTCGATACCAACAGCTCGCGATGGTTATTCTCATTCTTGTTATAGGCTTAACCGAATGGCCGCTTTTTGCTCGAACCATTCGAGCCTCCGTGTTAGCCGAAAAGCAAAAGGAATACGTCGATGCCGCGAGGGTCATGGGCATTAGCTCAAAACGCATCATGTTTCGCCATATTTTGCCGAACACACTGTCGCCTATCTTGGTTATTTTTACCGTTCAAATCGCAAACGCCATCGTTGCTGAAGCGGCCTTGTCTTTTTTAGGATTAGGCATGCCTGCTACAGAGCCATCGCTTGGCTCACTTATCTCAGCCGGATTTGCCTACATGTTTGCGGGTTCATGGTGGATCTGTGTCATCCCCAGTGTCACACTCATTATCTTAATTTTAGCGATGAATTTACTCGGGGATTGGTTACGTGATCATCTAAATCCAAGGACGTATAAAGACTAATATGAATTTATTAAGCGTCAGTAATTTAAACGTCAATTTCCATATGAAACAGCGAGAACTCGCTGCCCTAATTGACGTCAGCTTCACGCTAAATCGTGGTGAACGAATTGCTATTGTTGGTGAGTCTGGTGCCGGAAAGTCCGTATTAGGTTTTTCGATTGTAAACCTCATTGGTAAGCCGGGTTATATCGCCTCTGGCTCAATCAGATTGGAAAATAAAGAAATCACTACAATGAACCTGCGACAGCTACAAGAAGTTCGCGGTAAACGCATCGCAATGATTTTTCAAGATCCAATGATGACTCTTAACCCCGTACTTACTATTGGTGATCAGCTGGTTGAAACCATCCGTAGCCATACCAAAGTCACCTATAAAGATGCTCGAAATATTGCCATCGAAAAACTTCATCACGTGCAAATTGCATCACCAGAGAAACGCTTTGATCAATACCCTCATGAACTGTCTGGCGGAATGAGACAACGGGTCATCATTGCGTCCGTGTTGTTACTCAACCCTGACATTATTATTGCTGATGAGCCAACGACTGCACTTGATGTCACCATACAAGCTGAAATATTACAGCTTTTGCTGGCTATTTGCCGTGACAATGGCGTTGCACTTGTCTTAATCAGCCATGACCTTGGTGTCGTGTCTAAGGTCGCCGATCGAACCCTGGTTATGTACGCCGGCCGGGTGGTAGAGGAAGGTCCGACCCTTGAAATAATTAACGACCCTCAACACCCCTATACTCAAGGGTTGTTAAACGCGCTACCTCAGATGACACTACCCGGTCAGCGACTAAACCAAATCCAAGGCAGTATGCCGTCTCTAGCAGAAAGACCATCAGGTTGCGCTTTTCACCCTCGCTGTCCTTACGCCACGCAAAAGTGTCGACAAGAACAACCAAAATTCATTTACAGCGGCGTCTCTACTGTTGCTTGTTTCTTGGTAGAAGACATGCTCGATGAATTTGCTAATAAAGATAAGGAGGCCAGCTAATGGCGACGCCTCTCATTCAAATTAGCGGCTTGGAAAAAGCCTTTACCACCAACGAAAGCTGGCTTGGACAATGGCGCTTCCATCAAGGTAAGCTAAAAAGAAAAAAAGACAGCGTGCATGCATTAAACGGTATAAACCTCACGATTAATCAAGGCGAAACCTTGTGTGTGGTTGGAGAAACAGGTTGTGGTAAATCCACGCTTGCACGTGCCATTATGGGGTTAACAACACCTAGTGCGGGTGAAATCCATTACCTTGATCAACGAATAGATCAGTTAAACAATCGCCAACGAATGTTCTTTCGTCGTCGTATGCAAATGGTTTTTCAGAACCCTTATGCATCGTTAAACCCTAGAATGACCGTTTACCAAACACTCAGTGAACCCATTTCATTCCATAATCCACAGTTATCTCAGTCGCAAGTGGATGAACAGATTGATGAATTATTAGAGTCCGTCGGCATCTCTGCTTCGAGCTCAGATCGTTACCCTCATGAATTTTCAGGTGGGCAACGCCAACGCATTAGCTTAGCGCGTGCATTGTCAGTTGAACCTGATTTTATTGTGGCTGACGAACCACTTTCAGCTCTGGATGTTTCTGTACAAGCTCAAGTTTTAAACCTAATGATGGACAAGCAAGAAGAGCGTAATCTTAGTTATCTCTTTATTACTCATGATCTTGCCGTTGTAGAGCATTTTGCCACTAGAGTCGCTGTAATGTATTTAGGCAAGATCTGTGAATTGGCACCAACTAATACTTTGTTTAGCTCGCCAAAACACCCTTACACTCAAGCCTTATTATCGGCCATTCCTAGATTAGACAGCAGTATCGCCCAACCGATTCGATTAATTGGTGAAGTGCCAACCCCCACAGAAAAGCCCATTGGTTGTGTTTTTCAGGCAAGGTGCCCTTATGCAAACCCGCGATGTTATGTTGAGTCACCTGCTATGACACCACAAAGCGACAGCAGTAGTGTGGCTTGTCATGCAATTGAGGAGGGGCGACTATGATGCTCTTGCTTACGTCTTCTGCTCATCAGGAGGTCTCATGGAAATAAGATGGCTTGAGGACTTCATCGCCCTCGCAAAGACTCGTCACTTCTCACGTGCTGCAGATGAGCAAAACGTCACTCAACCGACTTTTAGTCGACGGATAAAACTGCTCGAAGAAGAGATGCGCGTTACACTAATAGACCGTAATACGCTTCCGTTATCTCTAACACCTGCGGGTGAAGTCTTTCTTCAAAGCGCAGAGTTGATTACACGACAACTCAAAGACACCAAAGAACGCTGCCAAGAAATTCGAAAGCAAGAAGAGTCTCAAATACGCTTTGTGACCTCTCAGACTTTATTTCTAAGCTTTTATAAAGAAGTGATTGAACCATTTTGCCAAGATATCAATATGGAATTAGACATCAATATGAAGTCCAGTTCATGGCTAGGGATCGACTTTGTAAACTCTTTGATGGATCAGCAATGTGACGTCATGCTCTGCTATTGGCATCCAGCCATTAACTTCATTCGCGCTTTGGATGATGAGCAATACGAACATATTACAATATCCGAAGAAACACTCATTCCTTGCAGTGTAACGAATGCAGATGGCGAACCAAAATATACGCTTCCCGGCGTAAAACGAAAGCCTCTTCCCTATATTGGTTATTATGAAAACTCGTTTTTACAACCTGTCATTCATCATCACTTACAAAGACAAAGGGACGTTCCACAGCTCCACACTATCTCTGAAAATTATCATTCAGTCAGCATCAAAGCCATGGTAAAGGAAGGCTATGGTATTGGCTGGATTCCAAAACGTCTAATGCTAGACACATTAAACTATGGCAAAGTGGCTTTGGCAGGAGAAGACAACTGGCATATTCCGTTAGAAATACGTTTGTATCGATCTAAATTCAATCAAAATCCAAACCTCAATCAATTTTGGGAAGCACTTAAAGAAAAGGTCGCTCGTAACGCTCCAACTTGACACCCTCTACACCTGATTTAATCAAGACTATCCTGTTCATTAAGAGCCACTATCATAGGATCACTACCCATGGTATTCGCCCCAAGAGCCTTACTAAATAGATAACCTTGACCAATATCGCAACCAAACTCTTTCAACATATTTAATTGATCAATATTAGTAATACCCTCTGCGATCACCTTAAGTCCCAAGTCATGACTTAAGCTGATAATCGCGTGAGTCAAAGCCGCATGCTTTTTATCTTCGATAATATTACGAATAAAAACCTGATCTATTTTAACATAATGGAACGGCAAATCTTTCAAATAGCTTAAGCTGGAGTAACCAGTACCAAAATCATCGATCGCCAGCTTCATGCCAAGATGACTAATCTGGCGTAAAAGCTCGGCACATCTTTCAGCGTCTTCGATCAGGATAGACTCAGTTACCTCTATCTCTAAAAGACTCGGATCAATCTTGTATTTGCTCAACAATGCCAGTAGTTTAGGTAAAAAATCGATCCTTTTAAGCTGAGCCGCAGAGCAATTAATCGCAATGGGCGGCACTGTTATACCTTGCTCTTGCCACTCTAATATATGCCTAAAAGCTTGCTCAAACACCCAGTCACCCAAAGGTAAAATAATCCCTGCTTGCTCTGCGATAGGTACAAATTCGGCTGGAGAAACCACACCAAGCTCCTCATCATTCCAGCGCAGTAACGCCTCCATACCAACACAACGTTCAGTGATAAGATCAACTTTAGGCTGAAAGTGAAGCTCTAGGTTTTTTTTCTGTAACGCCTGTCGCAACCGTGTTTCTATTCTCACATTACGGGCAAATCGACGACCCATTTCACCGTCATAAAAATGATACGTTGCTCGCCCTGATGTTTTGGCTTGATAAACCGCCATATCAGCGTTTTTAATCAGCGTGACGCCATCCAAACCGAATTCTGGGTACAAAGCGACACCAATAGAGCAGCCAATATCAAGTGTTAAGCCATCCACAAAATAACTCTGACTAATTTTTCGTATCACCTCTTTAGCCAGCGTATTCA
This sequence comes from Marinomonas maritima, assembly GCF_024435075.2. NCBI lineage: Bacteria > Pseudomonadati > Pseudomonadota > Gammaproteobacteria > Oceanospirillales > Oceanospirillaceae > Marinomonas > Marinomonas maritima. The sequence continues at coordinate 348,575 of NZ_JAMZEG020000002.1, read as the reverse complement.
GCTGTGGCATATCTTGATCATCATTATGTACAAGCAAAACAAGAAAAGCATCTCCCCCCAAGTAGCCAACAATCGCATTTTTAGGTAAAACAGATGTTAGTCGTTTTGACACTTTCGAAATCAGCTTATCGCCCACTTCATGACCAAACGCGTCATTAATGGTTTTAAAATGATCCAAGTCTAAAATCAGCGCGGCCAACTGCGCATTATCTTTCTGACAAGTGACAATTAATTCGTCCAGCTCACGCTGAATTTGATAGCGACTTAATAAACCTGTTAACTCATCTATCTCTATACGCTTATTGACAGAATCGAGTGCTAAATAATAGGTTAAGAACAATTTCCGAGTATATAAAGCCAAAATCAAGGCTAATAAACTAAAAATAAACAGTGGAATAATAACCAAAAGCCAATTAATTCGACTGCTAATACTTGTCAGATAACGTGTATCAATTCGCCACTTCCGCCCAGCAACAGACAGATAATGCGTATCAAACTCCCCCTCCTCCCATGATGAAGCCGTTGATGAATCCACAAACCAGATAGGCTCATTGGATGAAATGTCAGCAAGTCGATAATACAAATCATGACCAGCCAAAGGAGTAACCTGATCTAACAAACTGCCTACACTAAAATACACGCCAACCATTCCATAGAAGCCAATACTGTCCGTTAATTTATAGGAGCGTACGTCAACAGGTAGATAAATAGGTGCTCTCAAAACAAAGGTATCAGCAACAACGTTCGATACAGCATCAGAAAAAGGAGGGATTGTCGGCTCCGACAACATTAGAATTGACGTATTACGAGCTTGGATAACGGCGTTAATGTCTCGATATTGCGGGTACAACAGATCATAGCCATAAGTGAGTTTATCGGGATAACCCAACGCCAATGGCATGTACTCTTTTCTATTCCCCTCAGGATAAATCGAAAAATTGACGTTACCTAAGAGAGCTCTCTGCTGTATTTCGTACTCGTACTTTTTATCTACTGGTACATACTTCGCAAAATAAAAGCCAACCCTTGGAGGCGTTGAGAGGCTGCGAGCAAAGCGTGAAAAATGGCTAGAAGA